>CAZYTQ010000103.1:1718-7065 GCA_964650135.1 uncultured Anaerolineaceae bacterium | reverse complement strand
GAAGGACGCCACGAGGGCGGCATCGAGCCGCTGGCGCGACCGGCGGGCACCCCGATCGCGGGTCACGCAGCCGGCTCCGGCTCACCCTCCGGCGCGCCACCCTCGAGGTCACGCAGCCGGCGGATGCGGGCCATGACCTGCCGCTCCCGGTCATCCAGACGCGCCTCGATGTCGACCGGGAACACGAAGGTGCCACCCCGGGTCCGGATCCCGAACGCGATCGCCACCGCGTACTCCCGCTCATGGCTGATGGACACCGCGATGCGCTCCATGCCCAGCTGGTCGGCACGCACCTGGGCCCGGTCATGGAGCCGCACCGTGGGCTGGCCCGTGGGCAGCCGCACGATCTCGATCTCGCGCCAGCCGACACCCCGGACCCCCAGGCCGAGCACCTTGCTCACGGCCTCCTTGGCGGCCCAGCGGCCGGCCAGGTTCTCCGGCCGATCCCGGACATAGGCGTGCTCCGCCTCGGTGAGGATGCGTCTCGGGAAGCGGTCACCGAAGCGAGCGAGCGCGTCCTTGATGCGCTCGACCCGGATGATGTCGATGCCCAGCTCGGTGGTGCCCGCCGGCGCCTCCATCAGGGCGCCGGACGCTCGGACGTCCTCATTCGACCGTGACGCTCGTCGCCGGGCCGCTGGAGCACGCCGGGACCTCGTGGCACAGCACGCTCATTCGACCGTGACGCTCTTGGCGAGGTTCCGGGGCTGGTCGACGTCCGTGCCTCGGGCGACGGCGGTGTGATACGCGAACTGCTGGAGCGGGATGATGGCCAGCACCGGTGTCAGCGCCTCGAGCGTGTCGGGCACCCACAGGATGTCGTCCGCGAACTCCCGGATGCCCTCGTCGCCGCGCGTCGCGACCATGAGCACTCGGGCGTCGCGTGCCCGACCCTCCATCACGTTGCTGATGAGCTTCTCCTGGTGCGCCGAGCGGGTCGCGATGGCGACCAAGGGGACCTCCGCATCGAGCAGCGAGATGGGGCCGTGCTTGAGCTCGCCGGCCGCATAGCCCTCGGCGTGGACGTAGCTCACCTCCTTGAGCTTGAGCGCCCCCTCGAGCGCCACCGGGTAGGTCACCCCGCGACCCACGAACATGAAGCCACGCGAGTTCACATAGCGCCGGGCCAGACCCGCCGCGGGCGCCGCGAGCTCGAGCGCCTCCGCCGCCTGGTCCGGCAGCACCCGCAGCGCCGCGACCAGCTCGCGCTCGTGCTCGGGGGTCAGCCGGCCGCGCGCCTTCGCGATGGCCGCGGCGAGCAGCACCAGGGTCGTCACCTGGGTCGTGAAGGTCTTGGTCGCCACGACCGCGATCTCGGGGCCCGCCTGGAGGAACAGCACCGCGTCCGATTCGCGGGTGATGGCGGAGCCCACGGTGTTGGTGACCGCGATGACCGGACAGCCCGCCGCACGCGCCATGCGCACGGGCGCGATGGTGTCGGCCGTCTCGCCCGACTGGGTGACCGCCACGATGAGCGTCCGCTCGTCGAGCGGCGGCGGTCCGTAGCGGAACTCGGAGCCGATGTCCCAGCGTGCCGGCAGACCCGCCCACTCCTCGATGAGCCGCGCGCCGATGGCCGAGGCATATGCCGCGCTGCCGCAGGCGACGAGCTCGACCCGATCCGCCGCCCGGATGGCGTCCATGACCGGCGCCAGCTCGTCGAGCCGGAGCTCGTCCTCGTGGAGACGCCCCGCGATGGCCGAGCGGATGGCCACCGGCTGCTCCTGCATCTCCTTGGCCATGAAGTGCTCATAGCCACCCTTCTCGGCGGACTCCACCGACCACTCGATGCGGTGCACCGGTCGGTCGACCAGCCGTCCATCGAGGTCCGTGATGCGCACACCACCGGCGTGCAGGTCGGCCACGTCCCCCTCGTCGAGGAACACGACCCGGCGGGTGTGGGCGAGGACCGCCGCGACGTCCGAGGCCAGCAGGTTCTCGCCCTCGCCCAGGCCCACGATGAGCGGTACGTCGTGACGGGCGCCGACCAGTCGATCCGGCTCGTCCCGATGGAGCACCGCGACCGCATACGCGCCCCGGACCTGGCGCAGCGCGATGCGCACCGCCTCGGCGATGTCGCCCGCGTAGGCCTCCTCGACGAGGTGCGCGATGACCTCCGTGTCGGTCTCCGAGTCGAAGGTGTGGCCGCGTGCCAGGAGTCCGTCCCGGAGCTCCCGGAAGTCCTCGATGATGCCGTTGTGGATGACCGTGATGGCACCCGTGCAGTCGACGTGTGGATGGGCATTGAGGTCGTTCGGGCGGCCATGGGTCGCCCAGCGCGTGTGCGCCAGACCGACGGCCGCCTTGGGCGTCGCGTCCACGAGCGCGGTGCGCAGGTTGGCGAGCTTGCCGGCCCGCTTCTCGACGAACAGCTCCCCCGAGCCGGTCACGAGCGCGATGCCCGCGGAGTCATAGCCTCGGTACTCCAGCCGGGAGAGGCCCTCCAGCAGGATGGGTGCCGCGTCACGGGGTCCGATGTAGCCGACGATGCCACACATCCGGCAGGCCTCCTGGTTCAGGTGGGCTGGTCGAGTCGCTCCCGGGCCAGGTCCGTGAGGGACTCGGCCATCGCCAGCACGCGCGTGGCGTCCTCCCCTTCGACCATGATACGCAGCACCGGCTCGGTGCCCGACGGGCGGACGAGCACCCTGCCGTGACCCGCCAGCTCGGCCTCGGCCGCACGCACGGCCGAGACGAACCGCTGGTCCGCCTCCCACTGGTCCTTGTGCCGCACGCTCACCGCCCGCTGCTGCTGCGGGTAGAGCGGCACGTCCGCGGCCAGCTCCGAGAGCCGGCGACCGGTGCGCGCCATGATGCCCAGCACCTCGAGCGCGGTGACGATGCCGTCGCCGCTGGTGGTGTGCTCCCGGATGATGACGTGGCCACTCTTCTCGCCGCCCACGCCGGCTCCGGTCACGAGCATCGCGTCGAGGATGTACTTGTCACCGACCTGGGTGCGCACCACCCGACCACCCTGCCGCTCCACGACGTCGGCGAGACCACCGTTGGAGAGCACGCTCACGACCAGCGTCGACTCCGCGAGCGCGCCGCGGCCCAGCCGGTCGAGCGCGATGATGCCCAGCAGCTGGTCGCCGTCGACGACGTGGCCCAGCTCGTCCACGGCCACGCAGCGGTCCGCGTCGCCGTCGAGGGCGAACCCGACGTCGGCGGCCTCGCGGGCCACGATGGCGGCCAGGGCCGTCGGTGCCGTGGCACCACACGCCAGGTTGATGTTGACCCCGTCGGGGTCAGCGAAGTGGGTGCTCACCCGCCCGCCCGTGGCGGCGAGGATGTCGGTCGCCACCACGCACCCCGAGCCGTTCGCACAGTCGAGGCTCACGCGCAGATCCCCCCGGGCGAGCGCGGCCAGGCCGACACGATGCGCCCGGTACCGGTCGAGACCCGCATGACCATCGAGGTCACGACCGATGCGTGCGTTGGTCGGGCTGGTCAGCTCGTCCGCCCGCCACAGGAGCGCCTCCAGCTCGTCCTCGGTCCGGTCATCGAGCTTGAGCCCCTGGTGGTCGAGCACCTTGAGGCCGTTGTCGTCGGCGGGGTTGTGGGACGCCGAGACCATGATGCCGGCCGCGTAGTCGAGCTCGCCGGTCACGAACGAGAGCGCGGGCGTGGGGCACACCCCCAGGCGATGCACATCGGCGCCCATCGAGGTCGCGCCGGCCACGAGACCCGCCACCAGCATGTCCCCCGAGCGCCGGGTGTCCTGGCCCACGAGCAGCGGGCCGCGGTCGACGAGCAGGCGGGCGGCGGTCGCCCGACCCAGCGCGTACGCAAGGGTGGGCTTGAGGTCGACGTTGGCGATACCCCGGATACCGTCCGTGCCGAAGAGACGGGTCACGGGGCGGCCGCGGAGGGCTGCGCATCGGGGGTGGCACTGCCGACCGGAGCCGGCACGACGGCATCCACGGGAGCCGAGGGGATCGCCGACGGAGCCACAGCGGTCGCGACCTGGACCCGGATGGACGGCGGTGCGACATCGACCACCTGGAGCCCTTCGATGCGTTCGACCGTCACGTCCACCTCATGCGTCCCGGGAGCCAGCCCGGAGACATCGACCATCGCCACGATGGTAGCCGGGTCGAGGGCGTCGAGCGTGGGCAGCGGACCCGCGAGGGTCACGAGCGCGCTCGGGGTCGAGAGATCGTACGTCCGGTTGCGACGCGCCCCGTCGACGCGGATACCGACCTCGTAGGTGCGCGATCCGGCGACGGCCTCGATGGCCACCGTGACCCGGAGGGTCGCATCACCCACGACCGTCACATCCGCGGGCAGCTGCGCGGCGACGCTCGTCTCGAACGGCGCATCACGGCCCGCAAGGTCGATGGGCTCGGTGGACAGCGACGTGAGCGCGGAGACGGTCGCGACCTCGCCGCTCACGGTGAGGGTGGTGGGCTGGACCACGACGCTCGTCACCCGGTGACCATTCGCGACCTCGCCCGTCAGCGTCGGCACGACCGGCAGGGTGACATACCCCAGCTCACGCGCGACCTCGATGCTCACGTGCACGCTCTGGGGCAGGATCTCGATGCCCGGCACCGGCGCGCCCGTGTCGTCGATCGCCTCGAGGTCCACGTCCTGCTCGACGTTGAGGCCGCTCGCATCGACCGCCACGCGCGCCACCACCGACTGCACGGCGGCGACCCTCGAGCTGGCGCCACGCAGGATGGCCGTGGAGGGTGCCACGACGGGCGGACCGAGCGCCAGGCCCGGCGGCACCGTCCCTCGATCGACGGTGACCGCCAGCGGACGGGTGACGACCTGGTCCACCCGCAGGCTCACCGAACGGGGCGCGAAGCCGACGACCTGGACTCGTGGATCGAGGGCCGTCACGCGCACGGGCACCGTGACCGCGGCCGCGCCGTTGGCGGGCGTCACGTGGCCGAGGTCCACGGACGCCACGAACGAGCCGTTGGTGAGCGAGACGGCAGCATCGATGGGGGCCCGATAGCGGATCCCGGTGACCGATCCCGGCAGGTCGAGCACGGCGCCGCCCTGGGGCGGGTCGAGGATCTCGATGGGGACATCGCCCGGCCACGACCGGTCGTTCTCGGACAGGGTCACACCGCCGTACAGCACCAGGGCGAGGCCGATGGCCGCGAGCTTCAGGGGCCAGTTCCGGAGCAGGAAGTCGAACCAGCGCTTCACGTCGACCGGCCGTCCCCGCCGGTGGTCGCGGCCACCGGCTCCGATGGCTCGACGGACGCGGGCAGTGGGGGACGTGCCGGGCCGGTCGGGACCGACGCCGCGGCACCCAGCGACCCGACGTTCGTCGTGGATCCGACGCTCGTCGCCGATCCGACGCTCGTCGCCGCCGGGCGTCGTTCCGAAC
>CAZYTQ010000103.1:0-1618 GCA_964650135.1 uncultured Anaerolineaceae bacterium | reverse complement strand
GATCCGACGCTCGTCGCCGATCCGACGCTCGTCGCCGCCGGGCGTCGTTCCGAACGGCGCCGCAGCACTCGAGGTCGCTTGCCCCGCGCGAACGGCGCGCCCAGCGCGGAGATGCCCGCCGCCGCTCGCTGTGCGCCCCGCGCCGGTCGGAGGAGCGTCGCCAGGCCGGTGCGCAACCGCTCCTCGTCCAGGTCCCGGATGACACGGCCGCGCTCGACCAGGCTGATGCCACCGGTCTCCTCGCTGACCACGATGACCACGGCGTCCGTCTGCTCGGTGATGCCGATGGCGGCCCGATGGCGTGTGCCATAGCGCTGCTGCTGGACCGAGATCTCGGATAGCGGCAGCACCGCACCGGCAGCCAGGATCCGGTCACCACGCACGATGACGGCCCCGTCGTGGAGCGCACCACGAGGCATGAAGATGGAATCGAGCAGCTCCTCCGTCAGGTCGGCGTGGAGCATGACGCCGGTCTCGGCCGCGTCCTCGAGCCCCGTGTCCCGCTCGACCACGATGAGCGCGCCGACCCGCCGCGCGGCCAGCCCCGCCGCCGTGCGGGCGAGGGTGCGGGCCATTCGCTCGGCCTGGCCATCCGCGCCCGACGAGGAGAACGCCCAGCCCATCGAGCCGACGCGTCCGATGCGCTCGAGCCCGCGTCGCAGCTCTGGCTGGAAGATGACCACGAGCGCCAGCAGGCCGACCACCGCGCCCGTCTCGAGGATCCCCGAGAGCAACCGCAGGTCCAGCAGCTGGGCCAGCGCGTACACCGCATACAGCACGATCGCGCCGATGACCAGGCGCACCGCGCGGGTGCCCTGGATGAGGCTGAACAGGCCATAGATGAGCAACGCCGTGAGGACGACGTCGAGCACCGCGGTCGGCTCGATGGACGTGCCCCCGACCAGGTCCCGCAGCTGGCCCATCGCCGGGTCGCCTCAGCCAGCGACCGGGTGGGCGCTCCCTGGCGACGCCCAGGCATGAGCCATCCCCGGCGCGCGGGCGTGGTCCATCAGATGACGTTGCCGGCCGCGAGCACCGCGAGCCGCGACTCGGTGGCCTGGTGGGTGCGGGCGAGCTCCCGCACGCCATCACGCGTCGCGGGATCGTCGACGAGCGTCAGCAGCCGCGCCAGGAGCAACAGCCGCTCCACGCCCCGGTCCCGCCAGCCACGCTGGAAGTAGATGCGCGCCATCTGGAGATGCGCAGGCGGGGCGCCGAGGGACACCCCGAGCGCTCGCTGGCAGGCGTCGAGGGCGGCGTCCAGCTGACCCTGCTGCTGATAGCCCGCGGCCGCCGCCACGAACCCCTGGATGGCCTGCTCCGGCTGGCCCTCGCGCCGCGCGGCCTCGGCCGTGGCGAGAAGCCGCTCGGGCCCGCCCGTCCATGCCGCGGCGTGTGCGGTGGCACGCTGCTCCGCGCGCTGGCGTGCCTGCTCGGCTTCCAGCTGGGCGACCTGCTGGGCGAGATCCGCCGATTCGGTCCGCTTGCCGGCCGCGAGCAGCGCGGACGCCTTGCCGGCCAGCGCCTGCGGATCCTCGGGAACCCGTGCGAGCGCCTGGTCGTAGGCCGCGATGGCCTCCTGGGCACGTCCCATCTGGAGCAGCACCGCACCGATGCT
>CAZYTQ010000102.1:0-12259 GCA_964650135.1 uncultured Anaerolineaceae bacterium | reverse complement strand
GATCGGGGCGTCACGTACCGGATGCGCATCAAGGAGTCCTCGGACGACTATCGCTACTTCCCGGACCCGGACCTGCCGCCACTGCGTGTGGATGGAGGCTGGCTGGAGTCGATCCGCGTGACGATGCCGGAGCTGCCGGCGGTCCGTCGCGAGCGCTACGTGGCGGAGCTGGGCCTGGCGCCCGCGGACGCGGTGACCATCGTGGCAGGCGGCAGCGACTACTTCGAGCGGGCGGCTGCGTCGCGGCCCGGCCTCGATGCACGGCGGACCGCGAGCCTGTACACGGAGGTCGCGCTGCGGGCGCTCAAGGGCTCGCCCGGGTTGCTGGACGAGCGTGATCCCGCGGAGCTGGGTCGGGTGTCGCAGCTCTCCACCGCGGGCGAGCTGACCGGCGCCAATGCCAAGGAGGCGTACCAGCGCCACCTCGAGACCGGCGAGACCATCGATGCCATCGTCGCTGCGGCCGGCTTCCAGCGCATCAGCGACACCGGGGCGCTCCGGACCATGGTGGAGGGGGTGCTCGCCGCCAACCCCGCGGCCGTGGCGGACGTCCGGGCAGGCAAGTCCCAGGCGATGGGCTTCCTGACCGGCCAGGTGATGAAGCAGACACGCGGCCAGGCGGATGCGGCGACCGTGGGCGCGTTGCTCCGCGAGCTCCTCGGGCAGGGCTGACGCCGTGGCGGTCAACCTCCTGCTGTGGGTCGGCGGGCTGGTGTTGCTCGGGGTGGGCATCTGGCAGGTGCGGCCACCCCTGGCTCGCTATCGAGCGCTCCAGGCGACCGAGGCGAACCTGCGCCGCTACGACGACTGGCGTGGCCCGCGGCTCGTGGATGATTCGGCGCGCACCGGTGCCGACGAGATGAAGGACATGCTGCGCGGCCGCGTACGACTGTGGGCGGGTGTCGCGATCGTGGGCGTGGTGCTCATCGTGGCGGGCTTCCTCGTCCGGTAGGAGGTCCGGCATCCTGCGGGGGCGGTCACGAGACAGGGGAGGGATCAGGGGGGCGCATGTCGGTACCGCACACCATGGAGCGTGCGAGGTCCAGCGCCTCGGCACCCGTCTCGAAGCCGGATCGGACCTGGTAGTCATGACCATCGGCGTGCCACCAGACCTCCCACAGGAACTGCTCCCGGACCCAGCGGATGCTCTGCTTCAAGATAGCTGGGTGTGGTCCCACCGCCACGTCATACACGGCCTCGCTCATCCGAGACATACGCATCGATTCAATGAGACTGCCGTCCGTATCCTGCTGCTCGGTGATGGACACGCCACGCCGCCGAAGGATCTCGTCGTCGCGCTCATATGGGTCGATGGGTTCGTTGCCGAGGATCACGGTAGCACGCAGGTCTGCTGGGTCTTCCCAATGGACCCGGTGGAAAACGAGTCCATAACTGAGGTCAGGCAGGGGGATGATGAAGTCTGCTGCCCGGAGATCGTCGATGGTGGCGTCGCTACCCTGTCGTTGCTCCGATCGCCCCGGGTTCATGCCTTTGGTGAACGGTGTCGTCTCTGCGGTGATGGGCTCCGCCGGACCGCAGCCTGGCTGCGGGGTGCTGGACACCGCGGTGGAGGGCGATGGCGCACCGATCCGTGCTGAGTGGTCGTCCAGGGTCAGCAGAACGAGTCCCGCACCGAGCACGACCGCCAGGAGACCCACCGCCAGTGTGAGCGGCAGCGCTCGGTGCCCGACGCTTCGGCTCGCTGGCGAGCGCTGGCGTGCCGAGCGTCGTGTGCGCTCGGCGTCCATCGCGACGTACACCCGGTGGTCGATCGCCGACCGGATCCCCGGTGGCGGTCCCTCTGAGAGGTCAGCGAGCAGGTGCTCGACCTCCGGATCGTCAGACTCGGTCGTCATCGGTCAGCCTCCCGCGGATCGTCTGGATCGCGCGACCCAAGAGCTTCCTGGTGGCGTCCTCGCTCTTGCCGATGATCGGGGCGATCTCGGCGCTCGTGAGGCCGGCCGCATAGCGCAGGGCGATGGCGTCCCGAGTCGGCTCGGGCAGGCTCGCCACCAAGGACCGGACCCATCGATTCTGCTCTGACGTGACCAACTGATCATCGGGTCCCGGACGAGGGTCGGACATGCGCTGGGCGGCCAAGATCGGCAGGAGCCGGATCCGTTGTCGCCGGTGCTGGTCGACCCAGGCGTTACGTGCGATCCGCAGCAGCCAGGGCAGCACGCCGGAGCGATCGGTGCGGTAGGTGTCGAGATGGGTCATGGCTCGTTCGAAGGTCATCGCGGTTAGGTCCGCTGCATCCTCTGGTGTGGCTCCGCGCGCCCGCAGGTAGTCATAGACACGTGGCATGTGCCGCTCGTACAGGATTCCGAAGGCGCGCAGGTCACGCCGGGCCGCAGCGACAAGGTCGTCGTCGCGGCGGTCGTCGAGCGCGAATGGCGGCGTCAACTCCCGTGCGATGGCCATCCCTTTCGCTCATCCGGTCGGTTCGGCATGCTACTGCCCATGCGCACCGCAGGCGTTCACGGGGCATCGGGTGCGGGAGGGCGGGGATGGCGGCCCTGGGGGTCGCTCACCCGCCCTTGATGAGTTGCTCAGTCGCAGACTAGCGAGCGGGCTTGGTCGACCGCTTCGTCAGCAGTAGGGGCCCCCGTCAACAGAGCGAAGCTGTGCTGGCGACCCGTGGCGAACCAAACGCTGTAGAAGCGATGCCCCTCTACCATCTCGTCGCCGCGCAGCACCACTCCCGGATACGGCCCGATCTGGATGTCGGTGGTCCGTCCGGGACCGAGCATGAACTCGAAGTCATTCCGCATGGCGGCGACGCGTTGCGCTGCTGTAGGGCCGTCGGGTGTGACGACCTCGTCGACTCGTACCCCGCCGGCGACCAGCACGTCGTACAGGGTGGTGTCGCGGACGATGGGTCCCTCATCAAGATACACCACGCCAGATCCCATACCTGTGTTCGGGTCCAGGCGGTAGCTCACGCGCTGGACGCTGAGGCCGAACTTCTCGCCCAAGACGGGCGCCGTGAAGCCAGCTGACCGCATCTCGTCGATGTCAACTCCTGGGCGACCGTGGCGCACCGGCTCCGCCGACTCCATCGACGTCTGCTCGTATGACCGATGCTCTTGGCTGACTTCGATACCGCTGGCTGGGCCGCAGCCATCGTCCGTGGCCGCTTGCCCCACGACGGCGGGTCCGGCAGCCACGGCGGGCGTGGCCAACGCCGATGCGAACGCCACGGTGGTCAGGATGCGGGTGATTCGGTTCGGTAGAGTCACGGGATCTTCTCCAGCCAGACATCGTCCGCGCTGATCTCGCGGACACGGTATGTGGGACCGGCGCAGCCGGTCGCATTGGACACGGACGTCCACGTGCCGTCCCCTTTGAGGCGATCGATCTCCGTGAACCGGACGTCGATATTGGCGTTGGTCGCCGCGGGCTCGAGGCGCGAGATGACACGACCCTTGCCGGGTGGCACGATGGTGCTGATACTCAGGCAGTACTTGCGGTCGCCATGGAGGTAGAAGCGCCAAAGGCCAGGGGATCCGCAGGCGCTGCCCCAGCTGAGCTTCATGGCCACGTTCTGCGCGTTGTTGCTGACGGCGCCGAAGTCGTCGTCTCGAATGCATCGGTCACCGACGGCGTCGATGTGGTAGAACGCGAATACGTTCCAGTTGGAGGAATCTGCAGGGCACATCGCCCAGGCTGCACCTTTGTATGTTCCCCAGCCCATGGCGCGGTTGGTATCGGGGTCACGAATCTCGAGTCGTCGAACGAGCGTCTTCCCCGACGGAGCCGTGTGCGCTTCGAAATCTATATCGGATCGCAGGCCGTAGTTGTATTCGGCACTGGTCACGTATCGAGCACCGCCATTGTTGGAGCACGCGAGGGCGCTCGAGGCGGTGGCGACCGAGAGCAGCGCCGCCAGGATGACGGTGATGGCGCTGGATGCCATCAGGGTCCGTTTCATACGCCCCTCCTGTGATACGAGTCCTGCGTCCGGGACGGGAGTCTCGACACGCGGCTCGATGTGGATACGCAGAGGCCCTCCAGAGCGGGACTTCGGGGAATGGCCGGAGGATGAGGTCCGGGTCGCGGACAGACCAGCGAGCGTGCCTGATCGACCGCTTCGTCGGCTGTCGGCACACCGGTCAGGAGGCCGATGATGTGGCCCTGGTCGGTCACGAGCAGGACGTTGTAGAACCGGCGGCCCTGCACCACCTCGTCGCCGCGGACCACGAGTCCTGGGTGTGTGCCGATCCAGGCGTCGGTGGTGCGCCCAGAGCCAAAGACGATCTCGTACTCATCGCGCAGTCGATCGACGCGCTCGGTCACGGTGAGGTCAGTCGGTGTGATCTGCTCATCCACGCGTGCTCCGCCCGAGATCAGCACGTCATGCAGCGTCGTCTCAGCGCTGAGGGGCTCGCGGCCGAAGTAGATGACGCCGGACCCCATCCCGGTGCGCCGATGCAGGTGATGGCTCACGTGCAGGATGTCGAGGCCGAACCGATCGCCCAGGACGGGCGCCTCGAAACCGGCCGCACGCATCTCGTCGACGCTGGTCCCTGGCCGCCCGTCGAGGATCGGCTCCGACGGCTCCATGGAGACCTCCTCGTAGGTCCGGTACTCGTCACTGACCTGGATGCCGTGGGCGGGTTCGCAGCCGGACGCCATGGTGTCGACCGCGGTGTTGGTGACCGGTTCCTCGGCTCGTGCGGGCATGGCGGAGGCCAAGGCGAGCGCCACGATGGCCAGGATGAGGGTCAGTCGATCCGGTATGGGCACGGAGGTTCTCCAGCCAGGCGTCGAGGGCGGAACGAAGCCGCGCCCCGGTCGGTCGTGGGAGCGGTCGTCCTCCCATCACCAGTGATACGCGCGACAGCCGGGATCCAGGACATGGGGTCGTCACGAGGCGTGGGCGTCGCGGGCGATAGGCCCGCAGCCCGTTGCATGGCTGCGAGTGCGGCAGGCGCGTCCGCGCCGAGTTGGCCGTGACCCTAGTAGCGGTGTACTGCTCAAGGTGCGCCGAGGCTGCCCTCGAGGTTCGTGCCTGGTCGTTCGTGCGTCTCGGTGTCGAACCAGATGGACCAGAGGTAGCGACCGCCGATCGATTCGTGTCGGGCGCCTACTTGATCGACCGCGTCAGCGCCTGTGGCCGAGCCGGACAGAACCGCAGACCCGTGGTTCGGGTCCCGCGATGATGATGCGCCGGCTCGGCAGCGAGCGCTGAACGCTTCCCGTCTCCCGTCTCCCGTCTCGTTGCCGTCAGCCATGGGGGCTGTTGACGGTGCGGCAACCACGATGTATACGTACATCATGGAACGGACGCAGATCTACCTGACAGCTCGTGAGAGCGCGGTGCTCGATGCTGCAGCGCGTCGGACCGGCCACACCCGGTCGCACCTCATCCGCGAGGCGATCGAGGCGACCTACCTCCGGGACACGGATATCGAGGAGCGTCTTGCAGCGCTCGAGGCGACCGCGGGGATCTGGAAGGATCGCACCGAGAGCACCGAGGAGATCCTGGCCGGCCTACGGACCGGTCGGATCGCACGGCTGGGCATCGATGATCCTGACGACCCAGAGGGTCCTGACGGGACGGAGGGCTGACCGTGGCCATCGTCATGGTCGATACGACCGTCCTGATCGACCAGCTCCGCGGCCACGAGGGCGCTCGTGCGTGCTTGCGCGAGGTGATCGTGCGGGGTGATGAGCTGTGGGGTATCCCGGTGGTGCGCACCGAGGTCCTGGGAGGCGCGCAGGCATCGGAGCTGGATCGGACCCGGACCCTCCTTGACTCGCTCCGTTGGCAGGACGTGACGATCGAGCTCGCGGACGCGGCCGGGGAGCTTGCTGCCCGATATCGTCGGTCGCACTCGGGGATCGACATCGTCGACTACCTGGTCGCCGCAGCGACGCAGCGACTCGATGCCAGGCTCCTCACCCGGAACGTGCGCCACTTTCCGATGATCGAGGGTCTCCGTCCCGCCTACGAGTGAGCGACCGGCCACGCCGGGCCTGGGCCCAGGCGACCGGTGCGCGACGCTCGATCGCGGTGGAGCGCTTGGTCAGCGGATCCGGCGCAGCTCGATGGCGGTGCAGCGGTCCATCACGACCGCGAGGCCTCCGTCGTGGGCGATGCGGGCTGCCTCCCACGACACGACCCCCAGCTGGAGCCACAGGACGCGCGCGCCGACCGCCACCGCGCTGCGTGCCACGGGCGGTGTCGTGGACGAGCGACGGAACACATCCACCAGATCCACCGACCCTGTCGCCGCCACCGCCGCCTCCAGCGTGGGATAGGTCGCACGACCCAGCACCTCCGCGGCGTTCGGGTTGACGGGCACGCAGTCGTAGCCCGCGTCGAGCAGGGTCCGCATCACGCCGTTGGACGGTCGTGTGGGGTCGGGCGACGCCCCCACGACGGCGATGCGCCGCGCCGCGGCCAGGGCCGCGGTCACGGTCGCCCCGTCGAGCAGGGGCACCTGCCATCGGCCCTCGTGCAGGTCCATGAGGTCGCGCACCCGCACCCGATCATCGGCTCCATCCTCGTCGACCATCCGGATGGGCGGATCGCCGATGAGCCCGTCGAAGGACCGACTCACGAGGCCCCCTCGCGTTGGTACGGCTTGCCGACCGCCGCCGGCGGGAGGCTCCGGCCCACGACCCCGGCGAGCACGATGATCGTGACCAGATAGGGGAGCGCGCTGAACACCTGGCTCGGCACGCCGGATAGCAGGTCACCGAGCTGTGCCAGGTCACCCGACGGCGGCTGGAACCGGATGGCCGTGCCGATCGCCTCCGACGAGGTGAACAGGAGCGCCGCACCCAGCGCCCCGATGGGCGTCCACCGCCCGAAGATGAGTGCCGCCAGCGCGATGAAGCCGCGCCCATTGGTCATGCCGCTCTGGAAGCTGTTGCCGTATTCCAGCGTGAACCAGGCGCCCGCAAGACCCGCGAAGATGCCGCCCAGGATGACGTTCCGGTAGCGCAGCCGGATGACGTCCACGCCCAGCGTCTCGGCGGCCTTGGGGTGCTCGCCCACGGCGCGTGTGCGGAGCCCCCAGCGGGACCGGAACAGGAGCACCTGGAGCACCACGGCCATGATGAGCATCGTGAGCACGATGGGTCCCTGGTTGAGGAACGCATCGAACAGCCAACCCACGTACGGCAGGTCCATGAGCGCCTGCGGTGGGACCCACGCCCGGAACGACCCGGCGGTCTGGGGTGAGTTGCCGCTGATGAGGATGTTGAGGTAGCCGGTGATGCCCACGGCCACGATGTTGATGATGGTGCCGCTGATGATCTGGTCGGCGCGTACGGAGATGCTGAGCCAGGCATGGGCCGCCGAGACGAGCATCCCGGTCGCGATGGCCACGAGGACGCCCACCATCAGCGCAGGCGTGGCGCCAAAGAGCCCGGCGATGGGTGTCTGGCCCGGGAACAGCGCGGTCATGGTGGCGGCCGCGACCCAGCCCGTGAACGCCGAGGCCAGCATCATGCCCTCGATGCCGATGTTGACGACGCCCGAGCGCTCGTTCATGAAGCCACACATGGCACCCAACGCGATCGGGGTGGCCAGCACCACGATGATGGGCGCGATGAGCGGCAGCACCTGGACCAGGTAGGCCACCAGCTGGAAGGCGAGCCCCACGATGGGGATGCCGTAGAGGACCTCCATCAGATGCTCGTCTGCCCCCCGTAGCTGCGGGTGACGGTGGTCTCCTGGTCCATCCCGGAGCCGCGTGCGCGGATGCGGAACAGCCAGCGCAGGATGACGTCCGCGGCGAGGAAGAACAGGATCACGCCCTGGAGCACGTCGATCATCTGGACCGGGATACCGGCGCGGACCTGCATCAGGCCGGAGCCGGCACGCATCGCCCCGAACAGGAGCGCCGCGAGCAGGATGCCCAGCGGATGCGACCGCCCCAGCAGCGCGACCGCGATGGCGTCGAAGCCGATGCTGCTCGCGTAGCCGATGGGCATGTGCCTGGTGAGGCCCAGGATCTGGATGGCCCCCGCGAGGCCCGCCAGGAGGCCGGACAAGGTCATCGTGAGCACGATGAGCGCCCGCGGCCGCATGCCCGCGTAGCGTGCCGCGTCGGGGTTCGCCCCCACGGCCCGGATCTGGAAGCCGAGGGTGCTGCGATACAGCAGCCACCACACGGCCGGTACCGCCACGGCCGCGAGCAGGATGCCCACGTGCCCGTTGCGGGTCTCCGGCAGCAACGGCAGCGCGGCGTTGCCCACATCGACGGTCCGCGCGAACGTCGCGAACGGATCGCGCAGGGGACCGGTGATGAGGTACGCGAGGATGTACAGCGCGATGTAGTTGAGCATGATGGTGGTGACCACCTCATGCGCACCGGTGAATGCCTTGAGCGCACCCGGGATGAAGCCATAGGCGGCGCCTGCCGCGAGTCCGGCCAGCAGCGCGAGCGGCACCGCGATCCAGGGCGACACACCGGCCAGCCAGCCGCCCACCACGACCGCGCCCAGCGCTCCCATCAGGAACTGTCCCTGGGCGCCGATGTTGAACAGGCCCGCCTTGAAGCCCAGTCCCACGGCGAGACCGGCGAGCACCAGCGGCGTCGCCTCCACGAGCGTCTGGACGATGGCATTGGTCGAGCCGATGGAGCCATCGATGAGCGCGCCGTACGCTTTCACCGGCAGGTCCAGCTGGAGGCTGCCGTCGATGAGCGGGCTGGTCACGATCATGATCACGGCGCCCACCACGAGGCCCATGACGATCGCGAGGACGGGGATCAGCAGCTCGTCGCGGAGGCGGGCGATCATGCCTGCGGCCCTGCGCCCGGCGAACCTGCGGCGCCGGTGCCTGCGGCGCCCGGCGCCGCGCCACCGGTCGCCATCAGCAGCCCCACCTCGTCGCGTTGCGCGGTGCGCCCATCGACCACCGCCACGATGCGGCCGCGATACATGACCGCGATCCGATCGGACAGCTCCAGCACCTCGTCCAGCTCCGCGGACACGAGCAGGATCGCCGTGCCGGCGTCGCGTTTCGCGATCGCCTGGCGATGGATCGACTCGACGCTGCCCACATCGAGACCCCGCGTCGGCTGGTCGAGCACCAGCAGCCGCAGCTCGCGGTCGAACTCCCGCGCCACGACGACCTTCTGCTGGTTGCCGCCGGACAGCGTGCCGACCTGCACATCCGGTCCGGGGGTCCGGATGTCGAACTGCTCGATGGCCTCGATGGCCCGCTCGCGCATCGCGCCCTCGTCCATCACGAACCCCCGCGAGTACGGGGGGTTGTGGTAGTCCGTGAGCACCAGGTTGTCGGCGAGGGGCCACGACAGGATGACCCCGAAGCGATGTCGGTCGGCGGGCACGAACGCCACGCCCCGGTCATGCAGGTCGCGTGGGCCAGCCGCCGTGATGTCCTCACCGGCGAGCGTGATGGTGCCGGCGGCAGCGCGCCGGAGACCGGTGATGGCCTCCACGAGCTCGTCCTGGCCGTTGCCCGCGACACCGGCGATGCCCAGGATCTCGCCCGCCCGGACCTCCAGGTCGACGCCATGGACGACGACCCGGCCGCGGTCGTTGCGCGCGTCGAGGCCACGCACCTCGAGCATGACATCGCCCGGATGGCTCACGCCCCGGTCGACGGTCAGCTGCACCTCGCGACCGACCATCAGCTCGGCGAGGTCATCCTCATCGGTGGCGGCAGGGAGGCGCTCGCCCACCACCTTGCCGCGTCGGATGACCGTGATCCGGTCGGCGATGGCCATGACCTCATACAGCTTGTGGCTGATGAACACGATGCTGTGGCCGTCCTGGGCGAGGCGTCGCAGGACCGCGAAGATCTCCTCCGTCTCCTGGGGCGTGAGCACCGCGGTGGGCTCATCGAGCACCAGGATGCGGGCGTCGCGGTACAGCGCCTTGAGGATCTCGACCCGCTGCTGCCAGCCGACGGACAGCCGCCCGACCTTCTCGTCGGGGTCGATGTCGAAGCCGAACCGGTCGCCCAGCTCGCGGATGCGTCGGCGTGACTCCTTGCGGTCCAGGAAGATGCCCGCGCGCAGCTCTTCCTCGCCCAGCAGGATGTTCTCGGCCACGCTGAGCACGGGGATGAGCATGAAGTGCTGGTGGACCATGCTGATGCCCCGGTGGATGGCATCGGTGGGTCCGCTGATGTCGACCCGCTCGCCATCGAGCAGGATCTCGCCCTCGTCCGGTCGGGCGAGCCCGTACAGGATGTTCATGAGGGTGGACTTGCCGGCGCCGTTCTCGCCCAGGAGGGCGTGGATCTCGCCGGGTCGCACCGTGAGGTCGATGTGGTCGTTGGCGACCACGCCCGGGTACCGCTTGGTGATGCCCCGCATCTCCAGCGATGGCGCCACGACCGCATCACCCGCGATGGCTGGCGCGATCGTCTCGACCGCAGGTGTCAGCGGCGGATCGGTGGGCACGACGACCTGGTCGGGGACGGCCGGGTTCGGCTCGGTCATGGCGGCGCGTCAGGCTCCGGGATGCGCGGACGGGCCGACCAGGTGGTCGGCCCGTCCGAAGGGGTTCCGGATACGGTGCCCGAGGGGCTCCGGACTCAGGGAGCCGGGGTACCCAGCGGGTCCAGCGTGCCGGCGGCCATCGCCTGGTATGCGGCATCCACCGCTGCCTGGACGTCGGCGGAGACGGCTGCCTCGTGGTCGTGGTACGGCGAGAGGCCGATACCGTCGTTCGCGGCGTTGTACACCGAGCTGCCACCCACCGAGGTGCCGGCCGCGGCCGCCTGGACCGCTGCGCTCACCGCATTGGACAGCTTCTTCTCTGCGCTGGTCAGGATGCACGCGGAGCTCTCGGGGGTCGACAGGAACTGGTCCACGTCCACCCCGATGCCCCAGAAGTCGGGGTTGGCAGCCTTGGCCTCGCAGGCCGCCTGGAGCACGCCGTTGCCGGTCTTGCCCGCGGCCTGGAACAGGACGTCCACGTCCGTGTTGAGGCTCAGCAGCTGTTCGGCGAACGCCTTGCCCCCGGCCGGGTCGTTGAAGGCCTTGTTGAGGTCGTCCGAGACGTACTCGATCTCGACCTTGATGTCCGGGTTGACGGACCGGGCGCCGGCCGCATAGCCCTCGGCGTAGTTCTTGACGGCCGGGATGAACGCCGCGCCACCGATGACGGCGATGTGCTGGCTCTTGCTCACGTTGGCGGCCACGATGCCCGCGAGATACCCGGGCTGCGCCTCCGCGAACACCAGGCCCTGGTAGTTGGGCAGGAGGGTCGCCGGGTCGCCGGCGCACGTGAAGGTCGGGTCGTTGTTGCCTTCGGCATCGACGCACACGCCCTGGTCGACACCGATGAAGAAGACATCGGGGTTGGCCTTGGCGGCGGCCGCGGTGTCCGCACCGAGCGCGAAGCCCACGGTCACGATGACGTTCGTGCCCTGGTCGACGTACGTCTGGATGTTCCGGGCGTAGTCCGCCGAGTTCTGGGTGACGATGCTGGTGGCGGTGCCGCCGATCGCCTGGGCGCCGAGCTCGGCACCCTCCCAGGAGTACTGGTTGAAGTTCCGGTCATCGAGCGTGCCGACGTCCGTGACGACGCCGACCGTCCAGCCCGCACCGGGGCTCTGTGCGCTGACCGCTCCGGCCGCGACCATGCTGGTCGCGGCCACGACGGCCGCCAGCGTTGTGACCCGGGTCCTCCGCATGCGTTCCTCCTGTCTTCCGGGGCACGGCACTGGGTCGGCCGGGCTGTTCCGGTGATCGATCGCGACCGGCTCCTCCACCGGTCATCCGTGCCCGGCATCGTAGCCGGTCCGGCACGCCCCGACCACTCCCGTCCTGCCGGCCGGGTCGTGGGCTGCTCAGGATCCCGCGACCGTGATGCGCACGTCGTCCACGCCCGCCTCGACCGTGGCGTCCGGCTTGGCATCGACCGCCACCAGCTCGATGGCCACGTTCTTCCCCCGCAGGCTCGCGGGGATCCGATACGTCAACGTCTTCCAGGCGGGTGTGCGTGCGGTGCCGGTGCCAGCCACCGTCAACGCCGTGGCCAGGACCTTGCCGTTCGATGGCCGCACGAGCCGGACCCGGAAACGGTCGTCCGGGCTCGCCGACGCGGACATGCCCACCCAGTACCTGAGCCGAAGCGTCGCCTGGCCCTTGGCCGGGAGCTTGACCTTCCGGGAGCGCACGGTGGTCCGACCGCCATCGACATCGACCCCCTTCGCCTTGCCCGTCACCAGCACCCGTCGGCCCGAGGTGGTGGTAGCGAGCTGCCTGGGACTTTGCTCGGCCTTCGCGCGTTGCCAGGCGCCGACCTTCGCGGTATCGGT
>CAZYTQ010000101.1:0-12328 GCA_964650135.1 uncultured Anaerolineaceae bacterium | reverse complement strand
GCAGGCGGGGGAGGGGCTCGTTCGGTTCGACCAGGTCCACCTCGTTCGCGACCAGTCGCAGCCGGTCGCCGAGGTCCACGAGCCCGACCACGATGCCCGGACCCGGCCGTGCCGTGAACACCAGGCGAACTGGATCGGGCTTGCCGCCGATGCCCAGCGGATGGATCTCGCAGCTCGGCCGGTCGCCCGCGATCGACGGGCACACCTCGAGCATGTGCGCTCCCAGGATCCGCGGCCGCGGGCCAGCCAGGTGATACGTGTAGTCCTCCATGAACGACGTGCCTCCCGGGAGGCCGGTGGCCATCACCTTGAGCAGGCGCACGAGGGTGGCGGTCTTCCAATCACCCTCTCCACCGAAGCCGTAGCCATCGGCCATCAGCCGCTGGACCGCGAGCCCGGGCAGCTGCGGCAGCTCACCGAGGTCCTCGAAGGTATCGGTGAAGGCCTGATAGCCGCCCGCGGCCAGGAAGGACCGGAGGCCGATCTCGATGGCAGCCGCCTCCCGGAGGGACTCGTGGCGTGCCCCGCCGCGACGCAGGTCGGGCACCACCTCATAGCGCTCGAGGCAGTCCGCGACGACCGCATCGACATCCGCCGCCGGTGCCTCGTGCATGGCCGTCACCAGGTCGTTGACGCCCCAGCCGTCGACCGAGACACCGAGCCGGACCTGGAACTCGGTCTTGTCGCCCTCGGTCACGCCCACCTGGCGCATGTTGTCGCCGAAGCGGCAGACCCGGAGTCGCCGGGCCTCGGCGATCCCCGCCGCCGCACGGGCCCAGTCGGCGAGCCGCGCCGCGACCAGCGGATCCTGCCAGTGGCCCACGATCGTGGTGCGCGGGATCCGGAGCCGCGTGAGCATGTAGCCGAACTCGCGGTCCCCGTGTGCCGACTGGTTGAGGTTCATGAAGTCCATGTCGATGGTCGCCCACGGCAGCTCGGCGTTCAGCTGCGTGTGGAGATGGGCGAGCGGCTTGCGCAATGAGCGCAGCCCGGCGATCCACATCTTCGAGGGCGAGAACGTGTGCATCCAGGCGACGACGCCCAGGCACGCGGGATCGGCGTCCGCGGCTTCCAGCAGACGGCGGATGCCGTCGGGATCGGTGACGACCGGCTGGAGCACGACCCGTACCGGTACGGCCTCCGCGCCATCGAGTCCCTGGGCGATGACCGCGGCATCATCGGCGACCTGGCGCAGCGCATCCGCGCCGTACAGGTGCTGGCTGCCCGTGACGAACCAGACCGTGGCATCCGCGAACGCCTTCGTCATCGTCCTCCTCCGACCTCCATGCGGACCCGGCCCTGGAGCGCGCGCAGCCGCCGCATGGGCGAACCAGGCTGCGCCATCGTGTCGTGAAGCTCCCGATAGATGGCGTACGCCTCGTCCCATGTCGCCCGGTCGCCCGCGTTCGGGCGATGCACGTCGGGACCGAGGTGCGCCATCCGCGCCGCGGCGTCAGTGATGGTGTCGTAGCCACCGGCCGCGGCGCCCGCCGCGACCGCGCCGAACATCGCCGACCCGAGCGCACCGGCCTGGCTGGTCCCCGCGACGCGCACCTCGCGACCCGTGATGTCGGCGGTCAGCTGCATCAACAGCCGGTTCTGGTAGGGGAGGCCGCCGGCTGCCACGATGCTGTCGACCGCGACGCCGGCATCCTCGAAGGCCTCCACGATGACCCGGGTCCCGAAGACGGTGGCCTCGAGCATCGCCCGGTACACATCGCCAGCGGTGGTGGCGAGCGTGGCGCCGAGCAGCAGGCCCGTGAGGTCCGCATCGACGAGGATGGAGCGATTGCCGTTCCACCAGTCGAGGGCCACGAGCCCCGTCTCGCCCGGCCGCCGCGTGGCCGCGGCCGCCTCGAGCTCCGCATGGATCGCGCCGGGTTCGGCGCTGCCTGCCACCTGGCGGGCCCACCAGCCGAACAGGTCACCCACGGAGGCCTGGCCCGCCTCGTGACCGAACAGCCCGGGGATGATGCCGTCCTCGACCACGCCACAGGCACCCGCGACGACCCGCTCGTCGGCCGAGAGCACGAGATGGCAGGTGCTGGTGCCCATGACCGCGACCATGGTCCCGGGTGTGGTCACGCCGCATGCGGGCACGGACACGTGGGCGTCGACGTTGGCGATGGCGACCGGCGTCCCGGGGCGCAGGCCGGTCCAGCCGGAAGCCGCCGCGCTCACGACACCGGCACGCTCGCCGATGGCCTGGACGTCTCGGGACATCCTCGTGTCCACGAGGTCCGCGAACCGCGGGTCGAGCGCACCGAGGTACTCCACGCTCGGGAACCCCTCGCGCCGGGACCACTGGGCCTTGTAGCCCGCGGTGCAGCTGTTGCGCGTCTCCTCGCCCGTCAGCTGCCACACGATCCAGTCGGCAGCCTCGATGAGCCGGTCGGCAGCCGCGTAGACCGACGGGGCCTCGTCGAGGATCTGGAGCGACTTGGCGAGGAACCACTCCGACGACGTCCGACCGCCGTACCGCGGGAGCCACGGCTCGCCACGCTCCTCGGCGAGGGCGTTGATGCGGTCCGCCTCGGGCTGCGCCGCGTGGTGCTTCCAGAGCTTGACCCAGGCGTGCGGCTCGGAGCGCAGTTCGGGGAGCCGGCACAGGGGCGTGCCGTCGGCGGTCGTGGGGAGCATCGTGCAGGCCGTGAAGTCGATGCCCACACCCACCACGTCAGCGGGGTCGACACCGCTCGTGCGCAGCACCTCGCGCACCGTCACGCCCAGTGATGCGACGTAGTCGTCGGGGTCCTGGAGCGCCCAGTCGGCGGGGAGGGGAGGGCCACCGTCCGGCAGGGCGTCCTCGATGACCCCGTGCGCGAACGGCGCCACGGCAGAGGCGAGCTCCCGACCCGTGGCCACGTCCACCAGCACGGCACGCGCGGATTCCGACCCGAAGTCCACGCCGATCGCCGTGCGCATCCCCGTCATCCCTCGACCTCCGCTCGCTGACCGTAGTAGGCGTTCGCGCCATGCTTGCGGTCGAAGTGTCGCGCAGTCAGGCGTGCGCCGAGGGACGCGGTCGTGTGCTCGATGGCGAGCGTGGCCGCCGCGATCCGCGCCACCGTCTCGACGGCCTCGGCGTGGACGGCAGCCTCCGCCGCGTCACATCCCCAGACGAAGGGCCCGTGGGAGCGCACGAGCACGCCCGGCGCCTCGGCCGGGTCGAGCGCGCCGTCCCCGTACAGCTCCGCGATGACCAGCCCGGTGTTCCATTCGTACGCGCCATCGACCTCGGCGTCGGTGAGCGCGCGGGTCACGGGCACCTCGCCCCGGAAGTGGTCGGCATGCGTGGTGCCCAGGCAGGGGATGGCTCGTCCCGCCTGCGCCCAGGCGGTCGCGGAGGCCGAATGCGTGTGGACCACGCCGCCGATGCCGGGGAGGCGCTGGTACAGCAGCCGATGCGTCGGCTCGTCGCTCGAGGGACGGAGGTCGCCCGCCACGATCGCTCCATCCTCGATGGCGACGACGACACACTGCTCGGGTGTGACCGACGCACAGGGGATGCCGCTGGGCTTGATGGCGAACACCCCGCGCGCACGGTCGACCGCGCTCGCGTTACCGAACGCCAGCAGCACCAGACCCGCCTCCGCGATGGCGCGTGACGCGCTCGCTGCGGCGTCCCGGATGGTTGCGTAGCGATCATTCATGCCCGGTATCGGACCTCGTGTTCTCGTGCGCGACGCGCGCGACCGCCAGGATCTATTGCACGCCGGTACCGGTGAACGAGGCACCCTCCATGAACTGCCGCCGGAGCAGGAAGAACAGACCGATGATCGGCAGTGTCGCCAGAGCCGAGCCGGCCAGCAGCAGGTCGTACTGGATCCGATACTGGCTGATCATGCCCGCAAGGCCCACGGCGAGCGGGAAGTTGTCCTTCTTGAGGAAGACGATCAGCGGCCACAGCAGGTTGTTCCAATACTCGAGAGCGAAGAGGATGAACATGGTCGCGAGTCCTGGGCGCAGGTTGGGCAGCGCGATGCTCCAGAAGATGCGGTATTCGTTGGCTCCGTCCACGCGTGCCGAATCGATCATCTCGTCGTTGACGCTCGCACAATAGACGCGCATGAAGAACAGCCCGACGGGACTCGCAGCAAGCGGGATGATCGCGCCCCAATAGGTCTCCTTGAGGCCCAGCTGGATGATGATGAAGAACAGTGACACGATGAGCAGGTTGAACGGGATCATCTGCGATGCGAGGACGCCCAGGAACAGGGCGTTGTTGCCACGGAACCGGTACTTGGCGAGGGCGTAGCCCGCCATGGTGCAGAGCGCGACCGTGAGCGCCGCGAAGCCGGCCGACTGGATGACCGAGTTCAGGAACCACTGCGCGTACGGCTGCTCCTGGAACAGGCGGACGTAATTCTCGACGGTGAACCCGGCGGGCAGCAGCTGGTTGAAATCCTCGAACAGCGAGCTTTGCTCTCGGAACGAGCTCACCACCATCCAGTACATCGGGATGAGGAAGGTGACGGCCAGCACCATGAACAGGAGCAGGATGACCAGCTTGCTCCAAGGCGGGTTCGAGCCGACGGGGACCTGCGTCGGCTTCGCCCTGCGATCCGGACCCCGCGTCATCGGAGCGCCTTGGTGCCGCCGAAGAGGCGGAACACGACCACGGACACGATGAAGATGATGAACGCGAGCACCACACCCATGGCAGCCGCGTCACCGAACTTCGCTGACGTGAACGCCGTGCGATAGATGAGCAACCCGACCGACGTCCCCGCACCCGACGGTGAGTTCCCGCCGCCCCACAGGAGGAACGGTTCCACGAACAGCTGGAAGCCGCCAATCACGGAGATGATGAGGACGAAGATGATCGTGGGGCGCATGAGCGGGACGGTGATGTATCGGAACTGCTGGGTGGCCTTCGCCCCGTCGATGGACGCCGATTCGTAGAGTTCCCTTGCGATGTTCACCAAGCCGCTGTTGAAGTACAGCATGTTGACGCCCACCCAGCGCCACGTGGCGATGATGAGCAGTGACGGGATCGCCAGCGACGCTGCTGTGAGCCAGGGCTGGGGTGGCAGGCCGAGCGCCCCCAACGTGGTGTTGACGAGGCCCTTCTCGGACAGGATCACCCGGAAGATGAAGCTCACCACCACGAGCGACGCCAGCGCCGGGATGAACATCGAGATGCGCCAGACCAATGGCCGGTACGTCCGACCCCGGTCGAGCAGCGCGGACAGCGCCAGGGGGATAGGGATCAGGATGATGAGCGTCATGATGGTGTACACGAAGGTGTTCGACAGCGCCTGCAGGAACTGCGGGTTCTCGAAGACGCCCTGGTAGTTCTCCAGGCCCACCCAGTCGTTGCCCGTCAGGCCCTTCACGTCCTGGAAGCTCATCTCCACCGCCTGGACCACCGGCCAGATCCGGAAGACGACGAAGACCGCCATGAACGGAAGCAGGAAGACGAACGGGGCGAGACGCGCATCGAACAGCGAGAGGCGACGCCGTCTGACTGGGGCAGCCGAGGACACTCGTGCGTCCCCGGTACCTGTCGTGGCTCCGGTCACGGGATCACTCCGCTCTCGGCGATCGCCGAGCGGCGACGCACGTCGCCGCCCGGCTGGTTCGCACCCAGGCTACTGCTGGGCCAAGGTCAAGGTCTGTGCCTCTGCCAGACCCTCGGCCGCTGGTCGCCCGTCATTGACGATCGCGGGCATGATCTGCTCGGACAGGATGGTGCGAGCCTCCGGGTAGAGCGGCCCGGTGTACTCCGGCGCCACGTTCCCGAGCTGGCTCTTGAGGATCTCGAACGGCACCTCGCCGCTGAAGCACTCGTCGGAGGCGAGGAGCGCGGGATCATCGTAGACGTCCGGCCGATAGGGGTCGAACCCGAGGTCCGTGTAGAGCGCCTTCTGCGCGTCGAAGGTGAGCTTCGAGAACGCCAGGAACTCCTTGGCCAGCGCCTGCTCGGCCTCTGGCGTCTGGTCGGTCACGGCCGTGCCGGTCCCGCCACCCATCGTCGTCGTGAAGCCACCCTCCTCCCACAGGGGCATCGGGCGGACGATCATGCTGCCGCACAGCGACGCCATGTTGTCCGGGAACCGGGTCATGTACCACTGCGGCATCCAGATCGACGCGATGTTCCCGTTGGTGAACTCCGCCTGGAACTCGGCGGAGTTGATGTCCCCGGCGGTCGCCTCGACGGCGATGCCCTCGACGTTCACGAGGTCGGCCATGAACTGGAGCGCCTCAGCGTTCTCGGCGCTGTCCAGCACCAGGTTGCCGTCCGCGTCATAGACGTGACCGCCCTTCTGGTACATGAGGCCGTATCCCGAGAACACCGACCGGGACTCGACGGCCGTCCAGGCCTTGTCGGGGTTCGCTTCCTTGAACTTCTTGCCTGCGGCGACATAGTCGTCCCAGGTCTTGATGGCGTCGGCGTCGATGCCGGCCTGGTCCAGCAAGGCCTTGTTGTAGAACATCACGTAGGCGCCGAGGTGGTAGTCGAGGCCCAGTTGCTTCCCGAACGCCTGGTATGGCGCCATGCGTGTGGCGACGAGGTCAGGCAGGTACGGCGCGACCTCGGCGGTCAGGTCGAGCAGGTGGACGTTGTCCTCGGTCTTGACGTATCGGGCGAACTTGCCGATCTCGATGTCGACGAGGTCTGGAGCGCCCTGCCCGGCGACGAACGCCGCCAGCAGGTTGTCGTGCATCTGGTTGTAGTCGATCGCCTCGTAGGTGAGGCTGATCGGCCGGTCAGGGTTGGCAGCGTTCCACGCTTCCGCCTGCTTGACCATGAACTGGCCGTGCCGGTCCACGAAGACCCACAGCGACAGGTCCGTGGGCGTCTGGGCGACGGTGGCCGGCGCCATCAGCGCACCGGCCGCCAGGGCCGCGCCGAGCGTCCCGACGAGTGCGCGTCTCGATCGAAGCATCTACGACTCCTCCTTCGTGTGATGGATCAACGCTTGAGGTCGGACCCGAGCCTCCCGGGGAGATACCGGATCCCAGCTGGCTCCGGACGACGGCCCTCCTTTCGTGCCTAGACGGTGAAGACGAGTGCGTTGACAGAATGGGCAGGCAGCTCCGTCACGAAGACGGGTCCGGTCCCGAGCGCACGCGACGTCGTGCGGCGCACCGCCTCCCGATCCTCGAACGTGTTCACCGCTCCCGGTCCGGCGCCCGTGATGGTGTGGATCTCCACCTCACGCTCGGGGCGACCCGGGGCGATGGAGATCTCGACCTCGCGCGGACCCGTCAGGTCGCGATTGATCACGAACACGCAGACCCGACGAGCGGAGTCATCGACCGTTGCAGAGACATCGAGGATGCGGATGCCGGTCCGCTCACCCGCCACGTCCCGTCGGTTGAAGTTGTCGTCGATGCGCCTGGCGCTGTAGGTATCCCCACCCCACAGGACCTCGAGCGCCTCGGGCCCGGCGAGCTCCGCGTACATCTCGACGGGGTAGAAGGTGGTCTGCAGCAGCAGGTCGTCCGGGGTCGTGACCATCGGCGCGATGACGTTCACGAACTGGGCCAGGTTGGCCATCCTCACAGTGCGTGCGTGCCGGAAGAAGGCGTTGAGATGCATGCCCACGACGAGGGCGTCCGCCAGGTCATACGCCTCCTCGAGACCGTTGAACCCCGGCGCCCGTGAATCGTGGGGCGTCTTGTACCACACGTTCCACTCGTCCACGGCGATGGGGATCGGCGCCATCGGTGGACGTCGCAGTGTCGTGGCGAGGGCCAGACCCTCGACGATGGCAAGGCGCTCCTCGATGAGCTCCGAGACGGCCAGGTAGGCAGGTACGTCGTCGACCGGGTTGCCCACGTACCAGTGGATGCCCAGGTAGTCGATATGCTCGGCTGCCTGCTCCAGCAGCATCGCGATGCGTTCGAGCGGTCGGCCCTCCCAGAAGGACACCGCAGAAGCGAGCAGCTTGATGCTCGGGTCGGCCCAGCGCATGACCTTGGCGAACTCGAGGTACGTACGAGCGTACTCCTCGGGGGTCTTGTAGCCGACCTGCCAGGCACCGTCGACCTCGTTGCCGATGCCCCAGTACCGGACACGGTGGGGCTCCTCGACGCCATGTGACTGGCGCAGCTTGACCAGTGCCGTGGGCTTGATGCCGTTGCAGTACTCCACCCAGTCGCGGGCCTCGCGCATATCGCCATCACCGGCATTGACGACGAGGTACGGCTCGGCGCCCAGTCGTCGGCAGAAGCGGATGAACTCGTTGGTGCCGAAGGTGTTGGGCTCGATGGCATCCCAGGCAGGCTCGTACCGCGCAGGTCGCTGGTCCATCGGCCCCACGCCGTCACGCCATCGGTAGGCGGAGACGAAGTTCCCGCCGGGATACCGGATGTTTGCGTAACGCAGGCGTCTGGCTGCGTCCAGCACGTCGGTGCGCAGCCCATCCGGGCCTGCCTTGGGGGACCCGGGCTCATAGATGCCCCCATGCACGCATCTGCCGAGGTGCTCCACGAAGCCACCGAACACGTTGCGGTCGATGGCGCCGACACGTCGCTCAAGATCGACCGAGATGGTGTCCCGCGTCACGAGGGCGCCCGCCAGCGTGCCATGGCCGGGACGATAGCATACGTTTGCAGTGTTAGGGTTGCATCCGCGCAGTGACCGGCTGGTCCACGAAGGCGTCGCCACCGAGGCTACGCTGCGGTCGACGGCATGCGCCGAGCGGCACGCCTGAGAGGGATCCGAGGAGCGACCAGGTGGCAGGAGAGGACGTGCTGGACGGCTCAGGGAGACGCACCATGAGGCGCTCGACCGCCGTCCGGGGCACACCCACGATGATGGACGTGGCGCGGGCGACGGGGGTCTCCCAGAGCACGGTGTCGCGGGTCCTGAGTGGTGCCCCGACGACGATCCCCATCGCGGCGGAGACCCGAGATCGGGTGCTACATGCCGCACGTACGCTGGGCTACCGCCCGAACCCGCTGGCTCGGGGGCTGCGGGGCGCCCGTACCGGACTGGTCGGGGTGATCGTGCGCGAGATCACGGACCCGTTCTTCGCATCAGCGGTCGAAGCGGTCTCCATCGAGGCCGCGCAGCGCGGCTACAACGTGGTCCTGGGGCATGCCCACGCGCGTGCGGACGAGGCCATGGCCCTGTGGGGCATCCTCGAGGCCCGCCACTGCGACGCGATCCTGCTGCTGGGCGACATGCGCGACAAGCTGCAGCTCCTCGAGGACCTCCACGACACCCACGTCCCGGTCGTCGCGCTGTGGCACGGCTCGCGCGCCGCAGGGTTGCCCACCGTGACCGTGGACAACCGTGCGGGGGTCGACGCGGTCCTGGAGCACGTCCGGGGCCTGGGCCATCGGCGCATCGGGTTCGTGGGCGGACGGCGACTGGGTGACATCCGGGAGCGCGAGGAAGCGTTCCGGACCCATGCCGCGAGCCACGGCCTCGACGTCCCCGACGACCTCATCGTCTCGGTCGCGAACGAGTTCCCGGGCGGCGCCGAAGCACTCGAAACGCTCATGGCACGACCACATCCGCCGACGGCCATCGTCGCCGCCACGGACGTGCTCGCCGTGGGTGTGCTCCGGGGCGCCTATGACCGTGGTCTCGTCGTCCCACGTGACCTGACGGTCACGGGCTTCGATGACATCCCGTTCGCGAGCATGAGCGTCCCCAGCCTGACGACGCTCCGGATGCCGGTCCGGGAGATGGTCGCCCAGGCGATGCGGGTCGCCATCGACGAGCCTGCCCAGGGGCCCTCGGATGGCATCCCCCACAGCATCCTGCCCCCGGAGCTGGTGGTCCGGGGTTCCAGCGGTCCTGCCCCTGACGGGAGGTGAGCCACATGGTCCAGACGAGCGGTCCCCGTCCCCAGGTCGCACCGACTGCCGGAGCTGGCGTCCGGCTGCGTCCGATCGACGCAGGGGGCATGCTGGTCACCGGTGGTCTCTGGGCCGACCAGCGCCGCTCGAACATCGAAGCGAGCATCCCCCATGGCCTGGAGCAGCTCGAGGCGTCAGGGGCCATCGGCAACTTTCGCAACGCGGCAGCCGGATCGGGCACCTACCGCGGCGGCCTCGACGACACTGGCGCCGTCTTCCCGTTCCTCGACACCGACGTCCACAAGTGGCTCGAGGCGGTCGCGTGGGCGGCCGTGTCAGCGGGTCCATCGTTCGCCACCATCGCCGAGCCCGTGATCGATGCCGTCGTCAAGGCCCAGCGGCCCGACGGCTACCTGGGTACCTACGTCCAGCTCACCACGGGGACGCACTACCAGGACCTCCAGTGGGGCCACGAGCTGTACAACGTGGGACACCTCCTCCAGGCCGCGATCGCCTGGACACGTGTGCTCGGTGACGACCGCCTCCTTCGAACGGCGACACGGGCCGTGGACCACGTGGCGAACGAGCTGGGGCCCGTACGACGGGACGGCATCGACGGGCATCCCGAGATCGAGATGGCGCTGGTCGAGCTGTACCGGGAGACCGGCGCGGAACGTCACCTCGAGCTGGCGCGTCACCTGCTCGACCAGCGCGGCCGCGGCCTCCTGGGTGCAGGCCGGTTCGGGCGCGCCTATTGGCAGGACCACCTGCCTGTCCGCGAGGCGCCCACGGTCGCGGGTCACGCTGTCCGCCAGATGTACCTCGACTGCGGGGTCGTCGATGTCGCGGTCGAGACGGGGGACCAGCAGTTGCTCGACGCAGCGGTGCGTCGCTGGACGGACATGACGGCGACCCGGACCTACCTCACGGGGGCCCTCGGCTCGCGACACCAGGGCGAGGCGTTCGGCGATGCCTACGAGCTGCCACCCGATCGCGCCTACGCCGAGACGTGTGCCGCGATCGGAAGCGTCATGCTCGCGTGGCGGCTGCTCCTCGCGACGGGCGAGATGCGCTTCGCCGACGCCATCGAGCGAGCGCTGTACAACGGCGTGCTGTCGGGCCGCTCGCTCGATGGTCAGGGGTTCTTCTATGTCAACCCGCTGCTGGTGCGCGCGGGCGGCACGGGCTATCAGGGAGGACCCGCGGCGCGAGCGCCGTGGTATGCCTGCGCCTGTTGCCCTCCCAACCTGATGCGGCTCATCGCGAGCGTCGATCAGCTGTCGGCCGCGACGGACACGAGCGGGGTGGTCATCACCCAGTTCCTGACCGGCGACCTGCGGGTGTCGCTGCCGGTGGGTGAGGTCCGACTGCGCATCACGACCGAGCAGCCGTGGGCCGGCGCCGTGAACGTGGAGGTCCTCGCTGCTCCCGAGGCGCCGTGGTCGCTGGGGCTGCGGGTCCCGGCATGGTCACAGGACGCGCGCGTCGGCGTCGCGTCGAGCGGGGCCGGCTTCGGGGAGCTCGATCCGGCCGCCATGGGCGATGACGTCGTGCGGGTCGAGCGACGCTGGGCACCCGGCGACCGGCTGCGGCTGGTGCTCGACCAGCGACCCAGGCTCACGTTCCCCGATCGACGCATCGACGCGCTGCGCGGGTGCGCGGCCGTGGAGTACGGCCCGCTCGTCTACTGCCTGGAGCAGGGCGACATCCCCGGTCCCACCGACCTCGTCGATCTCGCGCTCCGCGCCGATCGACCACCGACCATCGGCCCGCGCTCCGAGGAGCTCGACGCGTCGACCCATCGCGGTCGAGGCGCTCGTGCGCCCGGGCGACGCAGCGCCCGCGTGGCCGTACCACGCGCCCGCGCCGACGGGGGAGGGGGACAGGGTGACGCTGGCCCTGGTCCCGTACCACCGCTGGGCGAACCGGACCCAGGGCGCGATGCGCGTCTGGATCCCCACCTCGCCCGCGACCTGACAGCCTCGCATGTGCCGGGGACTGCCATGTCTTCGAACACATACGTATGCGGGACAGCGTATGGCTCGGAGGAGGCCCCGTCGGGCAGGGCCCGGCTCGTCGCCCGTCAGTCGCGCGCCAGTCGCGCTCCGGTCAGCCTCGGGTCTCGCGCTCGAACCACCGGTCCGCGGCGCGCAACCGTGCCTCGAGCTGCTCCGCGGTGGCCGCGTCGATGCGTCGGATCCCCACGGCGCGGTTGAGCTTCCCGTTGATGGCCGCGTGGGACAGCCCGGTGACCCGCGCGATGTCCCGCACGCCGTTCGCGTTCGCGAGTCGCAGCGCGTCCTTGGCCTCGCGTCGGGTCCGTCCGATCGGGGGAGGGGAGTCCCGGTCACCCGCGATGGGTGGTGGTGGTGCGAGCTCGACCTCGATCGAAGGGTCGGCGTCGAGCTCCCAGTCGTCGGGCAGCGTCTCGAGCCACGGCTGCCAGCCCGCGGACCCGGCCATCGGCGTTGCCGACAACGCCTCGAACATCGAGAGCTGCTCCGCTCCCCGATCGAACGGGGTCGGGGGGCGACGGGGATGCCGCGGAGGGCATGCAGCGCCCCCC
>CAZYTQ010000100.1:6374-12435 GCA_964650135.1 uncultured Anaerolineaceae bacterium | reverse complement strand
CGACCAGGTCCAGGGCAACTTCCAGACGCTGGCGGACATCCACGCGGAGCGTGTCGGGAACGCGCTCGACCAGCAGGTCGAGGGCCTGCTCACGTTCGGCAGACGTGCCACGGTGCTGCAGGATGCCCTGGCCGTCGCCAACGAGGGCTACCCCGACGGGGCCGCCGAGCGGGCCGCGCTGCTCGAGGAGCGCGAGCGAGCCTGGGAGACCTCGCCCGATGCGAGCGACTTCGTGCTTCCCTATCGGAACAATCCTGCCGCCCTGGAGCTGAGCCGGTTCCGGGGCGAGGACCTGCTCCACGACGACATCCTGCTCACCGATGCCGAAGGCGGCCTGGTGGCCGCGCAGGGCGCCAAGCCGGCCCGCTTCGCGTACGCGGACACGGCGTGGTGGCAGGCCGCCTGGAACGACTCCGTGGGCGGGGTCCACCTGGGTGACCTGCGGATCGACCCCGAGCGCGGAGCGGCCTCGGTGTTCATCGCGGTCCCGGTGCTCAACCCGCGCACCAACGCGATCATGGGGGTGCTCGCATCGACCTACGACCTCAGCGGCATCCAACGCGACATCGGCCTTGCCAACGACCAGCTGGACGCCAGCGTGCTGTTCCTGTCGCCCGACGGCCGTCTCATCGCCGGACCCCAGGGCGAGGACATCGGTCTCCCGGTCCCGGGCACGCCGTCGCTCGACGAGGCCCCATCCGCCGCACGCCCGGCGGACCGCGAGTCGCCCGTGGTCGAGGCGCGTTCGCCCATCACGGCCACGGCCGTCGTCAACCGCGTGCCGCTCCAGGGACTGGGCCTGGAGATCTCGGTCAGTGATTCGGAAGCCGACGCGCTCGCGGAGGTCACCCGGTCCACCGAGGTCGCCACGCTCGTGGGTCTGCTCGCCATCGCGCTCGGCGTGATCGCCGCCACGGCGGCGGCACGTCCCATCACGCGGCCCATCGAGGCGTTGACCTCGACCGCGGCCGCCATCGCTGCGGGCGACCTTGACCAGCGCGCCAGCACCGACGGCCCGGCCGAGCTGTCCACGCTGGCAGAGGCCTTCAACACCCTGACCGCGCGGCTGCGCACGCTCATCAGCGGGCTGCAGCACCAGGTCGCGCTGCGGACCGGCCAGCTGGAAGCGCGCGTGGAGCAGCTGGCGACCCTCAATCGCATCACCCAGACCGTGTCATCGATGCGTGACCTGGAGACGGCGCCACCGGTCGTGACCAAGGAGATCGCCGAGCTGTTCGACGCCCAGTACAGCGGTATCGCCCTCGCGAGCAGCGACAGCGGGACGCTGGAGGTGGTGGCCGAGCACACGCGGCAGGGATCCACCCAATCGACCGACAGCCTCATCGTCCCGGTCGCCGGGAACCCGTCCTCCGCGCTCGTGGTGGCGAGCGGCAGGTCCGTCATCGTGAACCGGGCGCAGACCGACGAGCTGACGAGACCCCTCCATGGCCTGCTCCGATCGAGCGGCACGCAGGGCCTCATGATCGTGCCGCTCCTGTCGCGTGGCGCGGTCATCGGGACGCTCGTCATCGCGACCGACGATGCCGACCGGTCGTTCACGCCCAACGAGGTCGCCCTGGCAGAGACGGTGGCCGGCCAGATCGCGAGCGCCGTCGAGAACTCGCGCCTGTTCGAGGAGATGCAGCGAGCGAAGGAGGCGGCCGTGGCCGCCAATGACGCCAAGAGCGCCTTCCTCGCCAACGTCAGCCACGAACTCCGGACGCCCCTCACATCGGTCGTCGGGTTCGCGAAGATCATCCGGAAGCGTCTGGATGAGCGGGTGTTCCCGCTGGTCTCCCACGAGGACGCACGAGCGCAACGCGCGGTCGAGCAGGTGAGGGCCAACGTGGACATCATCGTGGCCGAGGGCGATCGTCTGACGACGCTCATCAACAACGTGCTGGACCTGGCCAAGATCGAGGCCGGCAAGGTCGACTGGGTCATGGAGCCCCTCCCGATCGATGGCATCGTGGACCGGGGCGTCGCGGCCACGACCGCGTTGTTCGAGGAGAAGGGCCTCATCCTCACCCGCGACGTGGCGCCGGGCCTGCCGACCGTCGTGGGTGACCGCGACAGTCTCATCCAGGTCATGATCAACCTGCTGTCCAACGCCGTGAAGTTCACCGACGTGGGCTCGGTGACCTGCCGCGCGCACCAGGTGGGGCCGGAGATCGTGGTGAGCGTCAGCGACACGGGCGTCGGCATCGCGGAGGCCGACCAGCCACGGGTCTTCGAGCAGTTCGCCCAGGTGGGCGACACGCTGACCGGCAAGCCGCTCGGCACGGGCCTCGGCCTGCCGATCTGCAAGCAGATCGTGGAGCGCCACGGCGGCCGGCTGTGGGTCGAGAGCGTGGTCGGGGCCGGCAGCACGTTCTCCTTCACACTGCCGGTCCGCCCGGCGACGGGCCACGGGGATGCGGCGGGCCACGGGGATGCGGCAGCCCCCGGGTCGACAGCGACCGGACAGGCGGGGCAGGGCGGGTGACCGACTCCAGGCGGGCCCCGATGGACGCCCCACCGATGCTGCGCCTGGCCGCGGAACCCGCCAACCTGGCACCCATCCGCCGCTTCATCGAGGCCCACGCCCTCGCGCGCGGCGCGGACCCCGGTTCGGCCGCGGACCTGGTCCAGGCCGTCGACGAGTCGGTCACGAACATCATCCAGCACGGGTATCGAGGGCGGCCGGGCGTGGTCGAGGTGGAGGTCGGCGGGACGGCGGTGGCCATGGTGGTCCGGCTCCGCGACGATGCCCCGGCGTTCGACCCCACGGGTGTCCCGGCGGTCGACCTGGAGGTGCCCATCGAGCGCCGCCCCCTGGGTGGCATGGGCGTCCATCTCACGCGCGAGCTGACGGACGAGATGCGATACGCCAGCCCGCCAGGGTGGAAGAACGAGCTGGTGCTCGTCAAACGGATCGGATCGCAGGCGAAGCGAAGGGGGTAGGGAGATGCCATTGACCGTCGAGCAGGAGCAGGGACGAGTGCCCGTCACTGTCCTGGGGATCCACGGCGAGCTGGACTACTCGAACTATCTGGAGGTCATCGAGCGCGTGCAGGACCTCTATGGCACCGGGTGCCGTCACCTGCTCATCGACCTGTCCGAAGTCCCCTTCATCGCCAGCTCCGGGCTCGTCGCCCTCCACAGCGCGGTCCTGGTCATGAGCGGACAGAGCGCCCCGGACACCGACGCAGGGTGGCAGGCGTTCCATGACCTCGGCAGCGGGGTCCAGGCTGGCCAGGCCAACGTGAAGCTGCTCGGCCTCCAGCCGCGCGTGGAGCAGATGCTCCAGCGGACCGCTCTGCTGCGGTACTTCGAGGTCTTCACCGATCGCGCGGCCGCGATCGACTCGTTCTGACACCACGGGCGCGCGGCCGAGGCTGATGGGGCGCACGGTCGGCCCACCTCCCCTGCGACGCCTCCTCGACCGGTCGGTCGTCGAGGCGCTGTTCGCGGCGGCACGCACCGCGGATCCCGAGGGCGACCTGGCACTCGTCGACACCGATGCGACCGTCGTCGTCGGCGACCTCGAGCCATCGCCATCGGTGGCGGCCAGCGCGCGTCTGGCGCTGCACGGGCGCATCGCGGACGAGGCCGTGGGCGTGGGGGACGACCGGTGGCTGTATCCGCTCCGGGTCGACGGCACGGCCGTCGGGGGCCTGGTCGTCCGTGGCATGGACGTCGGCGCGACGACCGAGGTCCTGCGTCGCTGTCTCCTGGCGTTGGTCGCCCAGGCCATGGAGATCCGGGTGCTGGGCCAGGAGACGCTCGACCGGTACCGCGAGCTGAACCTGCTGTATCGCGTGGGCGAGACCATCGGCGCGTCCCTCGATGCCGCGGAGATCCCGAGGCTCCTGCTCTCCGAGGCGGGTCGGGCCATCCGGTCCGATGCGGCGTGCGTGCTCGTCGGCCCGCAGCGGACGGTCGAGGCGACCATGGGCGCGGCGGCCCTGGTCGAGGCAGCGATCGACGCCTCCCGCGCGCTCGTCACGAAGGTCATCGCCGATGGGCAGCCGAGGCTGGTGTCGCCCTCGTCCGATGACGCATCGTTCGCGTCGCTGCTGGTCGTCCCGATCCGGGCACGCGATGAGCGGATCGGCGCCGTGGTGCTCGCGCGACGGCAGGGAGAGCCGACGCTGACCGCGAGTGACGAGAAGCTGCTCCTCGCCGTGGCCGGCGAGGCAGGCGTCGCCCATGACCGCGCGAGGCTCCACGAGCAGGAGCTGTCGCGCCAGCGTCTGGACGAGGAGCTCGCCGTCGGACGTCGCATCCAGCTGAGCCTCCTGCCGGCGTCGACGCCCACCGCCGCCGGTTGGGAGTTCGCCGCCATCTACCGGGCGGCACGCGAGGTCGGGGGTGACTTCTACGACTTCCTGGACGCGGGGCTGGCACCGGGCTCGCTGGACCTGGTGATCGGCGATGTCACGGGCAAGGGTGTGCCTGCCGCGCTCATGATGGCCTTCACGCGGGCCGTGGTGCGGGCCTCGGCGGACGTCTCGTCATCACCGGCCGAGGTGCTGCGTCGCACCAACCATCAGCTGATCCACGACGGTCGGTCAGGGCTGTTCGTCACCGCGCTCTATGCCTCGCTCGACCTCGAGCAGGGGGATCTCGTGCTCGCCAACGGCGGTCACGATCCGCCCCTGTGGGTGCACGGGCCGAGTCATCGGACGCGCCTGGTCAGCTCGCCCAGCTCGATCCTGGGTGCGTTCCGGGAGCTCGCTGTCGAGGACCGGCACATCCATCTCGATCCCGGCGATGTGCTGGTCCTGTACACGGACGGCGTGACCGAGGCCCGCGACCCGAGTCGCCGGCTGTTCGGTGAGCGGCGACTGCGCGCCATCGCGACCGCGAGCGCCTCCGCCGCCGCGAGCGTGATCGCCCAGCGGGTGCTTGACGCGGTCCGCGACTTCAGCGCCGGGTCGCCCATGGCCGACGACCTCACGCTCGTGGTCATCAAGCGCCTGTCGCACCCCGGATCCGGATGACTTCGCGACTGGTGCGATCGGGGCACGGGTCGGTGGCCGTCGCCCGGCCTGACCGCCACGGGCGGCCTCGTGTAGCGTCGATCACATGATCGAGCCAGTCGTGCCCCTTCCCGACGTCCGCCAGATGCGCGCGACCCTCAAGCGGTCGGCCCACGCGGCCCTCGTGCTGCCGGCCGACCGCGATCCCATCGGCATCCTCGAGCGCCAGCACCAGGACCGCCTGGCCGACCTCGTGCCGGTGCGCGTGGGGCGGATGCTCCAGTCGCCGTTCGCGTTCTTTCGCGGCAGTGCGGCGATCATGGCGGCCGACCTCGCACGCGGCCCGGTCACAGGCGTGCACGTGGTCGCCTGCGGGGATGCCCATCTTGCGAACCTGGGCTTCTTCGCCTCCCCCGAGCGGAGCCTCCTGTTCGACCTCAACGACTTCGACGAGGGCGGTGTCGCGCCCTGGGAATGGGACGTCAAGCGACTCGCCACGAGCGTCCACGTCGCGGGCCGGGAGGCCGGCCTCGACGAGGCCTCCTGCACGGCGGCGACGACGGGCACCGTCCGCGCCTACCGCACCTGGCTGACGGAGCTCATGGGTCGCACCGCGCTGGAGCGCTTCTTTGCCCGCGCCGACCTGGATCGGCTCAGCGCATGGATCAGCCGCGCGTCCGACCGGGAGATCGTCCGGCGTGCTGCCACCAAGGCCCGTCGGCGGACCTCGGCCCGGGTCCTCGCCGACATCACCACCGTCGATCAGCACGGCTCGACCCGCATCGTCGACCAGCCACCCATCACCCGACGCGTGCCCTACGGCACGCCCGACGTCCTGGAGCCGCTGTTCGAGGCGTATCGAGCGACGCTGCGCGAGGACGTCCGCCTGCTGCTCGGCCAGTACCGCGTGGTGGACGTGGTGCTGCGGGTCGTGGGCGTCGGCAGCGTCGGGACGCGCTGCTACATCCTGCTGCTCAAGGGACCGGACGAGGAGGCGCTGTTCCTCCAGGCCAAGGAGGCGCAGCCGTCGGTGCTCGTGAGCCATGGCGGCATGGCGGCCGTCGTCCCGGGCGGCGTGACCGATACCGTCTTCAGCG
>CAZYTQ010000100.1:0-6364 GCA_964650135.1 uncultured Anaerolineaceae bacterium | reverse complement strand
GTGCGCGCCTTCGCGGGTGATCCGTCCCAGCAGCGGTCCGCGGACTTCTACATCCGCCAATACCGCGACATGAAGGGGTCGATCGACTCCACGAGGCTCGATCGACGGCAGTTCGGGCGATACGGCGATGCCTGTGGCCGGTTGCTGGCGCGTGCGCACAGCCAGTCACCGGGAGCACGGACGATCGCCGGGTACCTGGGCGACTCCGAGCGGTTCGACGGGGCGGTCGCGGCGTGGGCAGGCGCCTACGCCGATGTCTGTGAAGCGGACCATCGGACCCTGCGCGACGCTGTGGCCACCGGCCGCCTGTCTGCGGTCGAGGGCGTCTGATCGGAGGGCTCGATCGGTCGGCCCCTGCCAATCCCCACGGCGCCCCCGAGCCGGAGCTGTATAGGGACGAGACCGCCCAGGGCCGCATCGCGTCGCACGGTGCAGACTTCGGCCGGTCCCGAGCTCGGTGGATCGACCCGCTGCGCGCCCAAGGGACGATCTCAGTCAGCGGGAGCGATGTTGTGGTTGACCCGGAGCAGGTTCTCCGGGTCGTATCGGCGCTTGACCTCGGCGAGCCGCGCGAACGTGGCCGGGCCGTAGATGCGGGCCGCGCTGATCGCCTCCGCCCCCGAGTGACCGATGAAGTTGAGGTACTGCCGCTCCATGGCCAGGGGCCGCACGCGATCGGAGGTTCCCTTGACCCAGGCGACCCGTGCCGTGTCGTCGCGAGCGTCGGTCCAGAAGCCGTAGATGTTCAGCCAGAGCGCCGCGGTCCGGTCGGGGAACGCGGTCGCCTCGTCAGCCACACGCCCGAACGCTCCGCCCATCAAGTGCAGGTCCGCTGCGGTGCCGACCCATGTCTGCTGGCCGCAGCGCTCGATGAGCGCATCGACCAGGGCATCGTCCAGGGTGGAGAACCAGGCGTTCCGCCAATAGGCGCGAACGCCCGTCGGCATCGCCGAGTCGAAGGCGGACTGGAAGTCCACCCATCGGACCGGGTCGGTCATCCGCACGTCCGGCGGGCACGCGGCGACCAGCCGTTCCACGACGTCGAGCCCGGCGACGCGGTCAGCGCCGGCCCAGGCGAACCCCGCGAACATCAGGACCCGGTCGCCCAGCTCCCAGTCCGGCGGAGGCACCATGAACGTGATGATCGGCGTGAGCTCGTCGGGGAGGTCGGTCGTCCACCCGCGCCAGGCCCGGATCGCCTCGCCCCAGCGCGGCAGCTCGTAGACGAGCGTGCCTGCGAGGACCTCCGGACCAAGCGGATACGCGCGGAACGTGAACGATGTCACCACGCCGAAGTTGCCGCCGCCCCCTCGGAGCGCCCAGAAGAGGTCGGGGTTCGTGGTCGCGTCCGCGCGGACGAGCTCGCCTGACGGCAGCACGACCTCGGCATCGACGAGGTTGTCGATGGCCAGCCCGTGGGCTCGGGTCTGCCAGCCGACGCCGCCCCCGAGCGTGAGCCCGGCGATCCCCGTCCCGGAGACGACACCGAGCGGGACCGCGAGGCCATGTGGCTCCGTCGCCTCGTCCACGTCGCGCAGGCTGGCGCCGGCCCCGACCCGCACGAGCGAGCCCTCCGGATCCACCGAGACGGACCGCAGCCCGCCCATGTCGAGCACGATCCCGTCGTCCACGGAACCCATGCCGGCCACGTTGTGGCCGCCGCCGCGGATCGCCAGTGGCAGCCCGGTGGACCGCGCGGCCTGCAGGACTGGCTGGATGTCATCGATGCTCGCGACCCGGACCACGCAGGCGGGCCGCTTGTCGATCATCCCGTTCCACACCCGGCGTGCCTCGTCGTAGTCGGCCTCGCCGGGGAGGATCACTCGGCCACGCACGCCCGCGCGCAGCGCGGCACACACCGCGGCATCCATCGGCATCGGTGCATCTCCTCACTCATGGGGCCCTCGATCGGACCCGTCCGTTGCAGTCTCTCCACCGCACTGCCACCATGGAAGAGACGGAATCCCCAAGAACGGGGCTGAATTGACAACGACGGCGCGTCCGACGATCGCGCTCCTGGTCGCACCCGAGACGTCCGCCTCCGTGCTGTACGGGCTGTACGACGTGCTCACGACGGTCGGTCCCATGTGGCCCGACATGACGGCAGCGGAACCCGGGGAGGAGCTCCTCGAGGTGAGCATCGTCGCGGCATCAGCAGATCCCTTCCGATGCTTCGGCAACATCGCCGTCGAGCCGCACGCGTCGGTCGCGGCCGTGGGCCAGGTGGACGCGGTCGTCGTCTGCGACATGTACACCCCGATCGGGACCCCGCCCCGCGGCAGGTACGCGATCGAGACACGGTGGCTCCGGGACATGCACGCGAGCGGAGCCCTGGTGGCATCTGTGTGCACGGGTTCGGTCCTGCTGGCCGAGGCCGGGCTCCTCGACGGTCGGACCTGTGCGGGTCATTGGGCGTACGCGGAGCTGTTCGCGGCGGCATATCCCCGCGTCGCCTTCCGGCCCGGTGCGATCCTCGAGCTGGCGAGCGAGCCGGACCGCATCGTCACCGCCGGCGGCGTCACCTCCTGGCAGGAGCTCGCGCTGTACCTGATCGGCCGGTTCTGCGGGCCCGAGCACGCCGCGCGCACGGCGAAGGTGTACCTCATGGGCAGTCACGAGCACGGCCAGCTGCCGTTCGCCGCCATGTCGCGCCGCTCCCGCGTGGACGACGCGGTGATCGCCGCGAGCGTGGCCTGGATCGACGAGCATCCGGAGACGCGCGACCCGGTGACCGCGATGGTCGCGCGGTCGGGCCTCACGCCGCGCACGTTCGCCCGGCGCTTCAGGGCCGCGACCGGTCGCCGGCCGATGGATCATGTGCACGGTGTCCGCGTGGAGCGGGCACGCGAGATGCTGGAGCTCGGTGCGCTGCCCGTCGACGATGTCGGCGACGCCGTGGGCTATGTGGACCCGACCTTCTTCCGGCGACTGTTCAAGCGGACGACCGGCCTGACGCCCGCGGCCTACCGGCGCACGTACGCCGCGATCGTCGGCCTCCGGGAGACCGACTCGACGACGTCGGCTCGCAACGGGTGACCGGATCCGAGAAGGGGCGATCGAGCAGGTCAGCGCGCCGGCGGCGTCTCCTCGCGGGACTCTGTGTCGAGCGCCCCGGCCCCTGACGAGCCGGGGCCAGGCCGTCCCTTCAGCGCGGCATGGTGACCTTGAACACCCATGGGCCCTCGATGCGGACGCGCTTCGGCGGATAGCCGGGGTCGGACGTGATCTCGTCGATGCGGAGCGTCCACTCGCCCGCCGGGTCGTCAGAGCCCGGCTCGCCGCCGATCTCCCCGTGGTTGCCCGATGTGATGCCGCTTCCCACCTCGAAGCGCTTGCCGTCGTGCTCCAGGTGTCCAGTGGCTGACCAGACGTCATCTTTCGAGCGGCGCAGCGGGTCGCCGCTCCAGTGCAGGTTGGTCTCCACGGATGTCAGTGCGGTTCAGACCTGCTCAGGTTCCGACCGGCGAATCCTGCTCAGTTTGGACCGGTGTTGACATGCCACGGCCGACCCGCACGGCACCCCGAGTGCGACACACCCGGATGCGCCCGCCTGACCGCCGAATGGCGCCTGCGTTCATCGCCCGGTCAGCCACATAATCGCCGCTATCATCCATGGCGGACCATCGCATCGGTGGTGTCGGGTCGAACATCGAGGTCACGACATGCCGAGGGTCATCACCGAGGCCCTCGGTGAGCCGGATGTCCTTGCGACCTTCGTCCTGTTGGTGGCAGCGTCGTCGATCCTCGCCGTGCTGTTGTCCCCACGTCTCGGCCGACCGCGCTGGCTGATCGCCCTGGCGCTCATGTCGGTGGCGGCGATCGTGGCCGCGACGGTCGTACCCTCCGGCGGATGGAGCAGCCTCTCCGGTGCCTATCCGCAGTCGATCGGCGATTGCCTGGGACCCGCCCAATGGCTGAGCCTCGGCCGGATCGAGGCCGACACGCTTCTCAACGTGGTCCTCTACATCCCCGCCGGCCTCCTCTGGGTGGTGCTCACGCGGAAGGCCATCCCCGTCGTCATCGCCCTCGCCGTGCTGTGCATCGCCATCGAGTCCTGGCAGGCGGCATCGGGCGTCCGATCCTGCACCGTCAACGATGTCGGGGCCAACACCGTCGGCGCCGTCATCGGCGCGTCCCTCGGTGTCATCGGCGCACGGGTGCTCCAGCGCTGAGGATCGGGCACCGAAACGGTCAACGGCACGGTCCCGGGGTTGCTCGACGCTCATCGGGACGGGCGCGAGTGCCGACTTGCGCGGATCGAGGTCCCGGATCACCAACCGTGTCTGTCGCACTGGGTCGCCGCTGCTCTTTGACATGCGTTCCGCCGTCGGCAAGCCGGCGGTGGCTGACAGGCTGGAGCGAGCGCTCGACGCGGCCGACGAGGGCCTGTATGACGCGACCGCTGAAGCCGTCTCCCAAACCGGCCCAATCGCCTGATCGCCAGGCCCGTCACAGCCTGGGCTCTCTGCGTAGATGCCACGAGTTCCGAGATCCTCGAAGTCGCCCGGACAGGCACTCGCTGTCTGCTTGCGAACGACACAGCCCCGGTACGTGCCCAAGCATTCCGTCCATGGTGTCTATCAGAGCGCGGTCCGTCCACCACATACCACCGCCGTGGCAGGCAGCTGGGCTGTCAGGGCAGGCACCCAGGACCGCAAAAGCTTGCAGGACGTGCAGATACTTAGGTATCTGGTGCCATCTGCGCGCGAATACTGGTGAGCCGGCTGGGATTCGAACCCAGGACACGAGGATTAAAAGTCCCCTGCTCTGCCGCTGAGCTACCGGCCCGCGGTCATCGTAGGTCGCTGCTGCAGGGGCCGCTCAGCGGACGCGGATCACCGATCGCAGGATGAACAGGACCAGCGAACCGATGATGGCCCATCCCACCATGGCCACGAGCACGGTGGTATCCACCCGGTCGAGGTACGCCGCGTAGCCCAGCTCGCCACCCGGCAGCCTGTCCAGCTGGTCGAGCGTGAAGGGCTCGAAGAACACCTGGAACGGCGCCACCAGCCGATCGCTGATCGCCACGAGCGTCGGGACGTACCCCTCCAGGGACGGAGGGACGCGCATGAACGGGAACAGGAGTCGGAGCGCGAGGATGGCCTCGATGAGGGCCAGCCCGAGCGCCACCGCCCGGATGAGCAGCATGGTCCTGCCAGTCTACGGTCACCCGCGAGCGAGGGGTGACCGTGTGGACCGGGCAGTGTGGCCCTCTTGACTCCGGCCACCACGCGTCGCCGTGATGCTCCGATCTGACTCAGGGAGGGAAGGACCACATCCCGCCCGAGCACGGGACACGCTCGCCGACCCATGTCGACGCCCAGTCTCCGAGGAACCTGGACGATCCAGGCGGCCCGCTCCTGCGGCCCGCCGACGACCGAGCGACCCGCCGACGACCGAGCTACCCGCCGACGACCGAGCTACCCGCCGACGACCAGCCCGATGCCCACCACGACGACCACGCAGCCCAGCCAGCGCGCCCGCTCGACGCGCTCATGGAGCACGAGGGCAGCCAGGACGGTCGCCATGACGATGCTGGTCTCGCGCAACGCCGCGACGGCGGGCGCGGGCGCCTGGGACAGGGCCACGAGGACGAACCCGTAGGCCACGGAGACGGCGATGCCGCCGACCACCGGCCCGGCAGCGACCGCGCCCTGGAGTCGTGCGAGCCCACCGGCACGACCACCCAGCCAGACCGCCAGCGCGACCCCCGGGATGCCGATGACCAGCAGCAGGTAGCTCACCGGATCCGCGTGCGCCACACCCTGCTGGTCCGCGAGGGTGTACCCCGCGATGAGGGTCGCGATGGCCACCGCCAGGAGCACGTCCGCCCACGCCGCGGGGGACCGGATCCCGCGTACCAGCATCACACCGACGGCCACGACCACCACCCCGACCGCGCTGACGACGCCCGCCTCGCGGCCGAAGATGACCACGGACCCGACCATCACGAACACCGGCGCGAGCCCGCGCGCCACCGGGTACACGAGGCTCAGCTCCGCCCGAGCGTATGCCCGCGCGAGGAGCACGAAGTAGCCCAGCTCGAGCGCCGAGGACAGCGCGACCCAGGGCACCGCCGCCGGTTCCAGGCGCCACCGCAGCAGCGCGAAGGGCAGCACGACCACGGAGCCAGCCAGCATCGCGACACACATCGCGGCGACGGTGTCGGCAGATCGCGCGAGCAGCAGGTTCCAGAGCGCGTGGAGGAACGCCGCGACCAGGACGAGACCGACCGCGGTCGCGGCCATCAGACGACGGGGAGCGGCACCGCGTCCGGGAGTGGCTCACTGCGCAGCCCTGCCAGCACGTTGCGTGCCGCCTTCTCCGCCATGCGCGCACGCGTCGTATCGGTGGCCGAGGC
>CAZYTQ010000099.1:11375-12437 GCA_964650135.1 uncultured Anaerolineaceae bacterium | reverse complement strand
CCGGACGCTGGAGCAGCTGCGGGCCATCCCGTGGGTCTTCGCGTGGTCCCAGTCCCGTGCCAACCTGCCTGGCTGGTATGGCGTGGGCAGCGCCATCGCCGATCTCGTCACGGCTCATGGCGAGACGGGTCTGGAGCAGCTGCGATCGCTCTATCGCGAGTGGCCCTTCCTGACAGGTGTCATCGACACTGCGGAGATGAGCATCGCCAAGGCGGACATGCAGGTCGCCCGGCGCTATGCCGGTCTCGCACCGACACCGGAGTCACGACGCGTGTGGCGCCGCATCAGGCGTGAGTACCGACTCACCCGCGATGGCATCCTGGCCGTCACCGGGCGTGCCCGGATCATGGACGCGATGCCGGTGCTCCAGCGTTCGATCGAGCTGCGCAACCCATATGTCGATTCGCTCTCGGAGCTCCAGGTCCGGCTGCTGGCACGTGCACGTGCCCTGCCCCCCGATGCGTCCGAGCGACGTGACCTCGAGCGTCTGGTGTATCTCACCGTGAGCGGTGTCGCGGCGGGGGTGCAGAGCACCGGCTGATCCACGGCGGCTCATCCGGGATGGTGCGATGATGGCGCCGCCCCACCGGCGCCGCCGGTCCGGAGCACCCATGACCGACGCCACATCCCAGGCGCGTCGCACGCTGCCGGGCCGTACAGCGCGATCGGTCACTGGGGTGCGCACGCGCGTGGTCGCTCGGTGCCGAGACGATCCGCGCGAACGAGGAGTCCTGCGTGCCCTTTCCCACGTCCCGCCCGGCCCATCGAGGCCGCTCATCCGCATGGCTATCGCTGTTCGCGGCGAGCGCGATGGTCGTCAGCGTGGCCGGTGTCGCCAGCGCCCAGTCCGAGACCACCTTCGAGCGCTCGGCCTGGCAGATGCACCGTGGTGACGCCGCGGTGGTGCTCGGCGATCCGGTCAAGAAGCACGGCGCCGCGTCGCTGTACAAGTCAGCGTCCATCCCGGCGGTCGACGCCGAAGGCTGGGTCGCGCCGCCGCTCGACGAGACGGGTGCCATCTCGTTCAGTGAGCCGTCCATCCTGCCGCCCGGCTCCTGCCTC
>CAZYTQ010000099.1:10344-11365 GCA_964650135.1 uncultured Anaerolineaceae bacterium | reverse complement strand
GGACTTCACCTACTTCCAGACGCTGGTGGACATCCCCGCGGACGCCGAAGTGACCGAGTTCGAGGTGCGCTTCCGCCAGGTCGATGACGGCGCCCGGGCGTACGTCTTCAACTCGGCCAACCCGGACGGCGCATTCGTCAAGGGTGGCGACATCATGCTCGGCGGCACGCCCGTCACCGCGAACCTGGCGGAGCTGTCCGTCGCCGGCGAGACCAACCGCGTGGTCATCGCCCAGGTGGACGACTGCCCCATGGGGAACAACCTGCGGGACGCCCAGCTGTTCGTGAACGGCGTGGTGACGGCCGAGGAGGCGCCCGTCGACGCCGCCACGCCGGAGCCGGTCGCGCTGGACCCGCTGGCGGAGCTGACCGCCTCCGGCACCTGGTTCGAGCTGCGCTCGAACCCGACCGGCGACGCGGAGCGCTGCCTTGAGAGCAATGGCGTCGGCGATCCCGACGCGATGCTGGGCGGCGCCTCGTTCCTGGATGCGTGCACGGGTGTCAGCGGTCAGGTGTGGCATCTCATCGCCGCCGAGGATGGCTACCACCAGCTCCAGTCCCAGCTGCATGAGGCAGCCGGCAAGTGCCTGGAAGGCAACAGCGTGGGCACGGACTCGTTCCTGGGCGGGGCGTCGTTCATGGACGACTGCGCGAACGTGACCGGCCAGATGTGGCGTCTGGTGCCCGTGCGTGAGGGCACCTATCGACTCGTGACCAAGTTCCTCGAGAGCGAGGACAAGTGCCTGGAGGGCAACACCATCAGCGACACGGCCGTCCTGGGTGGTGCCGCGTTCCAGGATGACTGCAAGGATGTGAACGGCCAGCTGTGGCAGGTCGTGCCGCGCTGATCCCCACCCCGGGCGAGGGCTGTCCCGTGGTGCGCTGCGGCTGAACGCCGCATCCGTCATCACGGACGTCCTCGGCCATGGCCGCCCGGCGCTGCGTCCGGAGGCCGGTACTTTCGTCGGGTGGCCCGAGGGTGTCGCCGACGAGCACCATGCCGGGTGCCGCGCGGGGGTCAT
>CAZYTQ010000099.1:0-10334 GCA_964650135.1 uncultured Anaerolineaceae bacterium | reverse complement strand
CGACACCCCCCGCCTGCTGCTCCAGGCGGTGCTGTTCCTGTGTGTCGCTGCGTGGACCTCCTGGGCACGCCGGCATGTCGCCGATCGAGGGGCCTCGTGGGTGGCAAGCCGCCTGGTCGTGGTGACCCTGAGCGCGATGCTGGGCCTCGTGCTCATGGCACCTGATTCAGCAGGGGCGCTCGCCATCGCACCGCTGGTGGCCTTCCTGCTCGCGGTGCCCAGCCTCACGGATGCGTCGATGCGGCGCTTGGCGTTGTGCTGCTGGCTCGCCTGTGTGGGCATCGTTGTCGTGGGCACGCTCGGCAGTCGTCGGGACGGCGGTCCGACCGCGGCCGACCTCCTGGTGCTCATCGACACGGCGGTCATCACCGCGCTGTTGCTGTATCTCCTGTGGGGCGTACGCGACCGCCTCTCGTCGTCCAGCCGCGAGCTGGCCCGGCTGGTGAGCCTGTCGCGGGACGTGTCCGGCACCCTCGAGCCGGCCCATGTCGCGGAGCGGCTGGCGCGTCATCTCCAGGAGACGACCAACGCGGACGCCTGTGTCATCTCGGCCTACCTGCCTGACCGGGGCGAGGTCGTGGGGTTCGCGTCGTGGCCGGCCCACGCGCTCCCGGTGGCCGAGCCGGGGCATCTGCTCGACGAATACCCGTTGACGAGACGCGTGGTGGAGGAGCAGCGCCCGGCGACCGTGCGCGTGGGCGACCCGACCGCGGATGCCGCCGAGACCGCGATCCTCCGCGATGAGGGCGCGGATGCGCTGCTGATGGTGCCACTGGTGGCTCGGGGCCAGACCCTGGGCCTCGCCGAGATCACGCGTGCGGGCGCACCGTTCGAGGCTGCTGACGTGGCCGTGGCCAGCAGCATCGCGTCGGAGGCCGGGATGGCCCTCGAGAATGCGCGACTCCACCAGGAGCTGCGACGCCAGGCCTTCGAGGACGGCCTCACCCATCTCGCCAACCGGGGTCTGTTCACGGACCGCCTGGGCCACGCGCTGGCACGCACCGGTCGAGGGCCCGGCCGGGTGGCGGTGCTGTTCCTCGATATCGACGGGCTCAAGGCGGTCAATGACCAGCTGGGTCACGTGCGGGGTGACCAGGTGTTGGTGGCGGTCGCCGAGCGCATCGGTGGGTGCGTACGGGCCGTGGATACCGTGGCCCGGCTGGGTGGCGACGAGTTCGCGGTGCTGCTCGAGGACCAGCTCGACCCGGGCGAGGCAGAGCACGTGGCGCGCCGCATCGTGGAGGCGGTCCGCGAGCCCATCCTGCTGGGCGAGGCCCAGGTCACGGTGGGCATCAGCATCGGTATCGCGTTCAGCGGGGCCGATGCGGCGACCGCGGACGCGCTGCTGCGTGACGCGGATACCGCGATGTATCGGGCCAAGGCCGCAGGCAAGGCACGCGTCGTGGTCTTCGACCCGGCGCTCCGGCGCGGGGTCGCGGAGCGGCGGGCCATGAAGCGCTCGCTGCGACGCGCCGCGGAGCGCGACGAGCTGCGGCTCCAGTACCAGCCGGTCGTCCGGTTCCGCGATGGGGTGGTGACCGGTCTCGAGGCGCTCGTGCGCTGGGACGCGCCGGGTGTCCAGCGACGCATGCCCTCGGACTTCATCGCCATGTCCGAGGAGAGCGGTGCCATCGTGTCCATCGGTCGGTGGGTCATCGAGGAGGCGTGTCGTCAGCTCCGCGAGTGGCAGGATGCCACCGGGCGCCCTGACCTGCGGGTGAGCGTCAACCTCTCGGCGCGCCAGTTCCAGGACCCCGCGCTCGGTCGCACGCTGGTCCAGACCATCGGCCGCTCGGGCATCCCGCCGGGCACCTTGATGGTCGAGATCACCGAGAGCGTGCTGATGCAGCACACCCAGCGCACGATCGATGTCCTGGCGGAGCTGCGAGCATCGGGTGTGGCCGTGGCCATCGACGACTTCGGGACCGGCTACAGCTCGCTGAGCTACCTCCAGCGATTCCCGGTCGATGTGCTCAAGGTCGACCGCTCCTTCATCGCCGACGAGACGGACGCGGCGGGCTGGGTGCTGACCCGCGCCATCGTGGGCATGGCCGATGGGCTCGGACTCCAGGTCATCGCCGAGGGCATCGAGCGACCTGGCCAGCTCCACCTGCTGCGTGAGATGGGCTGTGACCACGGTCAGGGCTATCTGTTCTCACCGCCCGTGGACCCAGCCGACATCGAGCGCCTGCTGGGCATCGGCACCCGCCCCGTGCCAGTGTCCGATCGGCGCCCCGGGGCCATGGGCGCCGTCGCCTGACGCATCGCCGACCCGTCGCGCCAGCGCTGGTCAGGCGGGATGCGATGCCCACGCGGGGCCCAGCTCGGCGCGTGTCGGCGGGTCCGCGCCGACCCGGGAGCAGGTGATGGCCGCTGCGGCCATGGCCACCCGCGCTGCAGCTGACACCATCGCGGCATCGGACAGCTCGCGGCGCGTGGCTCCCATGTCCAGCCACCACGCGAGGAACGCGCCTCCGAACGAGTCACCGGCACCGACCGTGTCCACGACCGGGCGGGGATGGAGGTCCAGCTCCACGACCGGGAACGCGCGCGAGACCAGGCGGATGGGTCGATCGCCATCGGTGAGCAGGACCGCGGCTCCGTCGGCCACCAGGGACCTGGCGACCGCCAGCGGGTCCGCCGTGGCATCCAGCGCCGCCAGGTCATCGGCGCTGGCACGGATGATGTCGGCGCGTCGCGCGAGCCGCCGAATGCGAGATCGCCAGGTCCCGAGGTCCGGGATCGCCGAGGGTCGAGCGTTCGGGTCGAGCATCACCAGGGCATCGGCAGGCGCCCCATCGACCAGCATCCGAAGGCTGTCGGCGACCGGTTGGAACACGAGGCCCAGGGTGCCCACGTGGATGGCTGCCACGGGACGCGCCAGCGCGCGCCGCGCATGGGTGGACGTCACTCGTGGCGCGGCGCTGCCCTCGACCAGGAAGGTGTAGCGCGCCGTCCCGGTCGCGTCGAGGTCCGCCAGGGCGAGCGTCGTGGGCGCCTCGGTCCGGGTGATGAGATCGGTGCCCACGCCGTCGGCCACCAGGCCCGCGATGAGCCCGTCGCCGAGCGGGTCGGTCGAGATGCAGCCAAGGAAGGACACGTGGACACCCAGCCGGGCGATGGCACGCGCCGTGTTGAACGGGCCGCCACCCGCGATGTCGCGGACGCTGCCGTCCACGGCACGGATGCGATCCACGAGACTCTCTCCGCCGACCACGACCCGGGGGTGGCTCACCGGACCTCCTCGACCCGGATCTCGCCGGACCCGCGGGGGATGAGGCGTGTCGGCAGTGTGATGCGCTGGGGTCGGCCGGTGTCGCCGTCCATGCGCCGCAGGAGCGTCTCCGCGGCGAGCCGGCCGAGATGCTCGTTGTCGGCCGTGACCACGCTCACGGGCATGGCCAGGGCGCTGGCCAGCTCGAAGTCATCGAAGCCCACCAGGCCCAGCCGCTCACCTGTCCGGACCATCGCCTCCACGGCTCCCACGGACATCCGGTTGTTGGTGCAGAACACCGCGGTCGGCGGATCGGGTCGCCCGAGCATCGCGCCCATGGTCACCGCTGCCTGGGCCGTGTCGTGGCAGCCGAAGTCGAGCAGGGCCTGATCGACCGGGACGCCGGCGGCGGCCATCGCCTCCAGATAGCCTCGTCGGCGCTCGTCCATGGTGTACACGGACAGGTCGTCACCGATGGCCGCGATGCGTCGATGGCCGTGCGCGATGAGGTGTTCCACGGCAGCCCGGGCACCGCCCACGTTGTCCACGAGCACGGCGTCGGCGGTCAGGCGACCCGGCGGCCGGTCCATGAACACGACCGCCATGCCGAGGCGCATCTCCTGGGCGAGATACCGATGGTCGCGGCCGATGGGCACCACCAACAGGCCGTTCACGCGCTGCTGGATGAGGGAATCGATGACCCGTCGCTCGCGAGCGGGGTCCTCGTCCGAGCTGGCCGTGATGACCAGCAGGCCTCGCTCCCGCGTGACCACCTCGACGGCCCGCGCGACGGTCGCGAAGAAGGGGTTCGCGACGTCCTCGATGACCATCCCGATGGTGTCCCGGCCGACACCGCGCTTGAGGCTGGAGGCGATGTCGTTGCGTTGGAAGCCCAGGGCGCGCACGGCTTCCGTGACCCGGGCTGCCGTCTCGGGGCGGACGCCGGGCTCGCGATTGACGACCCGCGACACCGTCTTGAAGCTCACCCCGGCCCGCGCCGCGACATCGCGCAGGGTCGGCCGGCCCAAGGCCGGCCCGACCGGATGATCCGGTGACTCCCTCGTCCTGCTCATCGACACCCCAGTATCGAGGTCAGCGACCTCGCGCGGATCGGATTGACAACGCTGTCAGATGATGCCACGATGCGCCGCGCCGGACAACGTTGTCATCGCAGCATCGCGGACAACATCGTGCTCGCGAGCCTTGGCAGCGTGACGCGTCACGGTTTCCTCGATCGGCTGCTGGCCCGGAAACGAGCACGAGACCAGGTCACGGCGCTGCGCATCCGGGCCCGGGACATCGACCAGCGGGTGGGCGCTCTGAGTGGCGGCACCAGCAGAAGGTCCGGGTCGCTCGGTGGCTCACGGCGGGGGTCCGGGTGCTGCTGCTCGATGATCCCACCCGAGGCGTGGACGTGGGTGCGCGAGCGGAGATCCACGGGCTGCTGCGGCGACTCGCCGGCGAGGGGTGCGCGCTGTCGCTGGTCTCGTCCGATGCGGATGAGCTGGTGGCACTGTGCGACCGGGTCCTGGTGATGCGTCACGGGCGGATCGCGGACAGCGTGCCGGGTGACGAGGCGTCCGAGGCACGCCTGCTGCGCGTGGCAGCCGGCGTATGACGGACACACCCGGCGCACCGGCGCCCGACGACACCGTCCTGGCGACCAGGGCGGGGTCCGCGTCGGCGACCGTCCAACGTCTGCGCCAGGGCGTGGCGCTGCGCAACTACTCGCTCATCCTCGTGCTCATCGTGGTGTTCCTGGTGTTCCAGGTGCTCACCCACGGCATCTTCCTGAGCCAGCGCAACCTGACCCTGCTGGCGCTCCAGACGTCGATCACGGCACTCGCCGCCATCAGCGCCGTGATGCTCATCGTGACCCGCAACTTCGACATCTCGGTGGGCTCGGCGGTGGCCCTGGTGGGGGTGGTGCTGGCCATGCTCACCGTGCGCATGGGCATCGACCCGCTCCTGGCGGTCGGCGTCGCGATGCTGGTGGGCATCCTGCTGGGCACCTGGAACGGCTGGTGGGTCACCAAGGTCGGCGTGCCGTCGTTCATCGTCACGCTCGCCGGCATGCTCATCTTCCGGGGCCTCTCGATGATGGACACCAACGGTGCCACGGTGTCTCCGGTCCCGCCGGTGCTGACGTCGTTCGCGACCGGGTACCTGCCGGCCAGCCTGTCGCTGGTCCTCGTCCTGGGTGCGTTCGGGGCATATGCGGCCGTGCTCGTGACCGGGGCACGCCGGGCTCGGGCGCTGGGGCTGGTCACGGATGTCCGTGGCCATGTGATCCGGGGTCTCCTGCCGGCGGCCGCCGCGATGCTCGTGGCGCTGTACGCGGCGAGCACCCAGGGCCTGCCCTATCTCGTCCTGTTGCTCGGCGTCTGCGCGTTGGTGGCGGAGATCATCATGCGCCGCACCCGCTTCGGCGCCCAGCTGTACGCGGTCGGCGGCAACCCGGACGCGGCGCGTCTCGCGGGCATCGACATCCGGCGCGCCGTGCTCCTGGACTTCGCGCTCGCGGGCGTCATGTACGGCGTCATCGGCATCGCGCTCACGGCGCGTGTCGGCGGGGCCGTGGCGGGCAGCGCGGGCATGTTCCTGGAGCTCGATGCCATCGCCGCGGCGATCATCGGCGGCACCAGCCTGGCAGGCGGACGCGGCACCATCCTGGGCGCGCTGCTGGGCGCCCTGCCCATGGGCAGCCTCAACGACGGCATGAGCCTGCTCGACATCCCCACCTTCTATCAGGACACGGCGCGCGGCCTCGTGCTGCTCATCGCGGTCGCCATCGACGTCGTGGGCCGGCGACGGGGCTGACGATGCCCGCCGCGGGCCTCCGGCCCGGTGCCTGGGTGGTGATGTGCGTGCGGGTCAGGCCCCGGGTCGGGCTGCTCGGCTGTAGACCAGCACGCTCCGCTCGAACTCGAGGACGACGGTGCCGTCCTGGTTGAGGCCCTTCGTGCGCACCCGCACGATGCCCTGACCGGGCCTCGAGCGAGAGGGACGAACGTCCAGGACCTCCGATTCCGCATACAGGGTGTCCCCGGCGAACACGGGAGCCGGACAGCGCACGTTCTCCCAGCCGAGGTTGGCGACCGCGTTGCGGCTCACGTCCTCGACCGACAGACCGGTGACGATGGCGAGCGTCAGCGTGGACACCACCAGCGGCCTGCCGAACTCGGTGCGCGACGCGTAGTCGGCGTTGTAGTGGACGTCGTGTGTGTTGTTGGTCAGCAGCGTGAACCAGGTGTTGTCGGTCTGGGTGATGGTCCGGCCGTGCGTATGGCGATACACATCACCGACCTGGAAGTCCTCGAGGAAGCGTCCTTCCCAACCGGTCACCCGGCGGGTCCCGGGACCGGCAGCGTCCTCGACCGGGTCGCTCATGCCTGTCGTCCTCGCCATGCGACCTGTGCGTCGCCCAGCTCGTCGGCCTCGATGACCCCCAACGCGAGCGCCCGGGACGGATCGAACCGTCCGAGTGCCGTCGCCTGGCGGAGCACGACCCGCGCGTGGCGGTCCGTGGCGCGATCGGACATGACGCCCCCGATCATGGTGGCGCCCTTGCCCTCCTGGTGGACCGCGGTGTCGTACGCGGCGAGCTTCGACGCCTCGTGCTCCAACGCCTGGTCGGTGAAGCCCGTCTCGTAGGCCAGCAGCACCGCGAATAGCTGTGCCGGATGGCCGACCCACTTGCCGAGCATCCCGAAGTCCCGGGCACGCACCGCGTCACGAAACACGAGCTGCATCCGCTCCAGGAACCGGTGACGGTTGCTGGCCGCGTCAAGGGCCGGGTCGGCGACGGGATAGTCGAGGGTCATGCCATCGATGGCGGGCACGCCCACGGCACCCGCGACGTCGACCACCGTGGCGCGCACCCAGTCGGCGAGCGGATGCTCGTTCGCGATGGATGGCAGGCCCACATCGGCGGAGTAGTCGGCGAGACCGAAGACCAGGGCACACAGCCGGTCCGCGGCGCGTTGCGCGATGGCCGCCAGCTGGGCTGCCGCCCAGCCGGACTCCACGAGGTAGGCGACCCGGATGCCACCCACCGGCAGACCCAGCGACCGCTCGGCCTCCGTGAGCATGCCGTGGACGAGGTCGACCTCCTCGGGATGCTCGACCTTGGGAAACACGATCCCGTCGAGCGGGATGCGGCCGTCGGGGGAGGTCTCGACCAGTCGCCAGAGGAGCCCGTACAGCTCCCGCGCCGTCGTCCCCAGACCCAGGCCCGGTGGTCGGTAGAAGCGCAGGCTGGGTGGTCCGCCGCCACTCCAGTCGGCCGTCGTGAGGACATCGGCAGCGTCCAGGCGTGCCTGCGCCGCGGCCTCGTCCGTGAGCGCCAGGGCGTCCTCGGCGTCGAGCATGACCATGGGCGCCCGGCGAGGCTCCGCGAGCAGCCGCTCCACCGCGGTCGTCTCGACACCCAGTCGGTCCGCGAGGCCGGCTGGGCCGACCTCGAACCGTTCGAGGATGCGGGCCATGGGCGACGTGCCGCCCTCGACCGCCTTGCGTGCCATGGCGGCCTCGGCAGGGGTCGTGAAGTGGGCCTGCTGACGCCAGTAGCGCAGCGGCAACCGGGTGCGACGCGGCGCAAGGTGCTCGAGCAGCGCCTTCTGGCGGGCGTCGGCGAGCGCGATCGCCGCATCCAGGTCGGGCAGGGGTCGGCCGTCGGACGCGCTCACGCAGCGGCGTCCGGCGTGGTCGGCGGCACGTCCGCGACCCACGCAGCCGCGTCGTCGAGGCGTGCCTGCAGATCGGCCAGCAGCCGCGCGGCCCCCGCGCCGTCCACGGCACGATGATCGGCGGAGAGTGTCGCGCTCATCATCCGGCGGATGGTCACCTGGCCGTCACGCACCACGGGTCGTGGCTCGGTGGCCCCCGTGGCGATGGTCGCGACCTGGGGTGGCGTGATGATGGCCGTGAAGCTGGTCACCCCGAACATGCCCAGGTTGGTGAGCGTGAAGGTGCCCTCCGCGATCTCCGGGGCGCGCAGCTTCCCGGCGCGTGCCCGCTCCGCGAGGTCGCGCAGCTCCGTACCCACCTGGTCCACCGACTTGGTGCCGCAGTCCAGCAGCGCCGGCGCGATCAGGCCGCCCTCGCCCAGGTCGATGGCGACACCCAGGTTGATGGCATCCACGCGCACGAGCGTGTCGCCCTCCCAGACCGCGTTGAACGACGGCGCGGCCCCGAGCGTCGAGGCCATGGCGCGCAGCAGCAGCGCCGTGACGCTCGCCCGCTGCTCCTTCGGTCGGTCGGCGTTGAGCGTCGCGAGCGCATCGAACGCAGCGTCCATCTCGAGATCACGAGAGACATAGAAGTGGGGGGCCTGGGTCTTGCTCTGGACCATCCGCCGCGCGATCGCCTCGCGCATGCGGGAGAAGGTGACCGGGTGCCGGCCGTCCGCCATGGGGTGATCGCCCTGTCTACTGGCCGTCGTCGAGGTAGCCGATGACGGTGCCCACGGGCACCTCCTGGCCGGGCGCCAGCGTCTGCTCCACGAGGGTGCCGGCGGCGAGCGCCTCCATCTCCACGGTGGACTTCTCGGTCTCGATCTCCGCGAGCACGTCGCCGCGCGCCACGGCGTCACCGACCTGCTTGACCCACGCGGCGATGGTGCCGGTCTCCATGTCGTAGCCCATACGGGGCATCTCGATCGGGATACGTGCCATGGGAGCCTCCTGTGGGCGCTCGGGTCGGTCGTGGCGGGTGGCCGCGGCACCAGCAGGTGCAAGCGTTTCCAGATGATACCGGCCCGCGACCAGCGGGCGCCGCGATCGGTCTGCTGGTGTGGGCGCCACGACGGACGACCTCGGGGTGCCCGGAGACCCGACGACAATCGTTTGACGATCGATCCGGCGACGGCACATGATCGAGGGCGGGCCGCGTGGGTCCCACATGGTGAGGAGGACTGGCATGGCGCTCGGCCCATCGATGGCACCGATCGTCCCGCTCGAGCAGCTGGAGCAGATCGCGGCGGGCATCGACCACGCGGAGGGCATCTGCCTCGCGCCAGACGGCACCATCTACGTGAGTGGCGAGCTGGGTCAGATCTACCGGGTGGATGATGACGGGACCGCGCACGAGGTCGCCACGACCGGCGGCTGGACCCTGGGCCTCGCGACGGACGGGGAGGGGCGCGTCTACGCCTGCGACCCGAAGCGGGGCGCGGTCATGCGCTGGACCCCGGAGGGCGGTGACCCGGCGATCTGGACCACGGGCGTGCCGGGCGTCCCGTTCGTGTCGCCCAACTGGGGCGCCTTCGGGCCCGATGGCAGCTACTACGTCACCGACTCCGGTCATTGGAAGCAGCGCGACGGCAGCATCCTCGTCGTGCGCCCCGGAACGGGCGACGCGACCGGACGGACCGCCGTCTGGACCACCCAGACCCGGGACTTCCCGAACGGACTTGCCATCCACCCGGATGGCCACGAGGTGTGGGTGCTCGAGAGCACGCCGGGCTGCCTCGTCGCGGTGCCCATCGAGGCGGACGGTTCCGCGGGTGCGCGCCGGGTCATCGTGGAGCTGCCGGCCACGGTCCCGGACGGTCTCGCGTTCGCGACGGACGGCTCGGTGCTCATCGCGTGCTACCGGCCCGACGTGATCTACCGCTGGCACACCGACACCGGGCTGCAGGTGCTGGCCCACGACCCGGAGGGGACCGTCCTCGCGGCGCCCACCAACGTGGCGTTCGTGGGACCGGCCCGGGACGTCATCCTGACGCCCAACATCGGCCGCTGGCACGTCACCCGCTTCCGGGCACCCGGTATCGTGGGCGAGCCGCTCTTCCATCCGACCCGCGAGCTGATCGGAGACTGAGCATGGGCGCCGGAGGCTGACATGGGAGAGTTCGATGGTCGTGTCGTCCTGGTGACGGGCGGTGCCCTGGGGATCGGCCAGGGCATCGTGCGCGCGTTCGCGCGCGAAGGTGCCTCGGTGGTGATCGCGGACGTGGACCGCGCCGCCGCCGAGCGGCTGGCCGCGGAGCTGGCGGCCGAGGGCGGGCGGTCCCTCGCGACCATCGGCGACGTGTCGTCGGCGGTGGATGCCCAGCGGATGGTGGCCGAGACCGTGGCGGCGTTCGGTCGCCTCGATGTCCTCGTCAACAACGCGGGCA
>CAZYTQ010000098.1:9495-12463 GCA_964650135.1 uncultured Anaerolineaceae bacterium | reverse complement strand
GGGTCGTGGCCATCGATGAGGCCACGACCCCGGCCCGCTCCCCGCTCACGAGCGCCGGGATGTCGGCCGAGCCGGTCACGGGCCGCGCCGCGAACGCCACGCCGCTCCGCGATTCGACGCTCGACGGCGAGGTGCGGTCATCCACCGTCGGCCGCACCAGGACGATGCGCCGACCGGCGATGTCCGCGCGGCGCAGCAGCCGGAGCAGCTCATCGGTCTTGCCGCTGAACATGCAGCCGGTGATGACGTGGATCCAGCCGGGGGTCATGTGCCGGCAAGTCTAGCCGGCCATCCCTCGGTCGATCGGACCGGACGACGCCCGACAGGTCGCCGATGCCCGTCCTCGCGGAGCCGGCATCGCGACCGCGTCAGAGGCCGGACGTCGAGGTCGGTGGTGGTACGTGGTCAGTGGTGATACAGGGCGCGCACGCGCGGGGTGTACAGCGTCCAGAGCACGAGCAGCGACAAGGCGCCCAGGAAGATGGGGGTGCCGAGGCGCATGCCCACCACGACCGCGGCGACGGCGAGCACGAGGGTCAGGCCGAAGACCGCGAGGCCGAGACCCCACGCCCACTCGCGACGCAGCCAGAAGCCGAAGGCGAGCACCATCGCTGCGACACCCACGACCAGCTCGGCGGCGCCCACGATGGTCGCCGTGACACCCTCCTTGCCGGCGTCGACCAGGAAGGCGACCGGCGCGGTCCCGAGCAGCGCGAGCCCGGCGACCATGAGCGTGGCACCGATGCCCGCCGACAGCAGGCTGAGCACCACGATGGGGATGGGATGGTCCTTCATGTCGAGACCTCCGATGTCGGCGCCGTCGGCCGGCGCGTCTGGAGCAGCCCCGCCGGCGTTTCCTGCCGGCGTCGTTGGGATGCTCCGCGATCGGTGCGTGGGAGCGACACGACCCGAAGGTACCCCCGTGCCCGGGACCCCGCGCGCGTGCTGCAGGGCCGTCGAGGACGCCCCGCTCGCGGGTTCGGCCCCAGGCGTGCCATCCGCGGCCGCGCACGACGCGCGACCGAATCACCGGACCCGGGCCGATCGCTCGACCCGGGTCCTGTGTGGCTGATGTCCGGCGACGCGTGGTCGCCGTCGTGTGGCCTAGTAGTCGTCGTGGCTGTGGCCGGCGGCCACGGGCTCCTTCTTCTCGGGCAGGTCCGTCACGAGCGTCTCGGTCGTGAGCACCATGCCCGCGATCGAGGCGGCATGCTGGAGCGCCGAGCGGGTGACCTTCGCGGCATCGACGATGCCCTTCGCGAACAGGTCGCCGTACTCGCCCTTCAGCGCGTCGTAGCCCTCACCGATGGCCTTGCCACGGACCCCGGCCACGATGACCGAGCCCTCCTGGCCAGCGTTCTCCGCGATCTGGCGGATGGGAGCCTCGAGCGCCCGGCGGAGGATGTTCACGCCGATCGCCTCATCGCCCTCGAGCGTCAGGCTGTCGAGCGCGGGGAGCGCCTGCAGGAGCGCCGTGCCGCCACCGGCGACCAGGCCCTCCTCGACCGCCGCGCGGGTGGTCGAGAGCGCGTCCTCGATGCGGTGCTTCTTCTCCTTCAGCTCGACCTCGGTGGCCGCGCCGACCTTGATGACCGCCACGCCACCGGCGAGCTTGGCGAGCCGCTCCTGGAGCTTCTCGCGGTCGTAGTCGGAGGTGGTCTCCTCGACCTGGACCTTGATCTCGCCCATGCGCGCCTTGATGTGCTCGGAATCACCCTCGCCGTCCACGATGGTGGTGTCGTCCTTGGTGGACACGACACGTCGGGCGCCACCGAAGTCCTCGACGGTCACGGAGTCCAGCTTGCGGCCGACCTCCTCGCTGATGACCTGGGCACCCGTGAGGATGGCCATGTCACGCAGCATCTCCTTGCGTCGATCGCCGAAGCCGGGGGCCTTCACGCCGAGCACGCTGACGGTGCCCTTGAGCTTGTTGACCACGAGCGTCGCGAGCGCCTCGCCGTCGATGTCCTCGGCGACGATGAACAGCGGCTTGCCCACGGACATCGCCTTCTCCAGCGCCGGGAGGAGCTCCTGGATGCTCGAGATCTTCTTGTCCGTGACGAGGATGGCCGGGGTCTCGAGGACCGCCTCCATGCGGTCGGGGTTGGTCACGAAGTACTGCGAGATGTAGCCCCGGTCGAACTGCATCCCCTCGGTGTATTCCTTCTCGAGGCCGATCGACTGACCTTCCTCGACGGTGATGACGCCGTCCTTGCCGACCTTCTCCATCACCTCGGCGATGAGCTCACCGACCTCGGGATCGGCGGCGCTGATGGCAGCCACGGCCGCGATCTGCTCACGGCTGTCGACCGGGCGGGAGTTCTTCTTGAGCTCCTCGACGATCGCCTCGACGCCCTTGTCCAGACCGCGCTTGACGATCATGGGGTTGGCGCCCGCGGTGACGTTCTTGAGGCCCTCGGTGACGAGCGCCTGGCCGAGGACGACCGCGGTGGTGGTGCCGTCGCCGGCGACGTCGTCGGTCTTGGTCGCGACCTCCTTGAGGAGCTGCGCGCCCATGTTCTCGAAGGGCTCCTCCAGCTCGATCTCGCGGGCGATGGTCACGCCGTCGTTGGTGATGGTGGGGGCGCCGAACTTCTTGTCCAGCACCACGTTGCGGCCCTTGGGACCCAGGGTCACCTTGACCGCATCGGCGAGCTTGTCGACGCCCCGCTTGAGGGAGCGACGAGCCGTCTCGTCGAAGATGAGCTGCTTGGCCACGGATGGATGTCCTCTCTCGGTGTGCGCTCGGCGGCGCAGGGCGTGACGGGGTCGACCGGTGTCAGCCGGCGACGAGGCCGCACGTGGAGCGGCCGGGCCCCTGCGGGTCCGGCCGTTCGAGGCGGCCGGGGCGTCAGTCCTCGACGACCGCCAGGATGTCACGAGCCGAGAGCACGAGGTAGCCGGGGCCGCCGACCTTGACCTCGGTGCCGCCGTACTTCGAGTAGATGACCCGGTCGCCGACCGCGAT
>CAZYTQ010000098.1:3909-9485 GCA_964650135.1 uncultured Anaerolineaceae bacterium | reverse complement strand
TGTCCTTCTGGCTGACGATGAGGTACTCCTCACCGTCGATCTTGAACTCGGTGCCCGCGTACTTCGCGTAGAGCACCTTGTCGCCGACCTTGACGTCCATCGGCTCGCGCTGGCCCTCGTCGTTCAGACGACCGGGACCAGCGGCGATGATGCTGCCCTCCTGGGGCTTCTCCTTGGCCGTATCCGGCAGCACGATGCCGCTCTTGGTCATCTCCTCGCGGGGAGTGGGCTGGATGACGACACGGTCGCCCAAGGGGCGAAGCGTGGTCGCAGTGGCGGTCGCCAACGCGGATCCCTCCTGAAGGGTGATGGTGCGGCCCCGTGCCATCCGGCTCACCCGCAGGCCCGACGGGCCGTGACGGGCCAGGATCCGCGCGCCGCGCCCCGGGCCACGATGGTATCCGGAGGTGGCGGCAGCCACCTGGTGGGCGAGCCATGACCTGCACGGACAGGTCCGCTTTCGCTGGTGTTAGCACTCTCGGGTGGAGAGTGCCAACAGGCTATCCGAGCCGCTCCAGACTGTCAAGCGGCGGGACGATCGGTGCTCGCCAGATGGCGCCGCGCGGTGGCCGTGGTGCGGCCGGGGCGCACCCACTCAGAGTGGCGGTCCCGCTGGCCCTCCGGGCGTCCCGGGCGCGGGCCCACCGCCCTGCGGCGCGCCTCCTGGCGCGGGGGTGCCACTCCCCCCGCCCTGGTCCGCCTCGTGCTTGCGTGCGGCCTCGGCCATCCGCGCGACCTCGCCGGCGATCGCGGAGAGCGCCGCACGCACGGCGGTGCCGGCCCGCGTCAGCTTCGCGGTCGCCATCACCAGGAACTGGATCGCGGCCAGGTCGACGCGCTGGCCGCCCATCGCCGCCTGCCGGTTGAGCTGCATGAGCACCTCATGCGAGGACGTCCGGAACTGGCCCATCAGGGCGTCCACCTCCCGCTGGACCTCGACCGCCTCGGTCTCCAGCCGGGACAGCAGGGTCTTGTCCGCCTCGCCCTTCGCCTGCTTGAGGAGCTTCTCCAGTCGCGTGGCGAGCTCATTCCACGCCGCCTCGTCGGCGACCTTGACCTCGAGCGCCTTCATCAGCTCCCGGAAGCGGTGGCCGTACTTGGCGATGCCCTTGATGGCACCGACCGCCTCCTCGGACGCGACGATCCCGCTCTTCATGAGCGCGGACGCCTCCGCGTTCAGCTTGGGCAGCTGGTCGAGGAGCGCCGTATAGACCTGCGACTCGAGCGGCTTCTGGCCGCCTTTGATCATCCCCTCCGCCAAGCTCACGATCTGGCGCGTCGCACCACCCGAGAAGTAGCCACCGCCCTCGGTGGCGTTGATGAGACCCTGGGTGTCGCCGATGTCCTTGACCAAGGCGCGTTGTGCCGCCTCGTCACCGGCGCCGATGGCGGATTCCAGCCGCTGGTGGTAGTCATCGATCTTGCCGTACAGCGCGGCACGGTCCCCGTCGCTCAGCGGCTTGAAGGGCACCTCCTGGACGCCCAGCTCCTTCATCTGCGCCCGGATCTGGGCCGCCAGCTCCTTGTTGCCGGCCGCCTCGGCGTCGTGCAGCGTGCGGGACATGATGGTCGCCTGGGCCACGCTCTCCGCGCGGTTCCCGAGCTCTTCCCGGAGGACAGGGCTCAGCTTGTCGTACAGGTGGAGCCGCCGGGGGTCGGTGAAGAAGTCGGCCAGGAGCAGCTCGCCGAGGCGGTCCGGGGTCGTGCCCACCCGGCCGGCCATGAACGAGCGGACGGCCGACCGATTCTTCGAGGCGTCCTTGCCCATCAGGCTGATATCGAAGTCGTTCGTGAACTTGCCCTTGCTGCCGGTGCGCTGGACCGCCGCCGCACCGGTCTCGTCGACGCCACCGGGCAGGGTGCGCACGAACGCCTCCAGGTCGCCCAGCATCCCGTCGCGCCAGGCCATGATGGCCTTGCCGGCCGCCGACTCGTTGCCGAGGGCGAGGCTGAGCGCCTTCCAGCCACCGTTCATCTCGAGCACCTTGCGAGGCCCCAGCCGCTCGAGAGCGAGCGATGCGATCTGCTCGCCGACCACCTTGTCCGCCTGGAGCTCCGCCCCGAGGCTCCCCGCGCGCTTGGCGAGCTCCGCCGGGGACAGGCGCAGGAGGTCCTCCGGGAGGGCCTTGAACGCCTGGAGTCGAGCCCCCGCCTCCGTCTCCTTGCCCACGATCTCCAGCAGCTCCGCGACCGACCGGCCGCTCTTCGCGGACGCCTGCTCCGCCCCGAGCTCCAGCACCGCGCGGGTCGCGAGGGCCTTGTCGGGCGCCTTGCCGCCGAGCGCCGCGAGGTCCCGGACGATCGCCTCCGCCGCCACACGACCGGCCGCCATGGCGGCCTTGTCCACGGCACCTGTGAGCAGCCGACCCATGGGCTTGATGGAGCTCGCCACGTCAGCGAAGACCATGATCGTGGCGAGGGCCGCCTCGAACGCGGCCATGTCTGCCTGGCCCGACGCCAGCAGCTCCGTGCCGCCGCCGGTGGTCGCCACGTCGGCGGTCTGCATCGTGCGTGCCTTCTCCCACGCCATGATGGCCTGCCCCGCACCAAGGCCGACACCGGTGCTGAGGAGCGCGACACCCGCGAACGTGGCCATGCCCGCGGTCGCGAACTCGGCGAGGATGAACGCCGCGGCGGCGAGCGTCGCGAGGCCCATCGAGACCCAGAACGCCTTGTCGCTCTCGAGCTCCAGCACCTCCTTGGCCAGCGCCTGCGCGACCGGGTCCTTCCAGTCGATGGCCGAGGGACCCGTCTGGCCGCCGAACAGCTGGTTGTGGATGGGCACCAGCTCGTACGCGAGGCCACCGGACAGCTTCGGCCGGGTCTCCTGGATCGAGGTCCGGGTCGTGGTGAGGGCGCTCACCATCGCCGCACGGGCCGCCTTCGGGTCGTCCTGGACCATCTCGCCCATGGCCTTGTCGCCGCGCATCAGGCCGATGCCCACGATGGGGTACTTGATGGACAGGCCCTGCATGACCGTGTCGAGCATGTCCCACTGCGCCTTGACGTCCTTCCAGGCCGTCCGCTGGAGCGACTCGGGTGAGACGCCCGCCGCTTTCGCCTTCTCGTCCCGGTCCACGGGCGGGTTGGCATCCTCTGCAGACGGCTCGCGGTTCGGGTCGAACGAGACCGGGAAGTACAGGGTCCGGTCGGTCATCATCGCGTAGCGCCGCTCAAGGCCGACAGGCACGCTCAGGAGCTGCTGCTGGACCTGCTTGGCGTCCTGGGTGATGCGCATCGCGGCGGCCAGCTCCATCTGGCGCGTCGCCTGCTGCTCCTCGGGCACGGCCGACCCGCCCTTCGCGGGGTCCGCGATGCCAAGGGCGCCCATCTCGTTGGTGCAGTACGTCTCGTTGCTGTCCAGGTAGCTCCCGGCGATGGAGCGCACGTCCGCGAGGAACTTGTCGGCGAGCCGCTTGACCACGGGCAGCTTGTACAGCTCCGCACCGCCCTCGAGCGACTTCCGCCAAGCCTCCGGGTTCGCCTTCGCCTGGTCGAGCACCTTGTCCCCGAAGGTCCCCCAGAGCGTCTCGAGCGCGGTCTCATCCGCCGGGCCCAGCCAGCCCCAGCTCTCGCTGAGCACGATGTCGATGAGGGTCATCGCCTGGGAGGCACCGGCCTTCCCCAGGTTCTTCACCTGCTTGATCTTGTTGCTGGACCGCTCGGCGACCGCCTCGCGGATGAGCTCCTCGTCCGTGGGCCCGCCGCCCGCCTCCCACGCGAGGTCGCGCTGGATGACAGCGTCGGAGCGTGTGCCGGGCGCCGATGCACCTCCCACGAGCGAGGCGACGGCACGGTTGCCGGCACTGCGCTGGAGGCGTGCGAGTCGACGCGGCGAGAGCGTGGGTGCCCGGGCGACGGTCGGCGTCGCGGGTGGCTCGGGCCGAGCGGCGAGCGTGACCCCCGGATGAGCCCCGACACCCGGCATCGCGCCGGTGGGACCGACGGTCTCGACCTCCTGGGCTGGGAGCGGTCGGGCTGTGTCGACCGTGGGTGTCTCGTGGGCGGCGTGGGCCTCGCCGCGGACGTTGCCGGCGGACATCAGGCGGGCAGGCGACGATGGCTGGGCATCGTCCGTGATCGTGCGGGCGGTCCGCCGATCACACCAGACTCGTGGACGCGGTCGTCCGGGCAGTCTCGATCGCCCGAACGGGCAACGACCAACCTCGCTGGCGACCTACGCGTCGACCGCGGCGCAGCTCCGCCGATCGAGACCCAGCGCCGACCAGTCGAAGCCGGCGCTCCGGCCACCCGCCCGCGCCGAGAACGCGACCTCGATCGCCTCGGGATCGCCGCTGGCCAGTGCACGCTGCCGCTGCTGGAGCACCGCCACTCGGCCGGATGCGTAGTCCATGGCGTCCTCCCAGGCGCGCGCGTCGGGCGCGCCGGCGGGGTGGACAGCGCGAAGGTCCTGTTCCGTCGCCCGCCACTCCTCGATGAGCGTCACGAACGCGGCGTCGAGACCGTCCACGGGGTCCGCGAGGAGCGCCTCCGATCCGTCGCGGAGGAACCGCATCAGTGCATCAAGCGTGGTCGTGGAGGCCGCATCGAAGTCACCGGTGGCCCGTCTGATGGCGATGGTCGTGCACGCATCGGCGGCTCGGGCAAGGAACGCGGCCGTCGGAGCGTCCGGCGCGCGGGGAGGAAGGAACGCGAACTGGCAGTCCGTCCGCGTCAGGCCCAGCGACTCGAGCGACGCCGCGAAGGGGGCGTCCGAGGGGGAGCCGACATCCCGGAAGACCGCCACGATGGTCGGCCGATCGCCAAGGAGGAGCGCCTGGGTGCGACGCTGGAGCTCCGTGATCCGGTCGTCCGCGCTGCCGACGACGATGTCCCAGTCGGCCTGCTGCGCCGGGTCGTCGGCATGGAGGGACGCCAGCGTCCGGCGGATCCCGGACAGGCGGTCGATCTCCGTGCGATGGACCGCCGCCCACGCGGCGAGCTCGTCCGGCGCGGGTGGGTCGAGACCGTCCACCTCGCGCGCGGCGACCTCGAGGAAGACGTCGATCACCGATGGGGCGCTCGCGTCGGTCATGTGGGTGTTCATCGCGTCGGTGCACCGACGCATCGCCCGCGCGACGAAGTCGACATCGGGCCCGGGACTCGGCTCCGCCGCCGAGGCCGGCGCTGCGAGGGTCAGGAGTGCGGAGAGCAGGACGAGGACACGTGGGCGGGCGGGTCGACGCATGCCTGACATCCTCGCACGGAGCGCGCCTCCCGTCAGTCGAAGGTCCTGCACGGCGTCGGGCGCGGTGCCGTCCTCAGGTCGTCACGTCGTCCGTCCTCAGGTCGTCACGTCGTCCGTCCTCAGGTCGTCATGTCGTGGCGCGCCGCCCACTCCGGCAGCGGCCGGCCCAGCAGCCACCCGCCGGCCACGGCCGCCAGCGGCAGCACCAGCAGCGCTCCGATGATCTCCGGCAGGGGCACCACGAGTGGCCAACCCAGCGGCCCCATGACACCCCACACCGGCAGCAGACCGGCCGGCACCGCCAGCAGACCCGCGAGCGCCGCGATGACCATGCCCCGTGAGGCGGTGATCCGCCACATCTGATGCCAGTGCCTCAGATCGTCGGCGC
>CAZYTQ010000098.1:0-3899 GCA_964650135.1 uncultured Anaerolineaceae bacterium | reverse complement strand
GATCCGCCGACGCACACCGCTCGGCGCGCCCAGCGCGACCAGGGTCCGCAGGTCGCCGCGTGCCTCCACCTCGCCGAGGGCCACCGCGATGCCCGTGACGGTGAGCGCGGCCGCCAGCGCGGCACCCAGCATCAGCAGTCGGAAGCCGGCCATCGGGTCGGGCGGCGGCAGCGGCCCACTGATGTACGCGTTCGGATCGACCGATGTCGCGATGGCACCCGCCCGGTCGAGGTCCGCCTGGGTCACGTCATGGCCCAGCCGGACGAGGTACTGGTCGCCCAGCGGCTGGAGGACCAACCCAAGCGACTCGGCTGTCGCGGTCGGCATGACCGCGATGGTGGCGCGAGCCGTGTCGCCGCGACCCGGGATCCGCACGACCGGGATCTCGCCCAGGTCGGTGCGATGGCCGGAGCCGTACTCATCGAAGTCGGTCCGCGTGACCATCCCGGTCGATCCGGTGGTCGCCCATGCGTCGTCATCCCACTGCGAATCCGGGTCGCCCTGGGACGACTCGAGGACCACGGTGGTGCCTGACTGGAACGCCTCGAGCGCAGCCTCGCCGTGATATGCGAGGAGCAGGTACTCGTCACCGACCAGGAACGAGGCACCGTACTCGAACTGCTCGTCCGCAGGATCAGGGTGCAGCAGGGGCATCCGGATGTCGTACGTCGAATCGAAGTCGGGACCCTCCGCCCACTGCTCCGGTCCGTAGCCGATCGCCTCCAGCTCGGCTGCGACACGCGGACCCGCGTCCGCTGTCCCCTGGATCGACATCGAGTCCGATGCGACCTGCGGTCGCCAGAAGCTGGCCGTCTGCGCCTGCTGGCTGGCCATGACCGCGGCGAGGGCGATGGTCGCGGCCACGCTCGCGAGCACGGCGGTCACGATGGGGCCGTTCCGGGTCCGGGCTCGTGCCGTGTCGCGGAGCGCCACGCGTGGTGAGAGCGGCAGGCGGCGCGCGACGCCCTCCAGCCGCTCCAGGAGCCACGGGCTGCACGCCCCGAACCCCAGGACACCGGTGACGGCACCCACCACGAGCAGTGCCAGCGAGAGCGTCCCGCCCATCCGTCCGGCGAGTGGCGCCGCCAGGGCGCAGCCGATGGCGAGCACGACCAGCCCGAGCCCAAGGAGCAGGAGCCGCCGCGCCGGGGTCGAGGGTGGCCGACGACCGGAGAGCGCCACCAGCGTCGGCAGGCGGGCGGCACCCCACGCGGGCACGCTCGCGGCGATGAGCGCGGCGGCCAGACCCACGATCGCGGCCATGCCCAGCACACCGACATCGAGATCCAGCGGCCCTGTGCGCGCACCCACCAGGTCATCGAGGCGGAGCGTCAGGAGCCAGGCGACCAACAGCCCCAGACCGATCCCGACCACGACCGACACGATGCCCGCCACGAGCCCCTCGGCCATCACCGAACCCGCCAGCTGTCGGGGTGTCGCACCGACCGCACCCAGCAGGCCCAGCTCGCGCTGCCGACGCCGGATGCCGACCGCGAAGGCGGCCGCCGCGACCAGCGCGGACTCGACCAGGGCCAGCGCGCCCAGCAGCACGATGAGCGTCACGAACGCGTCCGAGGCCTCGCTGGCATCCGCCCGGGTGAGGGGATCGAACATGGCCTGGCTGTAGTCCGGCAACGCCGGGTCGGGTGTCCCGAGGACGGTGTCGACGACCGCATCGACATCAGCGCCCGCGGGCAGCGCCACGAGCCATGCGGGCACGAGGTCGGGTGCCTCTGCGAGGGCGCCGGGGTGTACCACGAGCAGACGCGAGAGGTTGCGCGGGTCCTCCACGATGCCGGCGACCCGGACGACCCCACCCTCGTCCAGCTCGAGCGTGTCGCCCACCACCGACCGGCTGCGGTCCGCGAGCCGAGCGCTGATGGCCACCTCATCCAGGGCTTCGGGGAACACGCCTGCCACGAGCGTGACCATCCCCGATGCCAGGCCGTCCTGGTCGAGCGACCAGGCATCGATCCCTTGTCGCACACCACCGAGATCGATCCGGTCGCCGCTCTGCCAGATGGGCTCGATGCGGCTGTCCGCCGGCACGAGCGCCAGGACCTGGGCGCGGCGGTTGGCGCCCAGGGGCGTCAGGCGCAGGTCCGCGACGCCCATGCGCGCGGTCGCGCGCTCGGCAGCCGTGGGGAGCGCGGTCTCGAGGAGCAGCGCGGCGGTGGTGATGCCCATGACCGGCAGACCGATGAGCACAACGATGAGCAGCGTCCGCCATCGATCGCGGAGCAGCGACCGACGAGCGATGCGCGTGAGCACGGGCAGGCTGCCCATCAGCCCGCCACACCCGCCAGCGCCGGCAGGTCGGGCCGCGAGGCCGGGACCGACTGGTCGACGATCCGGCCATCCCGCAGGAACACCACGCGGTCGGCCCATGCGGCATGCGCCGCGTCATGTGTCACCAGCAGGCCGGCACCACCCTCGTCGCAGTGGCGGCGCAGGAGACGCATCACGCCCTCGCCGTTGAGCGAGTCGAGCGCGCCCGTGGGCTCGTCGGCGAGCAGGACGCGCCGGCTGCCCACGACCGCCCGAGCGATGGCCACGCGTTGCTGCTCACCACCCGACAGGTCATCCGGGAAGCGGTCGGCGAGGGGTCGCATGTCCACGCGATCGAGCGCCTCGAGCGCGAGACGGCGCGCATCGCCCGGTGACGTGCCATCCAGCTCGAGGGGCAGCGACACGTTCTCCGCGGCCGTGAGCCCGGCCAGCAGGTTGAGCTCCTGGAACACGTAGCCCACGGTGCGTCGCCGGACCGCCGCCAGCCCAGCCGCGTCGAGACCGGCGAGGTCGGTGTCCTCGATGAGCACCTGGCCGGTGGTCGGCCGGTCCAGACCACCCATGAGCGAGAGCAGCGTCGACTTGCCGGAGCCCGACGGACCCATGACCGCCACCAGCTCGCCCGGCAGCACCGCGAGGTCCGTGGGATGGAGAGCGGTCACCTGGGTGTGACCGCTGCCATAGACCCGTGACACGCTCGCGAGACGCATCGCGGCGGGTCGTTCGCCCATCATCGGGCGCCGCGCGATCGATGGCCGCGGTGGGCAGCACCACGGGCGATGCGCGCCTCGCAGGCATCCAGCCAGCGGACCTCCGCCTCGGCCCGGAAGATGAGCGCGTCGAGCATCATCAGCAGTGACAGGTCATCGGCATCGGCGGCAGCCTTGCGACGGGTGTAGGCCTGGAGCACGGAGATCGTGGCGGCCCGCTGGCGTTGCAGCAGGTCGCGCACGTCCACATCGGGCGCCGCGATGGACAGCAGCACCTTCGCGGTCAGCTCGTCCCGGGGCGCCGCGTCCGGGACGTAGGGCTCGTCGAACCAGCGCTCCAGCTCCCGGCGCCCGGCATCGGTGATGCGGTAGTCCCGCCGGTCGGTCGAGCCCTCGATGCCCGACACCAGACCGTCCCGCTCGAGACGCGCGAGCGTGCTGTACACCTGCCCCACGTTGATCGACCACGAGCCGCCGGTCGCCCGTTCGAGGCCGGTCTTGAGCTCATAGCCGTGGGTGGGGGCGTCCGCCAGGAGCGTCAGCAGCCCGTATCGCATCGCCATCGGACAGGGACCTCCGTCATCGCCCGGTACGTCCGAGACGGTTCGTCACTCAGTATGCATACTGCGTATGTATCCGTCAAATCGTGGGCCGGACCGGCGTCCGCATCCAGACGTCCGTGAGGGCGACGTGCTGGCGCGACCGCTGCCCGTCCACCGCCGTGCCGGCCTCCGCCATGCGGCCCATCGCCCTTGGGCTTCCCGCCGCCATGCTCCCGCCCTGGGGCCTCCTGCCGTGGCTGGCTCCGGCCCCGTGACTCCCGCCGTGGCTGGCTCCCGCCCCGTGGCCTCCCGACATGGCGGCGGTCCCATGGCGGCGATACCCTGCCGATCGGTCCGA
>CAZYTQ010000097.1:1989-12468 GCA_964650135.1 uncultured Anaerolineaceae bacterium | reverse complement strand
GCCGGCGCTCACCCAGACCCGCTACATCAACACCATCTCGCCCGAGCAGGAGCCCGAGTTCCCGGGTGACGAGGCGATGGAGCTGCGCATCCGGCGCATGGTCCGCTGGAATGCGGTGGCCATGGTGCTGCGTGCCAATTCCTTCTCGCCGGGCATCGGTGGTCACCTCGCGACGTACGCCAGCGCGGCGAGCCTGTACGAGGTCGGCTTCAACCATTTCTTCCGGGGCAAGGACGCACCGGGTATGGGCGACCAGGTGTTCTTCCAGGGCCATGCGGCACCGGGGATCTACGCGCGGGCGTTCCTCGAGGGCCGGCTCACGGAGGGCCAGCTCGATCACTTCCGTCAGGAGGTGGTCCCCGGGCAGGGACTGAGCTCGTACCCGCATCCACGGCTCATGCCTGACTTCTGGGAGTTCCCCACGGTCTCCATGGGTCTCGGTCCGCTGGCGGCCATCTACCAGGCTCGCTTCAACCGCTATCTCCACCAGCGGGGCATCAAGGACACCAGCGGCAGTCGCGTCTGGGCGTTCCTGGGTGACGGCGAGATGGACGAGCCGGAGTCGACCGGCGCCCTCTCGCTGGCCGCCCGCGACCAGCTGGACAACCTGACGTTCATCGTCAACTGCAATCTCCAGCGCCTCGACGGCCCGGTGCGCGGCAACGGCAAGATCGTGCAGGAGCTGGAATCGATCTTCCGGGGTGCCGGCTGGAACGTCATCAAGGTGGTCTGGGGTCGTGAGTGGGACGAGCTCCTGGCGCGGGATGTGGATGGTGTCCTCGTCCAGCGCATGGGTGACGTCCTGGACGGAGAGTCCCAGAAGTACACCGTCGAGTCGGGCGGCTATGTGCGGGAGCACTTCTTCGGCACCGACCCACGCCTGCTGGCCCTCGTCGAGGACCTCAGCGACGACCAGATCAAGGCGCTTCGGCGTGGTGGTCACGACTATCGCAAGCTGTATGCGGCCTACCGGGCGGCGACCCAGGAGCAGGGCCGGCCGACGGTGATCCTCGCCCAGACGGTGAAGGGCTGGATGCTCGGTCCGGGCATCGAGGCGCGCAACATCACCCACCAGGCCAAGAAGCTCAACGAGCAGGAGCTGCGCGTCTTCCGCGACCGGCTGCAGCTGCCCATCCCGGACGAGCAGCTCAAGGACGCGCCCTATTACCGGCCCGCGGACGACTCGCCGGAGGTGCGCTACCTGCTCGAGCGCCGCGCGGCGCTGGGCGGTCCGACACCCCGACGCGTGGTCCTCCAGCAGCCCCTGGAGCTGCCGCCCGCCAAGGTGTTCAGCAGCTTCGACAGCGGCTCGGGCACCCAGGAGGCCTCGACCACGATGGCCTTCGCACGCCTGCTGCGCGACCTCATCCGCGACCCGGGGATCGGCAAGCGGGTCGTACCCATCATCCCCGACGAGGCGCGGACCTTCGGGCTCGACCCGCTGTTCAAGGAGGTCGGCATCTACGCCGCCCACGGCCAGCGCTACGACCCGGTGGACTCGAACCTGGTGCTCTCGTATCGCGAAGCCACCGATGGCCAGGTGCTCGAGGAGGGCATCACGGAGGCAGGCTCGACCGCGTCGCTCCAGGCCGCGAGCACGTCGTACGCGACCCACGCGGAACCGATGATCCCGTTCTACATCTTCTATTCCATGTTCGGCTTCCAGCGCACCGGTGACCAGATGTGGCTGCTCGCGGATGCGCGCGCCCGCGGCTTCCTGCTGGGTGGCACGGCCGGCCGGACCACCCTGAACGGGGAGGGCCTCCAGCACGAGGACGGCCACAGCCTGGTGCTCGCCTCGACCATCCCCACCATGCGTGCCTACGACCCGGCCTTCGCCTACGAGACCACGGCCATCATCCGGGACGGCATCGAGCGGATGCACGGGGAGCAGCCCGAGGACCTGCTGTACTACCTCGCGCTCTACAACGAGAACCACGTCATGCCGGCCCGACCCGAGGGCGTCACGGACGCCGACATCGTGCGTGGCCTGTACCGCTTCCGGGAGGCGAGCGGCGTGGCGGCGGGAGCGCCACGCGCCACGATCCTGTCGGGTGGCTCGATCATGCAGCAGGCGCTGCGTGCCCAGACCATCCTCGCCGACCGCTTCGGGGTCGCGGCCGATGTCTGGAGCGCCACGTCCTACCAGCTGCTGCGCAACGAGGCGCTCGGGGCGGAGCACTGGAACCTGCTCCACCCGGGTGAGCCGCGACGCGTACCGGTCGTCGCCCAGCTGCTGTCCGAGGGCGCGGGCCGCGGGCCGGTCATCGCGGTCAGCGACTGGATCCGGGCATGGCCGGACATGGTCTCTCGGTGGGTCGCGCCCGAGGCGTGGACCAGCCTGGGCACGGATGGCTTCGGCCGGAGCGATACCCGCGACGCGTTGCGACGGTTCTTCGGTGTCGATGCGGAGCACATCGCCGCGGCAGCGCTCGCGGGTCTTGCACGGTGCGGGGGTCTGGCGGCGGACGCTGCCCGGGAGGCCATCGCGGCCCTTGGCGTCGACCCCGACGCGCCGTTCGCGCTCGATCACTGACCCAGGCCTGGACGTGCCCCCGGCGGGTGGCCCGCCGGTCCTCGGCTATCCTGTCGCGGTGCGCCGAACCATCTCGATCCTGATCGCCTGCATCCTGTGTCTGCCAGCGGTCGTCGCCGCGCAGTCGCCCGCTCCCGTGGCCACGGGCTATGTGCCGGGGACCGTGACCCTCGACCTCGAGCCGTTCGCGGAGGGACTCGCGGCGCCGGTCGCGCTGACGCCCGACGGGACGGGCTCCCGGGTCCTGTACGCGGTCGAGCAGGGCGGCACCGTGCGCGCCATCGGCCCTGATGGCGCCGTCTCGGCGGATGCGTTCCTGGACATCACGGACCGGGTCACCTCGGGTGGTGAGCAGGGTCTCCTGGGAATGGCGTTCCACCCGGCCTATGCCACCAATGGGCGGCTCTTCGTCTACTACACCGGCCAGGGTGGCGATGCCCAGATCGTGAGCGAGCTCCACGCGACCGGTGGCGTGGCTGACCCGGCGTCCGAGCGGGTCCTCCTGGCGATGCCCGACTTCGCAGGCAACCACAATGGCGGGATGCTCGCCTTCGACAGCGAGGGGATGCTGCTCATCGGCACGGGCGATGGCGGCGGCGGCGGCGACCCCGAGGCGAACGGACAGGACGACACCCAGCTCCTGGGCAAGCTGCTGCGCATCGACGTCGACGGCGGCGACCCATACGGCGTGCCGGCCAACGATCCCGAGGCACGCCTCGGCGCCGGCATCCGGCCCGAGATCCGGGCGACCGGCCTGCGCAACCCGTGGCGCTTCAGCGTCGACCGTGCCACCGGCGACGTGTTCATCGGCGACGTCGGTCAGGGTGCCTGGGAGGAGGTCGATGTCCTGCCGGCCGGGCAGGGGGGTCTCGACTTCGGCTGGTCCATCATGGAGGGGCCTGACTGCTACGCGGTGACCGACTGTGACCGGACCGGGCTGACCCTGCCGGTGGCCGCCTACAGCCACGCCGAGGGCGATTGCACCATCGTGGGTGGCCATGTCTATCGCGGCTCGGCGTTCCCGGGCCTCGAGGGCGCCTACATCTACGGTGACTACTGCTCCGGGAAGCTGTGGGTGCTGCCGGCCGCCGATGCGATCGCCACCGGGACCTCGATCCCTGAGCTGGTCGGCCAGCTCGACGGCAGCCTCTCGGCGTTCGGCGAGGATGAGGCAGGCGAGCTGTACGCCGTCGACCTCGACGGGCGCGTGCTGCGTCTCAGCGCGACCATCGCCGGTGCGACGGCCTCGCCGCCGCCTGCGTCATCGGAGCCATCGACGACGCCGACCGCGGAGCCATCCCGCTCTCCGGCAGGGGCGGACAGGTTCCGCGCCGGCCGCGTCAAGCTCAGGCTGGAACAGGTCGCGGATCTGGGGCTGGATGCGTTCCCCATCTATCTCACGGGCGACGGCACCGGCCAGGGCCGCCTGTATGTGCCCCAGCGGAACGGGCTCATCCGGATCATGGACAAGCGAGGCCGCAACAAGGGGACGCTGCTGGACCTGCGGGGTCGCGTGGGCATGCAGCAGGGCAGCGAGCGAGGGCTGCTGGGCCTGGCGTTCCATCCCCGATTCGCGAAGAACGGCAAGTTCTATGTCCACTACAACACGCCTGCCGGCAACACCCGCATCGTGGAGTACCGCCAACGACGCGCGGGCCAGGAGGTCGGCGCGGGGTCGGGACGCGTCCTGTTCGACTTCCCACGGCCGGAGTGGAACCACAACGGGGGCTGGATCGACTTCGGTCCAGACGGATACCTCTACATCGCGTCGGGCGACGGCGGCGGCAACTCGCCTGGTGACCCGTTCGGGAACGGCCAGGACCGGAACGACCTGTTCGGCAGCATCCTGCGCATCGACGTCGACAAGGGGCGCCCGTACGCCATCCCGAAGGACAATCCCTTCCGCGGCAAGGCCGGCCGGGACGAGCTTTGGAACTATGGCCTGCGCAACCCGTGGCGCGCCAGCTTCGACCGCGAGACAGGTGACCTCTGGATCGGCGATGTGGGCCAGGATTCCGTCGAGGAGATCGACATCCAGCCGGCCGGCAAGGGCGGCCTCAACTTCGGCTGGTCGATCATGGAGGGGTCGCGCTGCCACCAGCGATCGAACTGCTCGACACGCGGCCTGACGATGCCCGTGGCGGAGTACGCCCATGGGGCGAAGGGGTGCTCCGTGATCGGCGGGTACGTGTATCGCGGCACCGAGTCACCCCTGCTCCGCGGCGCGTACCTGTTCACGGACTACTGCTCCAAGAGCATCTATGCCATCGACGCGAGCCAGGCGAAGGCGGGTGCCGACCTGAGCGTGAAGCGACTGGTCAGGAAGAACGACTCGCTGTTCGTGTCCATGGGTGAGGACGATGAGGGCGAGCTCTACGTGCTGTCCCAGGGCGGCGGCATCTATCACCTCGTGGGCAAGCCCAGGTCGTAGGCCCGAGCCGCTGGATGCACCGCGACCGACCGTGAGCTCCCTGGTCGATCGATACGACCGCGACGCGGAGGACTACGAGACGTGGTGGGCGCCGGTGCTCGACGCGAGCGCCCGGGGTCTGCTCGACCGGGTCGGCACACTGGCCGCCGGGGACCCTGCCGCGGGTCCGATGGTGATCGACGTGGGCACGGGCTCGGGTGTCCTGGCCATCGACGCCGCCGAGCGCTGGCCGGAGGCGCTGGTGCTGGGAGTCGACCCGTCGCGAGGGATGCTCGAGATGGCCGCCCGTCGGGCGCAGCGGGCCGGACTGGACCACGAGCGGGTGCGCTGGATCACGGCGCCTGCGGCGGACTTGCCACTGCCTGACGCCTCCATGGACCTGGTCGTCAGCTCCTTCGCGTTCCAGCTGGTCCCTGACCGCCCGGCCGCGCTCGCCGAGGCGTGGCGGATCTTGCGGCCCGGGGGCCGACTCGCCTTCGTCACCTGGCTTGACCGAGGCGACCCGTTCCTGCCCGCCGAGGAGTTCGACGAGGCGGTCATCGACCTGGGCATCGAGGAGCCCGAGCCGGTCGACGACGATGAGCCGCTGGCCGGCGACCTGCGGAGCGTCCGCGCCGCCGCCGACGAGGTGCGTCGTGCGGGGTTCGCGCGGGTCAGCGCACGCGAGGAGACGCTCGTCTTCGACTGGACCCTCGCGAGCTACCTCGCATACAAGATCCGCTACGATGAGACGGCCCTGTTCCGATGGCTGCCTGACGAGCAGGCGCACCGGCTGGTGGACATCGCGCAGCGACGGCTCTCGACGCTGCCGGCCGATGCGTTCCGGTGGCGGACGCCCATCGTGTCGGTGGTCGCCCGGCGACCGGGCTGACGGGGAGTCCCGGTCCGCGCGCGCCTCAGGCCGCGAACACGGCACCCTCGAGAGGCCGGCACACGGTGCAGGGCCGGAACCCCGACACGCGTGCCTGCTCGGCGGTCCGGAACGCCACCCGATGGGCATCGGTGATGCGCCGGGCGTGATGACACGACGGCCAGCAGTAGATGCCCGTGGTGTCGCTGCCGAGATAGCGGATGCCGCGGTCGGCCAGGCGCTCCAGCTCATCGGGGTCGATGCCCTCCGTGCGCAGCACCTCGCGCTTCGCCTCGGGACCGCCCGCGCCGTACTCGCCGATGTGGCCATCGGTGCGCACCACGCGGTGGCAGGGGATGACGAATGGGATGGGATTGCCCGCGAGCGCCGAGCCCACCGCGCGGACCGCCCGCGGTCGACCGATCTCCCGCGCCACCCAGGCATACGAGCGGACCTCGCCGAAGGGGATGTCCATGACCGTCCGCAGCACGCTCTGCTCGAAGGTGGTCAGCTGGTCGAGGTCCACCGGCAGGTCGCGCTGGCGGTCGCCCGCCAGCTGGCGCTGGACCTGACGCTCGAGTCGGCCGGGGAGCCGGGCCATGCGCCGGATGGGTCGACCGGTGCGCAGCTGGACCTCGGTCTCGAAGCCCATGGGGTCACCGACCCGCTCCACGGCGATGACCCCCTCCGGCCCCCACGCGACATACAGCCGGTCGATGGGGCCCTCCACCTCGGCGTAGCCATCGGCCATGCCCAGCTGGGCGAGCACCTCGTCCGCAAGGCCATCCGGGGCCGTCTCCACCACATCGCGCATCTGCCTGACCATCTCGCGTGCCTCCTGCAGCGTCCGTGGCATCGTCACCTTGCCACCTCCAGGTCTCGTTCGTCCGCCGCCTCCAGCGAGGCGCGGAGTGCCCGGATGCCCCGATGGACATCCGACTTCAGGGTGTTGACGGGACGAGTGAGTGCCTCGGCCATCTCCGCGTAGGACAGACCGTGCACATGGCGCAGCTCGACCGCGACACGCTGCCGGGCGGGCAGTGACGCCAGCAGCGTCATCCACGTCCGGGCGGCCTCATGGCGCATCAGCACGGCCTCTGGAGTCTGCCTTTCGGCGGCCGCGGGCTCGGGCGACTCCTCGAGGATCGCGTGTGTCGGTGCGGCGTCCCGCGCCCGGTTGCGTGCGACGTTGAGCACGATCCGTGCCAGCCACCCGCGGAGGCGGAGCTCGCCGATGCGTGCCGGTTCATATCGCTCGAGGGCCCGCCACGCGCGCACGAACGCATCCTGGGCCACATCCTCGGCATCGGCCGGGTCGCGTGTCCAGCGGCGCGCCAGACCGTAGGCGAGGTCCTGGTGATGACGCACGAACTCCGGGAACGCCGCTCTCGGGTCGGACGCCAGCCTGGCAGGGCATTCGATGCACACGCGGACAGGAACACGGCCCAGGGCCCTGCGGTTGCAGCCGCCCGTGCGTCGGGCGGTCGCAGCCGACTCAGGGCAGCAGGAAGCCGTCTCCCAGCGGGTCGCGCTCGTCGGCCACGAACGTGTGGTAGCCGATCACATAGCCGGTGCCCGCGATGCTCGTCACGACACCGTCCCGGTCACCGATCGTGGCGGTCTCCTCGAGCCGTCCCTCGAACACCGAGCCGGTCACGCTCGCATTGCGCAGGCCGTCACCGATCGCGCGCTGGTCCGTGGCGTGCAGCCATGCGAGCAGGGCGCTGGTGGCGGAGCCGCAGGGAGATCGGTCGACCGCAGCGTCGGCGAACACGGTGACGGAGCGCAGGTCGGCACCCGAGGTGAGCCCCGCCGCTGGGCTCACGGCATCTCGGTCGATGAGCATCGTGCCGTACACGAAGCCGAGGTCCGCGTCCGTCGGATGCTGCGGTGTGTGGTCCTCCCGCAGGCGTGCGGTGATGGCTGCGCCGATCGATCGCAGCTCGGGCAGTGCATCGACCGTGACCCGCATCCCCAGGTCCGCCACATCCACGATGCCGTAGTAGGCACCACCGAACGCGAGCTGCGCGCGGACGGCAGCGACACCCGGCCGACCGGCCGCACCCAGGGGCACGAGCAGGTCGCGGGCGTGGAGGTACCCCACGACGTTCCGGAAGCGGACCCCGGTGACCTCGGCGCGCCCGTCCTCACCGATGGTCACGTCGCTCGTGGACGTGACGATCCCGGCGGGCGTCTCCCAGCGGATGACGGTGGTGGGCGCGCTGGCCGGATACAGCCCCTCCTCGATGAGGCCCGTGGCCAGGGCGATGATGCCGTGGCCGCACATCGTGCTGTACCCCTCGTTGTGGAGGAACAGCACCGCGATGTCCGCGTCCGGGTCGTGGGCCGGCAGCAGCACCGCGCCGTACATGTCGCGATGGCCGCGTGGCTCGTCGATGATCACCCGGCGGATCGCGTCGGCGTGCTCGCGGACCCATCGGCGCCGCTCGAGGATGGGCGCGTTCGGCACCCGCGGGTAGCCGGACCGGATGAGTCGGAGTGGTTCTCCACCTGCGTGCAGGTCGATGGTCTCGATGACCAGCCGGGCGTGCGACCACGCGGCTCCACGGGGAGCGACCGCGGAGCGAGGCGCCGGCGCAGGCCCCCCCGTCCGGTCGGTGGCGCCGCCGGCCAGCGGGTCGGCGGCCTCCTCGGGTCGGGAGCCGGCGGCCGGCTCGGGTCGGTCGATGCGGGGATCGTCGGCGACCGCGATGTCGGGTGTCGGATGGTCCGTGGCGAGCGCCTCGTGCGTGGCGAGCTCCTCGGCTGGGCCGAGCCCCTCGGGCGTTCCGACAGCCGCAGCTGCCGTGGGTGAGCCGCGAGTCAGCGTGTCATCGCTCGGATCGGTGAGCGGGATCGGCGCATCCTCGGGCTGGAACACGACGGCCAGCTCTTGCTGGCCGTCCACCACGCGCCACCGATGGGCGACCGGGTGCCACCCCGTCTGGCGCGCTTGCTGCGCGTCGCGGCGATAGGCCTCCTGCGCGGATGTTCGATCCGGGCCGGTGTACGTGCGGATGACGGGGAGCTGGGTCTGCACCTCCCCCTCAGGCTACCGCGAGCGACCGGCTCGCGTCAGGCGGGGCAGGATGAGCGCGGCGGAGCCGAGGAACAGGACGCCCAGGAGGAGCGCAGGGGCCAGGTCCGTGGAGCGGTCCGGCTCGGCCACGATGACGGTCTCGGTCGCCGTCGGCGGCAGGGTCACGCGGATGGCGGTCGTGTCATCGCAGCCCGCGGCCTTGATTCGCCAGCGGCCGGCATCCGCCTCGGCAGCGATGAGCGCGAACCGGAAGCTGTCGCCGTCCGTCGACACGTCGACGACACGCGGCTCCTCGTCGCCCCGGGTCAGGGTGACCGTGGTGGGCGTGAACCCGGAGCCCTTGATCACGAACCGGGTGCCGGGCTCGCCCTGCCGCGGCGTGGCCGTGACGCTGCACGTCTCCGCGGCGGCGGCCGCGGCCGGTACCGCGATCACGAGACCGATGATGGCGAGGATGGTCACCAGGGACGAGGCGGTGCGTGACATGGCTGCAGCATAGGCCCGAAGGTACCGGGGGTCATCCCCCTGATCTCCCATCGCGGTGCCGCGTGGCACCCGTTCGTGCGTTCCGTACGCCTCGTCCGTGCGAGCCGCGCGTCGTCCTGCCTATGGCTCGCGGACGATGACCGTCGCCTTCATGCCCGCGCTGTAGTGGCCGGGCCGGACGCAACCCGCGATGGTGCGGGTCGCCTCCGGGAAGGTCATGGTGAGCGTGCGCGTCTCGCCCGGTGGCACCTCGATGTAGCGGTTCGGTCCGGGCTCACCCTGGCCGCTCTCCCGCTGCTTCTGCTGGGCATCGGAGCCGATGAAGAAGTCGTGCTCCGTCGCGCCGTCATTGGTGACCACGAAGCGTACCGGCGTGCCGGCCTGGACGGTGATCCGGTCGGGGACCATCTCCATCGAATCGAGCAGCGACACCTCGACCACCTGCGCACCGTCGTCTGGCGCGTCGGTGGGCGTGGCCGACGGCGATGGGCTGGGTGCCAGGGTGATCCGCGGGGTGGCCGCGGGCGTCGGCGTGGGGGATGGCGGCGCCACGCTGGGCAGGGCCGCCAAGCTCGGCTCGACCGACGGTTCGAAGCTCGAGCCGACCGACGAGAGTCGGACACAGCCTGTCAACAGCAGGACCGCGCCCGTGGCAGCCACGAGCCGCATCCATCGCGCGGATGACGTCATCACACCAGAACCTCCACACATCGCGTCACGGTGGACCCGCATCATGTCCCAGATGCCTGCCATCGTGCACGCGATGCGACCACCGAACGTCTGGGCAGGGTAGCCTGCACGCCGATGACCGCCCGCGACCCGCGCCCCAACGCCGCTGTCCGCGCCGAACCGCGCGGCATCGGCACGTCGGGCGCCCGTGACCCGCTGGCCCGGGAGGTCAAGCTGCTCGGCGCCCTCCTGGGCGAGGTCATCGTGGAGCAGGAGGGCGAGGAGCTGCTCGACCTGGTCGAGCGCATCCGACGTGCGGCGATCGCGCTTCGACGCACGGACAGCGTCGACGAGCGGCGGGCGCTGGCCGCGGAGCTGGACGGCATCGACGGACCCCGGGCCGAGGTGCTCATCCGCGCATTCGGGCTGTACTTCCAGCTTGCCAACCTGGCCGAGGAGAAGGAGCG
>CAZYTQ010000097.1:0-1979 GCA_964650135.1 uncultured Anaerolineaceae bacterium | reverse complement strand
CGCGTCCGACGGCTCCGGCGACGCGCCCGGACCTCGCCGCGAGGCCTGGTCGATGGGTCGGTGGCGGATGCGGTGGACCGGCTGCGTCGGGCTGGCGTGCCCCGGAGCCGCTGGCGGAGCACCCTCGAGCGGCTGTCCGTGGGGCTGGTGCTGACCGCCCATCCGACGGAGGCCCGCCGTCGGACGATGCTCATCGCGCTTCGACGCTGCTATCGAGCGCTCGACCAGCTCGACGATCCGCGCCTGACGCCCGATGACGACGCCGCCATCCGCCGCCGGCTGCGCCAGGAGGTCACGCTCCTGTGGCATACCTCGCCGCTGCGGGTGCAGGCACCCGCGCCACTCGACGAGGTGCGCAGCGCGATGGCCTTCTTCGATGAGTCGCTGTTCGTCGTCGCTCCCCGCCTGTACCGGGCGCTCGATGGGGCGCTCGACGACGCGCCGGATGTCGCCCTTGGCGCGGCCCGGGACACGGGCCGGACGGGCACCCGTCCGCCACGTATCCCGGCGTATCTCGAGTGGGGGTCGTGGGTCGGCGCCGACCGTGATGGCCATCCGTATGTCACCGCCGCGGTGACCCGGGAGGCGATGCGCATCCATGCCGACCACGTGCTCCGGGGCTACGAGGCGGTGACAGCGCGCCTCGCCCAGACCGTCGCGGCCACCACGCCGCTCGACGAGCTGCCGGTCGCGCTGCGAGGACAGCTGGCACGTGACGAGCGCGAGCTACCCGCGGCCATGGCCGAGGCGCGTCGACGGTTCCCGGGTGAGCCGTGGCGCCAGGCATTCACGGCGATGGGCGAGCGTCTCCGCCGAACGCGTGCGGTCCTCGTGGACGGCCACGCGGATCCGTCCGCATACGGCCACCCGGGTGAGCTGCTGGCAGCCATCGATGTGGTGCGTGGAGGGCTCCTTGCCCAGGGCATGGCACGCGTGGCATGGGGCGACCTCCAGGACTTCCGCTGGCAGGTCGAGACCTTCGGGTTCCATGCGCTGGGGCTCGAGGTGCGACAGCACAGCGAGGTCCACGCGCGGGCGCTCGCGGCGCTCGAGGGTCCCGCCGATCCGACCGGCGTGGCATCCACCGGCGACGAGCGGGCCGTGGCCGAGTGGGGGGGGACCCCGACCGCCGGGTCGGATCGGGAGGTCGCACCCGGCGTGGTCACCTCGGAGGTGCTCGCGACCTTCCGGGCCATCGCCGATATCCAGGCCGGATACGGTGAGCGCGCCTGCCATCGATATGTCATCAGCTTCACCCGCGGCGCGCAGGATGTCCTGGATGTGCTGCGACTCGCGGCGTTGGCCGGCGGCGTGGCGCTCGACGTGGTGCCCTTGTTCGAGTCCGCGGATGCCCTGGAGAGGAGTGGTGAGATCGTCGACGCGCTGCTCGCGGACCCGGGCTATCGCGAGCATCTGGCATCGCGTGGCGATCGCCAGGAGGTGATGCTCGGCTACTCCGATTCGACCAAGGAGTCGGGGCCTCTGGCGGCCGCCTGGATGCTGTATCGCGCCCAGGAGCAGCTGGTCGAGGCCGCACGACGTCGCGGGGTGACCCTGACCCTGTTCCACGGACGCGGCGGCGCCATCGGCCGGGGCGGCGGACCCATGAGCCAGGCCATCCTGGCCGGACCGCCAGGCTCGGTCGATGGGCGCATCAAGCTCACCGAGCAGGGCGAGGTGATCGCCGACCGCTACGCCAACCCGGTGATCGCACAGCGGCACCTGGAGCAGCTCACGAGCGCTGTCCTGCTCGCCTCGGTGCCGGCACATGCGGAGCGAGCCCGTGCCGTGGGGACGGCCGGGTCCGCGATGATGGACGAGCTGGCCGCGGCCTCCCGCCGAGCCTATCGCTCGCTGGTCTGGGAGGACCCCCGGTTCGAGGCCTACTTCCGTGCCGCCACGCCCATCGGTGAGCTTGCGGGTATGGCCATCGGATCGCGACCGGCGGCGCGGGCAGCCGGCGGAGCGCCCCGGACGCT
>CAZYTQ010000096.1:0-12498 GCA_964650135.1 uncultured Anaerolineaceae bacterium | reverse complement strand
GCTCGCGGCCGCGTTCGCGCTCGGCGCCATCGTGGCACCCCCGGACGCCATCTCCGCGATCGCCGTCCTGCGCCCCCTCGCGGTGCCTCGACGGATGCTCGCCATCCTCGAGGGCGAGAGCCTCGTCAACGACGCGACGGCCCTCACCGCGTTCGGCGTCTCGGTCGCGGCCGTGGCATCGGGCGTGTTCGAGCCTGGCCAGGCCGTGCTGGACTTCCTGTGGGTGCTCGTGGTCGGCATCGGCGTGGGTCTCGCGACGGCGGTCGTGGCCGGCTGGATCTGGTCGCGGCTCTCGGACCCGCCGGTCGAGGTCTCGCTGTCGCTCCTCATCCCGTACCTGGCGTATCTACCGGCCGAGCAGCTCCATGGCTCGGGGGTCATCGCAGCGGTCACGGCTGGGCTCCTGCTCGGCTATCGCCAGTCGCACATCCTGTCCTCGGATGCACGGCTCGTGGGCACGTCCGTGTGGGAGTGGGTGACCTATACCCTCAACGGCTTCGCGTTCCTGATCATCGGGTTGGAGCTGCCCACGGTCCTCGATGCCGTCGCCGACCGACCAGCGGACGAGCTGCTCACCTGGGCGGCAGTGATCTCGCTCGTGGTCATCGCCGCGCGCTTCGTGGGGGTCTTCGGGTCGACCACGCTGGCACAGGCGCTGCGGGGCACCGACCCCGACGAGCCGCCGGTCCCGCTCGCCAACCTCGTGGTCGTGGGTTGGGCGGGCATGCGGGGCGCGGTGTCGCTGGCCGCGGCGCTCGCCCTGCCGCTCGACTTCCCGGAGCGCGACCTGCTCGTGTTCCTCGCCTTCTGCGTCATCCTCGTCACGCTCGTGGGCCAGGGGCTCACGCTCGCACCGCTCATCCGGCGGCTGGGCATCCGTGCGGACGACGACGTGGCGCGCGAGGAGGATGAGGCGCGGCGGACATCGACCCGGGCCGCGCTCGACGAGCTCGACCGGCTGCGGGGCGAATGGCCCGCACACCAGCCGCTCATCGATCGCATGAGCGAGCAGCTCCGTCATCGCCTGGAGCACCTCGGCTCCGCCTCGGACGGGGCCGCGTCGGAGGTCGAGCAGGAGCGCCTGGAGCATCGGACGATCCTGGGCAGTGTGCTCACGGCGGAGCGGCAGGCGCTCACCGAGATGCGCGAGCGCGGCGAGATCGACGATGGCGTGCTGCGGGCGATGGAACGGGAGCTCGACCTCGAGGAGCTGCGGCTCAGCGCGGAGACGTAGGTCCGGGCGCCTGTACCATCGACCCCGATGACCGATCCCGTGACCCCGGCCTCGACCGACCAGCCGATGACGTCGCTGCCCTATACCGGCGACCCGGCGACCGACACGATGCTGGCGCGCGAGCCCCTGGCGCTGATCATCGGCTTCATCCTCGACCAGCGGGTGACCATCCCGAAGGCGTTCTCGGGGGGCATGCTGCTGGCCAGCCGCACGGGCGGTCGGCTCGATGCCCGGATCATCGCGGAGACGGCCACCGCGGATCTGGAGGCCCTCGCCCGGACCCCGCCAGCGCTCCATCGGTTCCCGAACATGATGGCCCGGCGGGTGCAGGCGATGTGCGCCATCGTGGTCCGCGACTACGACGGCGATGCGGCCCGGATCTGGGCACCACCCGCGGACGCGGCGGAGGTGGAGCGACGGTTGTGTGCGCTGCCTGGCATCGCCACGTTCAAGGCGCGGTCGATCATCGGCATCCTCGCGCGACGTCTGGGTACCCCGCTCCCCGGCTGGCACGAGCACGTCCCGGACGAGCCCTCCATGATCGATGTGATCGATGCCGCGAGTCTGCGCGCGTACCAGCTGAGCTAGGCTGACACCCGGTCGGCCGATATCCGGACGACCCACTGGCACCTGGAGGTCGATGATGCGTCGTCGCGTCCTGTCCCTGGTCATGGCTGCCGGCCTGGTCGCCATGGGCTCCGCCACCGCCCTGGCACAGGGGAGTCCCGCCCCGGGCGCGACCACTCCCGAGGATGCGGTCAGCGCCTATGTCGCCGCCATCGCGGCCAATGACGTGGACGCCATCCTCGCCGCCTCCGCGACCGATGAGATGGTCGCCGGTTTCGACTTCCAGGCGTACTCGGAGCGGATGCAGGTCCTGGCGCTCATCCAGTCGCTCGCACCTGGCGAGTACCCCCTGTTCGGGGACATGAACCGCTACCAGCAGGCGAGTTGGATCCTTGGCCAGGTGCGCAGCCTGGCATACGGCCTCCTGTCCGATGAGGAGGTCGACGGACAGATCATCGCGCCGGCGGACGCAGACCGGATCTCGGCGTTCGTGGCAGCCGTGGACCCGGCTCGACTCGCCGGGCTGACCGTCCTGGCGAGCCGCTTCCCCGTGCCGGACATGGCGACCAACGAGCGCTACCTCGCCAACGGTGCCGCCATGGCGGCGATCTATGGTGCGGACGAGCTGACCGAGCGGCTGGCGCTCATCGAGCTGGATGGCCAGACCTATGCCCTGGGGTTCACCCTGTTGCGATATGGCGACAACTGGAAGGTCTCGAGCCAGAGCTCGCCGATCTCCGGGCTGCCGGCGCTCGGGACGGCCGTGCCCACCACCCGTGACGAGTTCGAGGAGCAGACCGGCGGCTGACGCCGGCGGCGACGCCTCGGTCATCACGCCGCGGCCCTCGCGTCCAGCGCCCCGCGGACGCTATCGGACGACCGAGTCCGTGAAGGTGATGCGCTTGCCCAGGAAGAAGATGCTCGGGTGGGTCTGGAAGCCGTCACCTGTGTTGTTCCTGATGGTCGATCCCTTGATGTGGGCCTCGCCCGAGCGATCGTTGCTGACGAAGAAGATGGCGCTGCCGCCCTCGTGGTTGGAGCGGTTCTGGACGATCTTGGTGCCCTCGATGCGCAGCGTCATCGTGTTCCCGTCGTTGTAGATCGCGCCGCCGTTGCCGCCACCGGGCGTGCCCGGCTTCGCCGGGTTGGCACCGCTGCCGATGGCGCGGTTGCCGTGGAACAGGCTGTTGAGGATCGTCCATGACACGCCGATGCTCGAGATGGCGCCACCGTTGGAGCACCGGTTGCCGCGGCCATCCGGCCCACCGAACGTGCTCTTGACGATGAACACCGGCTTGCCGTGGTACTGCGAGAACACCTGGAGCGCGGCACCGCCCACGTCCGGGCCGGTCGACGCGCAGCGGTTCTTGACGAACCGCGTGTTGAACGCCTTGAAGCGGCCACCCCGGACGAAGATCGCGCCCCCGCCATCCATCGTCTCGGTGCCCGTGGCGCGGCCGTGGCGGAACGTGATGTTCTGGACCGTGAGTCGCGGATGCGCCTGGTCCTGGCAGTGGGGCGTGGTCCAGACCAGGTCCGGGTCGCAGGTGTTCATGTACAGGATGCGCCGAGCGCCCATGCCGTCCAGGGTCACCTTGCCACCGCCGTCGATGACCACGTCGGGCTTGTCGTTGTACACCTTGGCGGTGGCGGTCATGCGGATGACGACCGGCTTCTTGCCACAACGGAAGGTGATGACACCCCCCTTGGCGACCGCCTTGACCACCTTCGATGCGGTGCAGCTCGACGCCGTCCCATTGCCGATGACGGTGTCCGGCCGGGACGTGTTCGCCGGGCGCCCGGCCGTGGGCACCGGGGCGTGGCCACCGGGGTTGCCATGGGCGGCCATCGGCAACGGCAGCGCGAGCGATGCGAGGAGCGCCGTCAGCGCGAGCAGCGAGGCGATCGAGCGGGGTGCTCCCAGGCGCCCCCGGATGCGTGTCACGGCCATGTCCGGCAGGGTGCCAGTGGAACCGCTGGCCGACCAGCCGGCCGATCGTACCGTGGCGCCCCGGACCGATCGGCGGCCGATGTCGTCCCGGCGCCCCGCGGTCATACTCCCTCCCGGAGCTGCCAGGTCGATCGGTCGACCAGCGACCAGCGTGGCCAGGGGGATCGGATGACCGTGGAGGCAGCCGACCCCGACCAGCTGGCGTCGCTGCTGCAGCGGATGGTCGGAGCCGATGCCACGTTCCGGACCGACCAGCGGCGCGCGATCGAGGCAGTGACCACCGCTGGTGCGCGTGTGCTCGTGGTCCAGCGCACGGGCTGGGGCAAGAGTCTCGTCTACTGGCTGGCCACGCGTGTCCTGCGTGACCGCGGCGAGGGGCCGACGGTCATCATCAGCCCGCTCCTCGCCCTCATGCGCAACCAGATCGCGGCGGCGGCGCGGATCGGTCTGCGTGCGGTGACGGTCAACTCCAGCAACCGGGACGCATGGCCCGCCATCCGTGACGCCCTCGCCGCTGATGAGGTGGACGTGCTGCTCGTGTCACCCGAGCGGCTCGCGGACGAGGGCTTCATGCGAGACACGTTGCCCTCCGTCGCGCGATCGATCGGCCTGTTCGTGGTCGACGAGGTCCACTGCATCTCGGACTGGGGTCACGACTTCCGGCCCGACTACCGGCGCATCGGCGCGATCCTCGAGTCGCTGCCGGCGAGCACACCCGTGCTGGGCACGACCGCCACGGCGAACCGGCGGGTCATCACGGACATCGAGGCACAGCTGGGCGAGGCCACGGTGACCATCGACGGACCACTCCGGCGCGATTCGCTGCGCCTGGGCGCCCATGTCATCGATGACCCGGCCGAGCGCATGGCCTGGCTCTCGCAGTACATCCCCAAGATCCGCGGCGCGGGCATCGTCTACTGCCTCACCGTCGATGACACCGAGCGGGTGGCCGCCTTCCTGCGTCAGCGGGGCATCGATGCCCGGGCGTACAGCGCCCGGCTGTCGGAGCAGGAGCGTGAGGCGTTGGAGCTGGGGCTGCTGGCCGACGAGTTCAAGGTGCTGGTGGCCACGGTCGCCCTGGGCATGGGCTTCGACAAGCCGAACCTGGGCTTCGTCATCCACTACCAACGACCCGGATCCGCCATCACCTACTACCAGCAGGTGGGCCGAGCGGGACGCGGCGTCGATGACGCGTACGGCATCCTGCTCTCCGGTCGCGAGGACGACGAGATCGCGCGCTACTTCATCCACAGCGCCTTTCCGCCCGTCGCCGATTTCCGTGCCGTCATCGACGAGCTGGCCATCGGCAGGTCGCGCACCCTGGGGGAGCTGACGGCGGTCACGAAGCTCCACCGGAAGCGCGTCGAGACCATCGTGCGGTCGCTCCACGTGGATGGCGTCGTGGCACGCGACAAGGACCGCTACTCGCTCACCGGCGAGCCGTGGCAGGAGGGCGTCGAGCGCATCGCCCGCGTCATCGCCATGCGAGAGGCGGAGCTTGCCCAGATGCAGGCATACGTCGAGCACGACGGCTGTCTCATGGTGTTCCTCGCGGCCGCTCTCGATGACCCGGACACGGCACCCTGTGGTCGGTGCGCGCCCGAGACCGGCGGCTTCCGCTGGACCGAGGTCGACCATGAGGAGCGCAAGCTGGCCGCGGCCTTCCTCGGCTCCGGCCCGACGCGCCAGCCCATGGCTCCCGCCACGCCGCGCGTGCCGCGAGCCAAGCCGGCGCCGAAGCCACGCCGGACCAGACGACGCGGGCCGAAGGCTGCCTGAGAGCGGCCGGGCACCCACCGCGGGCGTGCCGGTCGCAGCAGTCCCGCCAGATGGACGATCGCTCTCGACGTGATGCAGGGCAGCGCCCCCATGATCCCGCGCCACGCCCGATCGGGCGAGGTCAGGATCTCAGTCCGGACGCTCGCGGCTCCGCTCGTTGCCGAACTCCTGGGCGATACCCGCCGCCGGCAGTCCGACGCCCGGCCTGGCCTCCTCCTGGGCCACTCGTGCGATGACGTCGCCGTCCTCGTCGGTGTCGTCACCCTCATCGTGGTCAGGGCCTGGGACATCCTCGGGTCGGAGCGGGTGGCCCGGGTCGAGCGTGATGTCTGGCATGGCGGCGGCTCCAGCTTCATGGGCGTCCCCGGCCCGGCTTGACGACGTGGCCGGACCCCGGCAGCCGAGAGGAGGACGGCGGCCGGGGTCGGCGCGAGCCCGGGAGCCGGTCGGAACGGCGGGGCTCGAGAATGATGGCGATGACGAGGCCGATGGCCACGATGACGAGGCTGATGGCGGTCGGGTCCATCCCGTCCTCCGAACGTCGTCCCGGTGCGCACATTGGGCCGGGCATGTCAACGGCCGGTTCACCCACCGTTCACGTTTCGGACGACCTCCCGCTCAGGCACCGACGACGCCATACGTGCCACCCACCGATCAGCCTCCGACCCCTGGCCTGAACAGGACGAACAGCAGGAGCAGCACCAGCAGCTCCACGGGACCGATGTTGGCCAGCGACAGCGGATCAACCATCCCAGAACCACCGGAGCGCCCGGCGGACGGTCTCGAACGCGCCCGTGATCACGGCGGCCATCGCTCGGAACAGCTCGTCACTCGTCACGGTCATCCCCCGTGTCGCACACCGGCTCGCGCCCGGTGCCTGGGCACTGACGCGCGGTACCTCGCAGGGGCCCCAGGGCACGCCGACGTGCTGCACGCATGCTCCGGTGTGAGTCATGCGACTGTGGTCGGGGCGAGAGGGATAGCCCGGGGCTGTTCAGGAGCTCGCGCGCCTCTTCGAGGAGGCCCCAGGGGTCTTCACGGCTGCTCTTGACGGCGCCCGTGCCGGCGCGGAGACCTTGTCGACCGATCGGCTTCAGGGTCTCGCGGAGATCATCCAGAACGCAGACGACGCACATGCGTCATTCGTCCATCTGCACATCGTCGACAACCGTCTGGTCGCGGTCCATGACGGCGACCTCGTCACGCTGTCCGACGTCTTGGCCCTGACGACGCCGTGGCTATCGAACAAGACCGACAACGACATGGCGACCGGTCGATTCGGGATCGGCTTGATGACGCTGCACGCGCTGTCCGACGTCCTTGAAGTGCACAGCGGCCACTACCACATCCGACTCGGCCAGCCGACGATCTCGGCCATCGAGTCGAGCAACATGCCGCTCGGCTTGTCGGAGCCGGGATGGACAGCCATCTGCGTCCCACTCCGACCGGAGAGCGTCACCGCGGATGACATCGCGGCCTGGATTGGGCGCTGGGACGACAGCGCGCTCCTCTTCCTGCGCAGCGTCCGCGAGGTCACCGTGCTCGATGCGATGGGGGTGGAGGTACGGACGCTACGCCTCGAGCGTCCCTTGCGGCTTCGCCCACGGGCGCCATAGGGCGCCGGAGAGCCAGCAGCACGCGCCCGAGGCGAGTGCGCGCCGAGATCCGCCCGGCGACCTCGCTCAGGTTCGCCCGTGTGCGCCCAGGTTGGGGCACGTGCTGCGATGACGATGGGCGTGGCCACAGATGTGACCGACCGCAGAAGGGCCCCAGGCTGGCCTACGGCGTCGGCCGCGCGCTCCGTGCCGAGCCGACGATCCCCTCCTCGTAGTCCGTGAGCAGGTCGAACAGCTCAGTCGCCGCGTACTGGCGGTCGTACGTCCCCGCGCTCAGCTGGCGGATGACACCGGCCTCGGCCAGCGCCTTGAGCGCCGCGAGCGTCTGCTGCTGGCTGACGCCGATCGCCGCCCGGGCGGTCGGCGCCGAGAGCACGGGCAGCGCGGGTAGCAGAGCGATGAGCTTGCTCGCCGCGGACCCCGCCCTCGGGCGGCCCGCGCGCTCGCGCCACGTCACCTGCAGCGCCGCCACCTGGTCGGCCAGCTCGATCGACATCAGGGCCGCACGGGCGGCGGCGGTCGCAAACGAGCCGATCCAGTCGGCAACGCCTCCCTCGCGGAACGCCGTCAGCCCCTCGACGTAGGCGGCGGGGCGGGCCGCCAGGACGATGCTCACCGGCGGGACGAACCGGGCGGCGACGCCGCGGCGCCGGAGCACGACGTGCACCAGGGCCCGGCCGACGCGGCCATTGCCGTCGATGAACGGGTGGATCGTCTCGAACTGGGCGTGGGCGACGGCGGCCTGCGCCACCGCTGGCAGGTCATCCCGGGCGACGAAGGCGACGAGGTCCTCGAGCAGCGACTCGACCAGGTCCTCGGGCGGCGGTACGAAGGCCGCATCGGACGGGTTCCCGAGCCGGCCGCCGATCCAGTTCTGCTCCTCGCGCACGCGGCCGGGTCGCGCGCGCTCGTCCCCCGCCATGAGCACCGCGTGGATCGCCAGCAGGTCGGCGACGGTCACCGGCTCGGTGCGGTCCCCGATCGCGATCGCCTCCTCCATCGCGGACACGTTCGCCGCGACGATCCTCGCGCTGCCACGCGCCGCGCGAGGGTCGATGAGCGCACGGGCGAGGTTGAGCGAGGAGACGTCGTAGCCCTCGATCCGGGACGACGCCACGGCCTCCGACCGCAGGAGTAGCGGGCCGATCGCCTCCAGGCCGCCCACCGAGGCGCGCTCATTGAGCGCCCGGGTCGCCGCCTCGGCATCCGCCGAGAGGTCGGCAACCTCGAACGGGACGACGGGGCTGAGCGCCGCGATCTCGTCGGGGACGAATGCCTGGTACCGGAACGAGGCACGCGCCCGGCGTCCGCCCACCGCGCCAGCGTCGCCCTCCCAGGTTCGCTCGACGGTCCTCGGCACACGGTCTCCGGCTACAACCCTTCAATCTCTCGGCCTAAATGAAGGGATGAGACGAGATTGCGCCGATAACCCTTCAATGTCAACCGGAGATCCAAGGGAAGGGGGCGTGAGCCGCCGCGCCATCGAGTCGGGCGGTACCACGGGGCATACCTACGCCATGCCGCTCTTGGCCTCGCCGGCGGCGGCAGGCGTCCTGGACAGCCGACGGTCGAGCAGCGTCTCGCCCGACTCCCCGATGACGACCACCCGCCCGGCCTGCGCCGCCCACTCCTGGCCAAGGAGAGGATCGGGACTGAACCCGTCGGCGGCCAGCGACCTCGCCCAGTACCTGTGCTGGGCGTGCGGGCGTACCTCGAGGAGTTGCCGGGTCTGTGGGCGAAGACCTCGGACGCCGGACGGCACGCGATCGCCGAAGCCGTGTTCGAGCGGATCGACGTCCTGGGGGTGACCGACTGCACGTTCGCGCTGACCGCCCACGCCAAGGCGCGGGGCTGGGACGCGGCTTTCGGGGCCGCCGCCGTCCGCGGGGAAGAAGGTCAGTCTGGTCGGGGCGAGAGGATTTGAACCTCCGACCTCAGCGTCCCGAACGCTGCGCGCTAGCCAAACTGCGCCACGCCCCGACCGAGTCCGCGCGCGGCTCAGCGCGGCGCTGGACGTGGAGTATAGCCGGGGATCGGCGGAGGCCGCGCCGACGTCCGGGCCAGCCGACTCGGCAGATGCTTCGACGCGCGTGGGCTCCCGGTCGCGCGATGTCGCCGGTCGAGCGTTCCACGCCCGGTCCGTGCACCATGGAGGGGGACTGGCGAAAGGAGCGTGTGACGATGGAGCGTGATGTCGAGCCCACCCGGCTCGCCTATGCGGAGGTGCTGCCCGACGTGGTCCGGGCGATGCAGGGCCTTGAACGCGTCGTCGATGCGAGCACCCTCGAGCCGAAGCTCCGCGAGCTCGTCAAGATCCGCGCCTCGCAGCTCAACGGCTGCGCGTACTGCCTGGACATGCACACCAAGGACGCCATCGCGATGGGCGAGGATCCGCAGCGACTCCACCTGGTGGTGAGCTGGCGCGAGGCGCCGGTGTTCGACGCCCGGGAGCGCGCAGCCCTTGCCTGGACCGAATCGCTCACCCTCGTCGCGGTGACGGGCGCCCCCCACGACGACTTCGCGTGGATGGCCTCGCAGTTCGACCCGGCCGAGCAGGCCGCGCTGACGCTGGCCATCGTGGCCATCAACGGCTGGAACCGGCTGGCGGTCGGGTTCCGGAACCCGGTGGGAGGGTACGTCTCCCATCGGCATGTCGATGGAGGCTCCGAGCGATGACCGAACAGCCGACCGACCCGACGACCGACCGAACCTCGGACGCGATGACCCGCCCCGCGAGCGACCCGGTACCCACCCAGCGCCGCCGGCCCCCGAGGGAACGCTTCGTGGGTGACGCGATCCTGTTCGACCTCGCCGCCGAGGCCGAGGCGCTCGAGCAGGAGCCGATGGGCGAACGCAACGGCCACCGCCAGATCACGCTGCATCGGCGAGGCACGACCACGGTCGTCCTGTTCGACTTCGAGGCGGGTGGCCACCTCCTCGATCACGCGGCGGACGGCGACGTCACGGTCCAGGTCCTGACGGGTGAGCTGCGGATGCGGGCCGGCGACCAGGAGCATGTGATGCCGGCCGGGTCGCTGCTCGTGCTCGCGCCAGGCGTCCGACACGATGTCCGCGCGGTGACCGCCAGTCGCATGCTGCTCACCGTCCACCTGTAGGGTTCCGTCAGCGGGACTTGTCCGCCTGACCGAGCCGTGTGAACAGTGGCTTGAGGGCCGCGTAGGTCTCCCGATAGATGCCATACAGGTCGTCCAGTCGTCCGCTGGACGCCGGATCGGGCGCCACGACCTCCGCCACCCGCGCGTATCGCTCCGCGGCGACCGCGAGCTCCGGTTCCAGGTCCGCCGCGACCAGACCCATGATCGCCGCGCCGAGCATCGCCGAGTCATGTGTCGCGAGCACGGACACGGGTCGTCCATGCACGGACGCCTTGATCCGGTTCCAGGTGGCGCTGCGGGCCCCGCCACCGGACAGCCGCAGGTCGCTGACCGGTACGCCCGCCGCCCGCTCGCACTCGCCGAGGAGGTGCCGCGCCGAGAACGCGACCCCCTCCAGCACCGCGAGCGCCAGGTGGCGTGACTCGGTGGATGTGGTGATGCCCAGGAACGTGCCACGCGCGTCGGGGTCCCAGAGCGGTGCGCGCTCGCCCGCGAGATACGGCAGGAACACGATCGGCTGCGGGTCCTCGAGCGCCTCGGCGGCCGCGTCGACCACCGCACCGGGTTGCATGCCGAGCACACGTCCCGCCCATGCGAGCGAGTCGCCACCGGCCTGGGTGGGTCCAGCGTGGATGTGCAGCCCGTCGACGGGTGCGAACGAGATGACCCCGGGCGTCGGCACGGCACGGTCCGATGCGACCGCGAGGATCTCCGAGGTCCCGGCCACCTCCATCGCCCGACCGGCCACCACGAGGCCGGAGCCGTAGACGTTGCCGAAGGCATCCATCGAGCCCACCGCGACGGGCACACCCTCCGGCAGCCCGGCCGCCCCGGCCCGGGTCACACCGGCCAGCGTATCGAATGGTCGGACCGGTGGGAGCAGACGTGCCGCGTCCGGCACCAGGTCGATCACGCCGCGGATGTAGTCGCCATCCGGCCCGACCACGCCGATGGGGCTCATGGTGTCCGTGACCACGTCCCCGGTGAGTGCCGCGACCACGAAGTCCCGCGGCGACATGATCCAGCGCGCACGCTCGAACGCGTCGGGGGCATGACGCGCGAACCAGAGCGCCCGGGACAGCGAGAACGAGGTGTCGATGGTGAACGGGCCGCCCCACAGCTCGGTGCGTCGCGCGTCGGCGATCGCGTCGAGCTCCGCGGCCTCCGTCGCACAGCGCAGGTCCTGCCACGTGATGGCGGACGTCAACGGCCGGAGCGACCGATCGGTGAGGACATGGGTGTTCACCTGGGAGCACACGCCCACCGACCGAAGATCGACCGGGCCGACCCGGCGCACGAGCTCCGTCCAGCACCGCGCCAGGCCATCGACCCAGTCGGCGGGATCCTGCTCCGCCCAACCGGGTCGCGGACGATGGGTCGGGTACGACCGACCGACGACCTCGACCCCGCCCGCGTCATCGAGCCAGACGAGACCCGCCTTGACCGAGGTGCTGCCGACATCCACCCCGAGCGCTGCGGCCCGCGGGGTGGTCATGTCGCACCGCCGGTGGCCGCCTCGACCAGGCTCCGGAGGTGCGCTCGGAGCCCTTCGATGCCACCGAGCCGCAGCGCCCGCACACAGGCGCTGCCGCTGATGACGCCATCGACGCCCGAGCGGAGGACGCGCCGCACGTCGCCAGGGGAGCTGATGCCGAAGCCGGTCACGACGGGTCGATCCGGCGCTGCCTGCCGAGCTGCCGCGACCAGGGCGCTCGGATCCGCCGCCGGGCCATCCGTGCCGGTCACCCCCGGACGGGCCTGGACCATGACATAGCCCGTCGCCTCGGTCGCTGCAGCGAGGTCGCTCGGCGCGGGCTCCCAGGGCAGGAACGCACAGCGCGCCACACCGAGACGCGCCAGCTCCTGGAGGAGGGTCGCGCCTGCCGCGTGCTGATGCTCCGCGAGCATCAGGAGCGCGTCCAGGGCCCCGGCCGCCGCACCGTCACGGAGCGCCTCGAGCGGCAGGTCGGGGTAGCCGAACCACAGGATCGCGGGTGTCGGCAGGCCTCGCCGGACGCGCTCGGCGCGCCATGCCCCGAGCACCCGGGCGCTGTCGAACGCATCCCAGCCCGCGTCGAGCGCCCGCGCCATGCTCTCGCGGACCTCGGCGCCGTCCAGCCACGGGTCCCGGGTGGGGATGCCCACCTCCAGCACGTCCACGCCCACGTCGGCATACGCATCGAGCCGGGCCCCCGCGACTCGCTGCGCATCGCCGGGTGGCCGCCCCCCGCCGGG
>CAZYTQ010000095.1:9062-12664 GCA_964650135.1 uncultured Anaerolineaceae bacterium | reverse complement strand
CTTCGAGCTCAACGGTCGACGGATCCTGCTGCGCTCGTCGCATACCGGCAACCATGTGCCCGTCGGCCAGATCGTGCCTCCGACGCGGGACATGCTCCGGCTCGACCTCATCTACGCCAAGGCAGCGGGGTTCAACACCATCCGCTTCATGTCCGGCGTGGCGTGGCCCGAGCAGCTTGACCTCGCGGACGAGCTCGGCCTGATGGTCTACGAGGAGCCGATGGGCGCTTGGCTGCTCGCGGACTCACCCGACATGGTCGAGCGCTACGACCGGTCGCTGCGCGGGATGATCCTGCGTGATCGAAACCATCCGTGCGTGACCGTGTGGGGCCTGCTCACCGAGACGCTCGACGGGGCACGCTTCCGGCATGCCGTCGACAGCCTGCCGGCCGTACGCGCCCTCGATCCCACCAGGTTGGTCATCCTGAACAGTGGCCGCTTCGACGCTCAGTCGGGCATCGGGTCCGTCTCGAACCCGGGCGGCACGGATTGGGAGCACGTGTGGGGTCACGAGACGCCCGGTGCGGCTGGTCGCACTCTGGTGCCGGACCCTGCGACCGGGTGGTTGACCGCGTCGGCCTGGGTGAACGGGGACCTGAGCCTCGCGGGCAGCATCGAGGGAAACGGCGACACCCACACCTATCCCATCGTGCCCCACGCTCCCGAGGCGATCGCGTTCCTCCGTGGCCTGGGGGCCGGCACCAAGCCGCACATGCTGTCCGAGTACGGCATCGGCAGCCTCATGGACGTCATCGGCGAGACCCGCGACTACGAGCAGGTGGGCGCCCGGCCCGACCTCCTCGACGCGACCCTCATCCGCTCGATGGCGGAGCGCTTCGAGCAGGATTGGCATGAGCTCGGCCTCGACGACCTGTACCCGTTTCCCCATGACTTCCTTCGCGCGGCCCAGCGACAGCATGCCCGCTACCGGGAGCTCGGTTTCGACATCGTCCGGTCCAACCCGCGCATCCCGGGCTTCAACGTCACGGGCCTGCTCGACCATGCTCTGACGGGCGAGGGCTTCTGGACCTTCTGGCGCCGCTGGAAGCCGGGCAGCCTCGACGTCCTGGCGGATGGCTGGGCGCCGCTCCGATGGTCGCTGCTGAGCGAGCCACGCCATGTGCATGCCGGTCGTCCGGTGCGCATCGAGCTCGTGCTCGCCAACGAGGGCGTCCTTGCGCCGGGTCGGTACCCCGCCACGGTCCGACTGTGGGGACCTCGGGGCACGGTGTGGGAGGCACGTCCCGAGGTCGTCGTCGCCCGTGACGCGGACGGCACGCTGCCACTCGCGGTGCCGGTCCTGGATGTGACCATCGACGCGCCTGACGAGCCGGGCCGTTACCTGCTCGCGGTACAGCTCGAGCGGGGTGGATGGCCGGCCGGTGGCCGCCTGCCATTGCATGTGAGCGCGGCCCCTGACCCGATCGCGGACCGCCTCGCGGTCGCGATGTGGGGCATGCCGGCGGCAGCCCAGACATGGCTCGAGGCCCGCGGCGTGGATGCTATCGGGCTGGACGACGCATCGCGACCGCCGATCATCCTGGTAGCCGGTGCGCCCGACGAGTCGCTCGCTGCCGACGTCGCGTGGGCACGCATCACGGAGCGACTGCGCGACGGGGCCACGGTCGCGGTCCTCGATCCAGAGGCTCTCCGGCGCGGCGACGAGAGTCTCGGCCGGCTCCCGGTCGAGCATGCGGGCCGCTGCGAGGGCTTCTACGACTGGGTCTATCACCGGGAATGGGTCCGCGCTCGCCATCCGATCTGGGCTGGCCTGGAGGCTCCCGTACTGGGCGGGCCTGGGCTGATGGACTGGGATGTGTACGGCCCGCTCCTGGGCCCGCGCATGTTCTCGGGTCTGCCGGTGCCCGACGAGCTGGCCGGAGCCGCGTTCGCGGTGGGGTACTCCACGCCCGGCGGCTACGCGTCCGGGATCGTGGCGGGCGCCTGGCAGGTGGGCCGTGGCCGGCTGTTCCTCAACGCATTCCGGATCCTGGAGCACCTGGATCGCCACCCAGCCGCGGACCACCTGCTGATGGGGCTTCTCGACTGGGCCGGCACGCGTGGGCCGGACCAATCATGAGCGGACAGGAGGAGCGAGTGACCGGCGGCGACGTGGCCACGCCTGGCGTCAAGGACGGGAGCATGGCCACGGGCTGGATGGACATCCACATCGCAGACCAGCCCTGGAGCATCACGCTGCGGAGCGGTCTGACCGTGTACGAGGAGGCGCTGCTCGACAGCAGGCTCGTGGGCCGCGGCTGGAACGCCAGTGGCTTCATGAGCGCGTGGGATGGCGTCCGGCTGGACCCTGACCGCCACCCGATGCCCCAGTCGTTCCGGCTCGAGGTCGACGGTCAGGAGCTGGCGTCCCGGTGGACCTGGCTGGGTGCTGAGCGCATCGAGGAGGATGCTGGCGGCATCGCCATCGTGCGCCTGCGTCATGAGCTGCGACCCGTCGAGGTCGCCATCCACACCGCGCTCGACGGAACTCCCATCCTGCGACGCTGGCTGGAGGTCACCAACACGGCCGATCGCCCTGCGGCGCTGGGCAGTGTGGCCCCGTGGAGCGGCGTCCTCCAGGAAGTGCGGCGCTGGTCGGCGCACATGGCAGGCTCGGGGCTGCCGTTGTTCGACGTCGGATACATCGCAAGCGATCGCTGGGGCGACGAAGGTCGGTTCGAGTGGCATCCGCTGCCCACGGCGGGGTTTCGGATCGACGCGCGGTACCGCCGCGACCGCTACCGCCACCCCATGTTCGTGGTGCGCAACAACGCCACCGGCGAGCATGTCATCGGCCAGGTGGCGTGGTCTGGGGGCGCCGTCATCGAGCTCGACCTGGACGCCGATCCGTTGGTCGGCGACGGGACGGCCCGGCTGTGGTTCCGCGCCGGCCCAGAAGGGCCTGCACCGTTGCGGGTGCTCGACCCCGGCGAGACCGTACGCACCCCCGAGGTCCATCTCGGCATTCTGTTCGGCGACCTCGACGCCGCGGTGCAATCGATGCATGACCACATCCGGCGGAGTGTCTGGCGACCCCAGGCGCGAGGGCGGGGCGGCTGGGTGGAATCGGGCATCGGGCCAGAGGTCGAGATCACGCCCATGTCCGTCCATGAGCAGATCGATCGGGCGGCGCTGCTCGGCGCGGAGGTCTTCTTCATCGATGCCAGCTGGTACACGCCACCCGGGGGTCCGTGGTATGACACCGTCGGGGATTGGGAGGTCGACCTCGACCGCTTTCCGGATGGCATCGCGCCGTTCCGTGACCATGTGCGCGCCAAGGGGATGCTGTTCGGGCTGTGGATGGACGCAGAGCGGCTCGGCAACGCTAGCAAGATGCTCGCGCAGCATCCCGATTGGCTCGCCGCGGACCCCGCCGGACGCCAGCGCTTGGGGGGCATGCTCGACCTCACCCGGCCAGAGGTCGCGGCGTGGATGGAGCAGCAGATCGCGCGGCTCATCACAACCGAGCAGCTCGACTTCTTCCGCCTCGACCAGAACACCGGCACCACGTGGTCGAGTGCCTCCACGGAACGCCACGGCTTCCTCGAGAATGCCGCATGGCGTTACCACGAGGCGCTCTACGGCGTCTGGGACCGGATCGG
>CAZYTQ010000095.1:3758-9052 GCA_964650135.1 uncultured Anaerolineaceae bacterium | reverse complement strand
TGATCCTCGAGAACTGCGCTGGGGGTGGTGGCCGAACGGACCTTGCGATGGTCCAGCGCTTCAGCCACACGGACATCACCGACTGGCAGATCGGCCCGCGCTCCTTCCGGGTCACCAACGGCATGACCATCGCGTTGCCACCGGAGTCGGTCGACCGTCTCGTCGGCGGCCAGGACGGTCACACGACCGGGAGCATCGACTTCCAGGCTCGGCTGCTCCTGTTCGCCCGACCGTCGGTGGCCATCTTCGATCCGCGCGGGGCCCGGACGAACGCCGACCAGGTGGCTCGCATCCGCCACATGGTCGACCTGTTCACCGGCTTCGTCCGCCCGCATCTCCGGGATGGCCGTATCTACCACCACACGCCGACCCTGCATGGCGCGGAGCCACAGGGGTGGGGCGTGCTGGAGACCGCATCCCGCGACCGCTGCCGAGCCATCATCGGCGTGTTCCGACTGTCGGCACCGGGTGGCGACACCATCACGGTGCGCCCGCGTGGCCTCGATCGCGGCCGACGCTACCGTGTCACGTGGGATGACTCGGGGCAGATCGCGGAGCTGGACGGGGTGGCGCTGATGGAGTCGGGCCTGGCGATCCGGCGGGACGGCGCGCTCACGTCCGAGCTGCTGCTGTTCCAGGCCATCGGGAGCTGACCGCTCGTCGCGTGGCGCCGACTTCGCCCCGGGCTGGCATCATCGACGCATCCCGCTGCTGAGGACGACCATGCACTTCGAGGGCCAGGTGCCCATCAAGGCCGATCGGGCGACCGTCTGGGCGTTCGTCAACGACCCGTCACAGGTCGCCTCCTGCGGCCCTGGCGTCGAGGGTGTCCAGGTGGTCGACGACCAGCATTTCAAGGTGACCGCCAAGGTGGGCATCGGCATGATCCGGGCGACCTTCGCCGTGGACGTGACGCGGGGCGAGACCCGCGAACCGGACCATGCGTCGCTGACGGCGAGCGGCCGGGCACCGGGCAGCGCCGTCGACGGTAGTGCCCGGATGGACCTGTCGGATGGGCCGGACGGCGCCACGGTCATGGACTGGTCCGCGGATGTCGCGATCCACGGACGATTGGCGAGCGTGGGTGCGCGGCTCATCGAGGGCACGGCGCGCAAGCTCATCGACCAGACGTTCGACTGCATGCGCGCCAAGATGGAGGCCTGAGGAGGCACCCACCTTCGGGCATTCCACCGGCGGCGTCCATGGGAGGCGCGATGCGCGCGGCGACCCGCGGCCCGCGCGTCGGGACCGCGGCGCCCTCCGCGTCGGTCAGCCGCCTGGCGCGGACGGCTCCTCGATGATCCGATACAGCCGTCGCTCGAGCGGCACTCCGAGGACGGTGGTGTCTGCCGAGCGATGCAGCAGCTCGAATCGATCGCCTGGATACCGTGCATCCAGCAGCGTGTGCTCGTCGCGGCGGATGACCGCATACACGTGGTCGAGGCCGTATCGCTCGGCGGTCGCCAGCACGTCGTCCGTGGAGGCAGCGCACCCGATGGTCGCGATGTGGCGATCCTGGGTCGGCCCGAGGATGGGATAGGGCAGGTCGAGCATGGGCAGGCACTGGTCATCGAGCAGCACGTCATGGACCTGGGGCAGCTCGAGCAGCGCCGCCTCGGTGCGTGCCATGGACACGTACAGGCGAGTTCGGTCGCTCGGCAGTCGTACCGTCCCCGCCAGCACCGAGCTCAGGGTGACGGCCGCGGACAGCGCCGCGGCCGCCCCGAGCATGAGTGCCACGGGCGTTCGCCAGCGCAGGGCCACCCCCGCCACGACGAAGGGGACGACCGTCGCCAGCAGACCCGTCAGCAGCAGCAGGTGGCGTGGCTCATGGCGTGTCAGCAGCCACCACGCCGGGAGCACGACCAGGGCGCTGACACCCAGCAGCCACAGTGGTCGGCGGCTGGCAGCGACCCGAAGGGCGATGACGAGTCCCGGCAGCGCCCCGACCACCCAGGCCAGGCCAAGGCCCGAGCTGTTGTCGTCGGTCGCGAGCAGCGGGTAGAGCGGCCACCACGCGGCCGACGGGACGAATCGCCCGTCCAGGGGCGTCAGGCTCGTCTGGGCGACCCCCGCCAACGGTCCTGCCGCGGCCGGGTGGAGCGGGTTGCCGTACAGGAGCATCCCGCGCACGACCCAGGGTGCGACCACCAGGATCGCGACCGCCACGCCGACCGCCCACCCCGCGAGGATCGCGTGTCGGGCGTCCGGACGCTGACGCATGGCCTGCACCGACCACGCGAGTGCGAGCGCGCCCAGGGCGGCGACCGCCGGCAGCATCGCCAGCTTGGTCGCGGCCATGAGGCCCAGCCCGACGAGCACCAGGAGGACCCGCCCACTCGACCACTCCCGAGCGGGTGCCGCCAGCCACGCCGCGACCGCCAGCCCCAGGCTGGCGGCGATCACGTCATCGGAGACGCGCCCGATCTGGATGAGCACGATGGGCACCAGCAGCCACGTCGCTCCGCCGACGGCGACGAGCCGGCCCGGCACGCCCAGGCGTCGGCCGATGGCCGAGACAGCCAGTGCCCCGAGGATGGCGAACGGCAGCTGTCCGAGGACGAACATCGCCTCGCCACCCAACATCCGCAGGCTGCCCAGCCACAGCTCCGAGGTCCCCGGATGCGACAGCCAGATGCGACCGGGCGATGCCTCGAGGAAGGAGACGAGCGACCCGTCACGCCACAGGAGCACCGCCATGGGCGCGTGATAGTTCAGCTCGTCGAAGCCGATGGGCGGCAACGAGGCCGCGATGCCCCCCGAGACGACGAGAGCCAGTGCGGCGACACCCACCATCCACCAGGTCACCGGCGACCAGCGTGGCATCGCCGGCCACGCCGCCGGTGGGCGCGCAGGGCGCGTCCACGCCCAGGCGGCGATGACGAGCGCAGGCAGGGACGCGAGCATCGGCCCCATGGGCGGGCGCAGCAGGGGCCTCCCGATGATGTCGCCCAGGCCACCCAGGAGGGCCGCAGGGACCGTCGCGAGCGCGTACGCCACGACGATCCAGGCCAGCCGCTGCTCGTTCGGGCGCAGACCGAGACGAGCAGCGGCCAGCACGGCCGCCACGCACGACCAGCCGATGAGCCACGCCATCGCGACCCGCTCCGCGACCTCACGCCAGCCCCGACAGAGGGCCGTGCACGGGCCGTCGACCCCCAGCCACCGATCGATCTCCGGTCGCAGGGGCGAATGGAGCGTCAGCCAGGCCAGGCCGAAGGTGGCCATCACGATCGGCAGCAGGAGACCGGCCCGCCAGCGCTTGGGTCGACCGGTCCCGGATCGATCGTCTGATGGTGTCACGCGGCGTCCCGTCTTCCGTGTGCGTCGGATGTGTGTCGGCGCAGGGTAGCGGATCGGCAGCGGTCCGGCCGGGTCGCCGGCAGTGCGGACGGGCCGCGATCGATGACCTCAGGGACCCGGGGTGATGATCTCCGCGAACGCCACGTCCTCGATGACCAGGCCATCCTGGCCACACCGGTATCGGGCGGTCACGAGCAGCGGCGTGTCACCGACCTCGACCGTGCGCGACGGATCCGGGTCGAAGCCGACTCGCCAGGCCGTGCCGACGGGCAGTGGCCAGGTCGCGTCCACGAAGGCCCGTCCCCCCCGCGTGGGTCGTGCCGTGACCTGGTCGCCATCGGTGGTCATCAGCGACATGTCCGGCGGACCGTCCGTGCAGCCGGTCGTGGTGGCCACCATCCGGACCGGGGTCGTGGTCGGTGGCCTGCTCGTGTCGCCCAGCTCGGACCGGGCCGAGGCGATGAGGGCCTGGACATCTGGGCCCGCGACATCGGCGTAGCGCCACACGGAGATGCCCTCGGCCGGGAACAGGCCCGCCGGATAGGCGGAGCCCACCCATGGCTCCGGCGCCCCGGGGGTCCCTGAGAACGACGTGCCATCCAGACGTTCGCTCGTGAGCGTCTGGAGCCAGGAGCCGGCCCCGAAGGTGCGGATGAGCGTGAATCCGACGCCCGCCCACGCGCTCTCCAGCCTCCGCTCCCGTCGAGCGATGCGCGGCAACCGGCGCAGGTCGACCGTGACGTCCGCCTCGAAGATGCAGGGGTCGCCGGTGCATGCCGGGAGCGCGAGGCTGTGCAGCGACACGAGCCGCTCGTAGCCGACATCGCCACCGTAGCCGCCCTGGAGAGCGGTGGCCGTGACGAGGATGGCGGGCCCCGGCTCGAGCGCCATCGGGACCGCGGGTGTCTCGACCGCGACATGGACCACCATGCGCCGGTGCGCCATCGGTTCGGCGGTGACGGTCCATCTCCCGTCGGGCGCGGTCGCATCGGGGCCATCGCCGTCCGGCCGCAGGCCCCAGGTCGACGCGGCATCCCCGATGAGGAGCGGCCAGTCGGCGAGTGGCGGGAACCGACCCTGCGCCGCAAGCGGGGTCTGGATGCCCAGCGCGAGCATCAGACCCAGGATGGCACGGGCGCTGCCCATCCGGCGTGTGGACATGCTGTCGTGTCTCCTCCGTTCCGATCGGTGGCACTCGCCGTGCATGGGGCTGGCGATGCTGTCGACGTGCCGACGGCGGAGATGTCACGCATGCCCAGATCCACGCTCGGGAACGACGGACGCCGGGACCCGCGGTAGGGCGCTGCGCTAGACTGCGCAGGCCAACCTGTCCTGACCCGCCGCACGCACCCTGGGGGCCCTGTGTCCGTCGACTCCCTTCGCGCGCAGATCCGCGAGGTCCCGGATTTTCCGAAGCCCGGGATCCTGTTCTATGACATCACCACGCTCATCAAGCAGCCGCAGCCATTCGCAGAGGCCATCGACCTCATGATCGAGCCGTTCGCGGACGCGAAGGTGGACGTCGTGGTGGGCATGGAATCGCGTGGCTTCATCTTCTCGGCGCCCATGGCCATCCGTCTCGGCGCGGGGTTCGTGCCGGTGCGCAAGCTGGGCAAGCTGCCGTCCGAGACCATCAGCGTGGAGTACGCGCTGGAGTACGGCACCAACACGCTCGAGGTCCACAAGGACGCCATCACGCCCGGACAGCGGGTGCTCATCGTGGACGATCTGCTCGCCACCGGTGGCACGGTCCTTGGCACCATCGACCTGGTGAAGCAGCTGAAGGCCGAGATCGTGGGTCTCAGCTTCCTCGTGGAGCTGCTGTTCCTGAAGGGCAGGGCACGCCTCGGTGACGAGCGGATCCACAGCGTCGTCCAGTACTGACGGCCCGACGCCGGACCCCGACGACCCCGAGGCAGCCACAGCTCCCGGGGCTCTGACCGGTGCCCCGCCGGCCACCCACGACCCGGGTCGGCGCGCCTTCTTCCGGG
>CAZYTQ010000095.1:0-3748 GCA_964650135.1 uncultured Anaerolineaceae bacterium | reverse complement strand
GCACCGGCACCGGCGCACCCGCCGCCACCGTCGGACCCGACAGCAGCATCGACCTCCACGTCCTCGGCCGCGGCGGCATCCCCGACACCGGCGTCAGCGCGGTCGCCATCAACGTCACCGCCGTCGACCCCACCTCACCCTCGTACATCACCGTCTGGCCCGCCGGCCACCCACGACCCGGGTCGGCGCGCCTTCTTCCGGGTGTTCGGCAAGCAGGCCTTCGAGACGGCTGCGCAGGTCGCGGGCATGGCGAGCGCGGTGTCGCAGATGCCCGTCAATGCCGCGGCCGGGCTCGTGGGCATGGGACTCGGACCGGGCGACGGCTCGGCTCGTGGGGCACTCCCGGCATCGAGACCGGCCGCAAGGGCACCCTCCGACGCGGCGTATCGCAGTCCCTACCGTCTCGATGGTGATGTGCTCCAGCTGCTCGACCAGCGACGGCTGCCCGACGAGGCCGTGGAGCAGGCGTGCCGTCGCGCATCCGATGTCGCGTTCTATGTGCGCACGGGCGCTGCGCGGGGCGGGCCGCTCATCGCCCAGCTGGCGGCATATGGCATCGCCCTGACCGCCCGCGAGTATCACGACCGAACGGTCACACAGCGCGCAGCCGAGATCCAGCGGGTGGCCCGGGCCCTCACCCTCGCGCGACCAGGCTCGCGTCTCCTGCGCTGGTCGGTCGATCGTGCGCTGGCCATCGCCGAGACGCTCCGAGAGGCGGACGGCGGCGCGGTCGCGGACGCGCTGCGGGTCGACGCGGACAGGCTGACCGCAGAAGCGGAGGCCGATCACGCTGCCATCGCACGGACGCTGGAGCGGATCCTGCCCCGACCCGAGGGTCGGCCACTGGAGGTGCTGGTCCATGGCGATCCGGGGGCACTCACCCACGGCATGCTCGGGCCCCTGACGGGAGCCCTGCTGGCGCGTGTCCAGGCGGGGGGCACGGTCCACGTATGGGTCACCGAGACCCGCCCGGGCATGGAGGGCGCGCGGCTCACATCGTGGGAGCTCGCGACCGCGGACATCGAGCACACCCTGGTGGCCGACCCGGCGGTCGGGGCGCTGCTGGAACGCGAGCCCATCGACGCGGTCGTGCTGGGGGTGGACTGGATCGCGGCCGATGGCTCGGCATCCGCGATCGTGGGCAGCCGGGTCGTCGCGGCCATGGCGGCCGCGCCGGCCGGCGGACGCGGCCCGGTGCCGGTGCTCGCCTGTGCGCCCATCACCACGTATGACCCGGCCACGGCCGACGCGGCCTCCCTGCCGCGCGAGGACCGCCAGCCACGCGACCTGCGACTGCACACGACGGGCACCCGTCTCGACCGTGCCAAGGGCTGGAACCCGGGTCTGGATGTGATCCCAGCGGTATGGATCGACCGCTTCGTGACCGAGGAGGCTGTCATCACGCCGACCGATGGCATGGCCCTGGCGGCGGCTCTGGCCCGGCGTGAGGCGCGGCGGACAGCGGCCGTCGGCACGCCGGTCGGCACCCCTGCCGTCGGCACGCCCATCGGCACCCCTGCCGCAGGACCGGAGGGGGCCGCCTGATGGCCTCCGTCGCGCGCGCCGGCTCCGTGCTCCGACCGGCCATCGAGGTCCGGTCGACACGTGACCGGGAGCTGCTGCGCGAGTTCCTCGAGGCCGACCGACTGATGGCCGCCTACGCCCTGTGTGACCTCGACGACCGGGAGTTCGGGCGCACCCGCTGGGGGGTCGCCCTCGACCGGGGAGAGCCCGTCGCGGTCGCCCTGGAGTACCTGGGGCTGTCGCCGCAACCGCTGTTCGTGATGGGCCAGCCGGCTGGGGTCTCGGCCGTGCTCCACGACGTGCTTCGTCCCAGGACGGCATATCTCGCGGCGCGCCCCGAGCTGCTCGATGCGGTCGGCTCGGTGTACCGGGTCCAGGAGGGGCCGCCGATGGTCCGGATGTGGGTCGACCGAGCCTCGTTCCAGCCGGCCGCGCCCAGCGCGATCCGCCTCGTCGCTGCCGATGTGGGGGAGCTCAACAAGCTCTACGACTTCGGGCTGACCTCGTGGCTGCCCTCGGAGGCGGTCGCCAACGGCGTCTATTACGGCGTGCGCATCGATGGTCGGCTGGTGGCAGCCGCGGGCACCCATGTCATCAGTCGGCAGCTCGGCCTGGCGGCGGTGGGCAATGTGCTGACCCACCGGGACTACCGGGGTCGCGGCCTGGCCAAGGCGGTCACGGGCGCCGTCACCCAGGAGCTGTTGCGCTTCTGCGACCAGGTCGTGCTCAACGTGCGTGCCGACAACCCACCGGCCCTCGGTGCGTACCGGGCGATCGGCTACCAGGAGCACACCCGCTTCGAGGAGCGGCTCGTGCATCGGAAGGGGAGCGTCTGGGATAGCATCCTCGGGCCATTCAAGCGATGGGTCCCGACCACACGGAGGGACCCGACCAGCAAGGAGGAGTGAGTGACGGATCTCGCCGCCACCCAGCCATCGATGCAGCCCATCCCCGGTGACGCCGCCAACGGCCAGACCGCGCCACTCCCCGCACACGACGTCACGGACCTGGGACTCGCGGACGAGGGTGTCCGCCGCATCGAGTGGGCGGAGCGGGAGATGCCCGTCCTGCGCCTCATCCGGGAGCGCTTCGAGCGCGAGCAGCCGCTCGCGGGCGTACGCATCGCGGCCGCGCTCCATGTGACCACCGAGACCGCGAACCTGGTGCGCACCCTCAAGGCGGGCGGTGCGACCGTGGCGCTGTCCGCGTCCAACCCGCTGTCCACCAAGGACGACGTGGCTGCCGCGCTCGTGGCGCGCTACGGTATCAGCACCTTCGCCCGCCGCGGCGAGGACCGGGACACGTACTACGCCCACCTGAACGCGGTCGCGGACATCGATCCGCAGATGACCATGGACGACGGCTGCGACCTGGTGTCGCTGTTCCACAAGGAGCGTCGCCACCAGCTGCCGGGCATCTGGGGCGGCACCGAGGAGACCACGACCGGCGTCATCCGCCTTCGTGCCATGTCCGCGGACAAGGCGCTCACCTTTCCGGTCATCGCGGTCAACGAGGCTGACACCAAGCACCTCTTCGACAACCGGTACGGCACCGGCCAGTCGACGGTGGACGGGATCCTGCGGGCGACGAACCTCCTGCTGGCCGGGCGCCGATGTGTCGTGGCTGGCTATGGCTGGGTGGGTCGGGGCATCGCGATGCGCTTCGAGGGCATGGGTGCGCGGGTGGCCGTGGTGGAGGTCGATCCCATCAAGGCCATCGAGGCCCACATGGACGGCTTCGAGGTCATGCCCGCCGCCGCGGCGGCGCGCTGGGGTGAGGTCTTCGTGACCGCCACCGGCAACCTCAACGTGTTCCGACGGGAGCACTTCGTGGAGATGCGCGACGGCGCGATCATGGCCAACAGCGGCCACTTCGACGCGGAGCTGGAGCTCAAGGCGCTCGCGGAGCTGGCCGAGGGGCACGTCCGCGAGGTCCGTGACAACGTCGAGGAGTACGACCTGGGCGGCAAGCGGCTGTATGTCATCGCGCAGGGTCGGCTCGTCAACCTGGGCGCGGCCGAGGGGCATCCCGCGGCCGTCATGGACATGAGCTTCGCGGCCCAGGCGCTCTCCGGCGAGTACGTGGCGAAGCACCACGCGGAGCTGGCGCCCGGGGTGTATGTCGTGCCCGAGGACCTCGACCGGGAGGTGGCGCGGCTCAAGCTGGAGGCGCTCGGCATCACCATCGACGAGATGACCGCCGAGCAGAAGCGCTACGTCGCGTC
>CAZYTQ010000094.1:0-12688 GCA_964650135.1 uncultured Anaerolineaceae bacterium | reverse complement strand
TGATGCGACGCGTGAATGCCGCCGCCGGGATGCCGCCGCCCGTCGAGAGCAGCGAGTACACCGCCCATTCCACGCGGTCCGCCAGCGGGGGCCGTGCACCGGCGATGTCCCCCGGGTCACGAAGCCACCAGCGACCCGGCTCGATCTCCATGAGTCGCGGGTGGTCCGCACGGTGGAGCTCGTCGGCGACCGCGTCGAGCATCAGGCGCACGGGGTCATGGCCGGTCAGTGGGTCGACCAGGTCCGCTCTCGACGAGAGCTGGCCCTCGCCCGGATGCGTGTCGGTCGCCGGCGACCCGAGCGCCGGCGACCCGAGCGCCGGCTTCTCGGTCGACGCGCTGTCCGTCGGCGCATCGTCCGCCCGCTGATGGTCCCCGGACAGGCGGTCGGGATGGGCGCCCGGTCGGCCCGGGTCCATCGACTCGGCTGCAGCTCCCGGAGCAGCGACGCGTGGACGGGCGACGTGGGTGTCGGGCACCTCCCGGAGTCCCGGCGTCTCGTCCGGCGTCGGTGGCGACTCGTCCGGCGCCGGTGGCGTGTCGCCACGGATGGGCCGTGACGGATCGCGCCACGATCGTTCGCGGGGCATGGGCAGCAGCCCTGACCGAGCGAGTCGCTCGTAGGCCGCGGTCTCGAGCCGCGCGTCCGGCGGTGACGACGCGCTCGGGTCATGGGCCATCGCGTCGGTGAGCCATCCCGCGTCCGGGTCTGCGGGCGACCCCGCGCCCGGACCGGGGAGCGGCGCGCTGACCGACGGCCCGGCGGATGAGGTGGGGGCCACCGGCTCGTCGGTCCCCTCGGGGTCCGCGTCAGCATGACCGACCCACGCCTGGGTGATGCCCCGGAGATGGCCGGACCGGTCCAGACCCAGGAGCACCTCGCCCAGCAGTCGCTCATAGCGCGCGGGTTCCCCACGCGCCTGGAGGATGCCCACCGCGAGCGTGGCGATCGCTGCGCCCAGCGGCTGCTGCGGATCGAGGGCCACGGGCAGGTCCCGGTCGACGGGCGGCGGACCATCGGGAGTGGTCAGCTCGATGGCACCCGTGATGTCCTGGCCGCTCTCGGTGAACGTCACATCCCGCAGCCGATAGCCCGCGCCAGCAGCGCCGAGGACGCTCGCCACGACCGCGCCCGCTGGCTGCCGGTCGAGCAGCACCACCGCGGCGCCGTCGCCACCCAGGCCGGGTCGCACGGCCGCCAGCGAGCTGCGCAGCTCCGCCGCGTCACGTGCCCACTCGCTCCGGGCATCGTGGCGGCTCGTCTCGAACACGGCATCGAGGGGCAGGCTGAGCGCGGCCTCGAGTCCCAGGCCGAGCACCGTGGCGAGATACGCGAAGGCCAGGTTCTCCGGTGACCAGTGGACGGGTGGCTGGCACAGCACCAGTCGGACGCGCGATCCACCCTGACCGGTGGCGAGGCTGGCCGACGCGTCCTCGGCCGACAGGCTCAGACCCTGGTGCACGACCACGTTGGCGGCGCCGTCACGCAGCGCCATGAGGTCCGGACCGAAGCGTGCCCGGAACTGGCCATAGCGACCTGCCTCGAGACGCTGGACGAAGCCCCGGATGGTCCGGTAGCCATCCTCGAGGAGCAGCCACGGGTTCCGCTCGCGCCACTGCCGCTCGCCCACCGGACGCAGACGCCCACCGATGATGCGCGGCTGGGCGACCCGGCCGGGGAAGCTGTTGAGCTTGCTCGCCGGCAGCAGGATCCCCACCAGCAGCAACCGCAGCGCCGCCTCGATACCGGGCGCCCGGAGGTCCCCCTCCACCCGCTCGAGGAACCCCACGATGGCGTCGAGGGTGCGCGCGGTGTACATGTCCAGCAGCTGCTCGGGCAGCTCGTGGTCCGCCTCGGGCACGGGGAAGCGGCCGATGAGCCGGTCGCGCGCCGGCCACGGATCGAGCGTCCGGGCCGTGGCGATGTCCTCCGCGTCCACGGGCACCGTCCGCGTGTCGCCCGCACGCGTCTCGCGACAGTGGCCGCAGCGATACGACCGGCGGGATGGCGCCTGGGCGTCACCGTCCCACACGAACTCCTCGACCACGACCGGGCCGCCGCAGCTGCCACAGCGTGACAGGAAGGCGCGTTCGATCGACTCCCGGAGCGTGGAGCCAGCACGCTGCTGGTCGACCAGCGCGGTGAACGCCGCGTCGAGATGACGCAGGTCCGGCGGACGCAGGACGAGCTCGGCCACGAGGCGGGTGAGCGCTGTCGACTCGAGATCGTAGCCGCGGCGCAGGTCCTCGGCGGCGTTGCGGGTGATCCAGCCGCCTCGGCCGTGGAGCTCCACCACGATGTCGGAGGCGCTGCTGCGTGCCTCGATCCAGGCACGTACCTGGTCCTCTGGGGGCGGCGGGGCGAACCGCTCGAGCGCGGGCAGCGACGAGCCGCGGGTGGCGCGGGGGAGCGTGGCCGGCCGCGGCTCTGCCATGACGGTGCCGCCGGATGCGTCGGCGGCCCTGGGACGCGGACGGGGTCCCGACCGTATCCCGGAGCCGCCGTCATGCGGCTCGGAGCGGATCGGGGTCCCTGCCTCGCCGACCAGGGGCCGGCGCTGGCCGGCTAGTCCTCCTCGTCCTCGTCAGACTCCTCGGCCTCGAAGGCCTCGTCCTCGGTGACGTCCGCGGGCAGGACCGAGCCGATGTCCTCGACCTCCTCGTCCTCCTCGTCGAGCTCCAGGTCATCCTCGAGCTCCAGCTCCTCGCGCACGAGGGTGCCCTTGGTGTAGGGCCGCAGGTCCGAGACCCGCGCGGCGGTCGGGAACGAGACCTTGCCGTAGTTCTTGGGGTCCTGGTAGACCTCGCGGATGATGATGCGCACGTCCTTGTCGCCAAGGCTGGTGACACCCGCGGCGTACTTGTTGCCCTCGGCGATGAGCTTCAGCAGACGCGCGGCCACCCGGGGCTCCACGACGCCGATGACCATGTCGTTCGAGGTCGCCCGGAGGCGCGGACCGTCCGGTGTCAGCTCCACCGCATCACCCGGGTTCACCTGGGCGAGCTCGCGTGCCGAGGCGAGATCCACGAGATGCGCGAAGCCGGTCTTGCCGGTCTCCTCCACGAAGATCGTGACGGGTGCCTTGCTGCCCGGCTTGGCCGCGACCGTCTTCTTGCCGGCCTCGGCGAGGAGCGTGCGCAGGCGGTTGATGTTCCGCTCCGCGATGCGGTTCGTGGGGTCGAGCGCCAACGCGGATTGGTAGTGCTCCCGCGCGTTGCCGAGCTCGCCGAGCTCCCAGTAGGCCTTGGCGAGCCGGTTCTCCGCCTCCGTGTCCGCGCCGAGCTCCAGCAGCCGCTCGTTGATGCGGGCCGCTTCCTCCCAGTCGGCGGCGGTCGCCGCGGTGATGGCCTGCTCCACGAGCTGGCGCTTGAGGCGGGTGGTGGTCAGGGCGTTGGACGGCGCAGCGCCATCGGTCAGGCTGTTGAAGCTCATGGACTCCTCTGATCCGGCCGTGCCGGCAGATGGGCGCGCGCGAACGCGCCCGGGTCAGGTACGGGGCGACTCCGAATGGTATCACGTGGATCCGCGGCAGCAGCTGGTCCGTCGTCGCTCGGTGATCCTGTGGGTCCGGGCCGTCCGGTGGAGTCCTCGGTCCGGGCTGCGCGGTGGAGTCGTCGGTCGCCGCGGACGGGAGGGATCCGGACGATCCCGGGGCGGGCGGCGCCGAACACCGGGCAGACGACTCCGCCGGCCGGGTGTGGCTGGCGCGAGCGATCAGCGTGCCAGGAGCTCGTCGAGCTTCTGGTAGCCCTCCTGGACACCCACCTCCATGCCACTCTGGAGCATCGCGTCGCGCGCCTCGAACGAGTCCACGAGCGAGGTGGTCGTCAGGCGGGTCCGTCCATCCCCGAGGTCCTCCAGCACCAGCCGCTCAAGGGCGACGCCATCGGGCCACCCATCGAACGTGAACGTCTGGACGATGACCTCGGACGGTCGGACGTCATGGAACGAGCCGTGGAACCCGTACTCGCCGTCCGCGTCCGTGGCCACGTAGCGATACGCACCACCCGTCTGGCAGTCCCACCGATCGATGCGCATGGTGGTGCTGCGCGGACCCAGCCATTGGGCCACGAGCGCAGGGTCGGTGTGGGCGCGGAAGACCTTGTCAGGTGGCGCATCGAACTCGCGGACGATGCGGATGATGGGCACGTCGGGATCGGCGGTGATGGTCGCCTCGCGGGCGTCGGTGCTGGTCATCGTGTCGCTCCTTTCCGTCTCGATGGAGGCATTGGGTCGATGTCGTCGGGCAGACGGGCCAGGAGGTCGTCGAGTCGTCGATATCGCTCCTCGGCGGCGCGGCGATAGCGCTCGAGCCAGCCCGTGGCCAGGTCGAGCACCGCCGCCTCCAGGTGCGCCGGACGGCGCTGTGCGTCCCTCGATCGACTGACCAGGCCAGCGTCCTCCAGCACCCGGAGGTGCTTGGACACCGCCTGGACCGTCACCCCGTAGGGCGCGGCAAGCTCGTTGAGGGTGGCGTCGCCTGCCGCGAGCCGCGCCACCATGTCACGCCGGGTGGGGTCGGCGAGTGCCGAGAACACCCGGGAGAGCGGATCCACCGCCACGCTGCGTCTCCTTGCTCAACCGATCGGTTGAGCAACCATAGCGGCCTCGTCGCGTCTTGTCAACCATGTGGTTGAACACGATGGCACATCCCGGCGTCATGGTGGCGACGGCATGGGGTGGGATCGTGCCGTCTGGACCTTCACCAAGCGGGAGTAGGGCGACCTCCCGTCGGCAGGACCACGATCCAGCCCATCCGAGCCGCGAGGAGGAGCAGCTCCGCCCGGTTGGACACGCCATAGCGCCGGTGCATGTGTGCGATGTACGACTCGACCGAGCTTCCCTGGATACCGAACCGGAGCGCCGCCTCGTCGGCGGTCAGGCCATCCGCGAGTGCCCGGAGGACGTCGATCTCGCGTGGCGAGGGCGACCGCGGATCCTCACCCTCGATCGGCGCGAACGACTGCCCACCAGCGGTCACGATCCGGAGCGCCTCGAGCAGCGTCGACGGGTCGGTGTCCTTCGTGAGGTACCCGTCTGCGCCAGCGCGCTCGGCCGCGCGCGAGAGATGACCCGGTCGGTGGGATGAGATGGCGATGATCGGTGGGCACCCATCGGCGATCCGGACCAGACGCTCGATCAGATCGACGCCACGGGCCGATCCACGCAGCATCACATCGACCAGCACCACGTCCGGCCTGCCTGACTCGATCGCCGCGATCGCCTCGTCGACCGTATCCGGGACGAGGATCGACTCGAGGCCCAGCGACATCAGGATCCGGGCAAGCCCCTCCCGGACGAGCTGGTCGTCGTCGATGATGGCCACCCTCATGGCGTGCCCCACTGGTATCTCACCACCAGACCGTTCGGTCGCCGGTCGATGAAGCGGAGATCCGCCTGTGTCTCAAGCGCGAGTGCGCGCATCGTGGCGAGACCAACGTGCCCAGGCTGACGCTGGACAGCAGGATGCGGAAGGCCCACGCCATCGTCAGCGATCTCCATCAGGAGTCGGTCGGATCGAGATACGACCCTGACCCAAAGATGATCCGCACCGGAGTGACGGACGGCATTCGTGACCGCCTCCTGCGCGATGCGCAAGGCACCGACCGTGATCCACCATGGAGGTCGGGCCTCCGCCTCGTCCACGACGAGCTCGCATCGGATCCCCGCCGATCGGGCACGGCCGAGGACATCCTCCAATGCAGCAGGCAGACCGTCCGTCCGCAGGACGGTCAGCTGATCCTCCTCCACGCGGTCTCGCAGGTCCTCGGTCAGCCCTCGCAGCATCGACACACCGGTGGCCGGCTCCCCGATCTGGACGTTCTGGATCCCCAGCGAGAGTGGCGGCAGGACCACCTCATGGATCCACCGTGCGAATGCGTCTCGTGACAGCTCGTGCTGCTCTCGGAGTGCGGTCCGGACCGGACCTGCCTCCCGTGCCAAGGCCGCCATGGGCGACATCCCGCCGCGGACAGCGTGGGTCATGCTCGAGAGCGTACGTCCTGCTGATGCTCCGATGACGCAAGCCGCAAGCACCATGGGCGCTATCGCTGAGGCGGTCCACAGGGTCGGCCAGGACACCGGGTCGGCATGCGCGAGCACGACGCCCACCGTTCCTGCCGATGCGAGCGCCGCCGCGATCACCGCAACCCTGACGACCTGCCGTGTCGTCAGCGCGAGCGCACCCGCCCCGAGCATGACCGACGGCGCAGCTGCGACGCCAAGCGCGATCATCCCAGAGACGGCCCCCATGAGGTCGAGCGCCAGGACCGACGATGTCATGACCATCAGCCCGAGCCCCAGCCTGGCTGACCATGGCCGCAGGAGGACGGCAAGGACGAGGAGACCCACCGCGACCGCGACTGATATCCAGTCCTTCGGTGGCAGCTCGAACCCCAGACCCAGGTCGCCCATGGTTGTGACGAACTCCCCGCCGGAGCCGTATTCCCAGGGCGCATAGGGATCGCCCGGTTGGATGCCGAGGAGCCACGCCAGGCCGCCGACCTGGACCGTCGCCACGGAGGGTTCGCCGGTGGACGTTGCGACCCAGCCGGAGCCAATGGTCGTGAGGCTGGCGGAGATGCGGACGCCCAGGAGCGCGGTCAGCACCAGCCATGGGACAGCCACCACCGGACGCCTGCACAGCGCTACGAACCCTGTCCGGATCCACCGTACGACGCTCATCGCTCGCTCCACCAGCCCTCCAGGGGGAGTCCGCCCGTTCCGGATGCGCACCATACCGTAGTTCTGGGACTATCCGAGCGACATCCGGCGCCGCATCCTCTTCCCATGGGACGCGTCAGCCTCCGATCCGTCACATCCATCCGCCCCGGGCTGTGTGCCCTGGGCATCACCGCGTGCCTGTTGGCCCTCGGCGCGGCATCGGCCCTCGCGGCCGAGCCTGAGGACCTGCAGGCGGTCCTTGGTGATGACAGCATCCCGTTGACCCAGGTCGTCAGTCATCACTGTCACGATCGTGATCTGCCGGTCATCCGCTGCTTCGAGACCGCCGAGGAGCGGGACGACGACCTGGAAGTCGGCGGGCGCCACGCACGACTCGCGGTGGTCGCGTACGTCCTCCTCTTCATCGATGAGAACTACGGAGGCGTCAGTTTCACCGCCCACAACCCGATGCCGAACCTCGGGACCGTGGGCTGGAACGACAAGATCACGTCCTTCAAGTCGCTGAACGGCCAGCGCCCCAGGTTCTACTCGGACGCCAACTATGGCACACCATCATGGCGCTGGGCTGCCGGGGCGTGGGTTTCGAACGTCGGCAGCAGCGCGAACGACGTCATATCATCCTTGCGGAACGATCCATGATGCCAGTAGCCGCGCACCACATTCGCGACTTGGGCATTGAATCGGAAGTGGACCCGCTCACAGACGATTCAAGTAGACGGCAAAGGTACCGGACGCGGTGAGTTGTTCCGTTCGTGGATACTCGAATCTCATCTCGGAGGGCACGAGTATGGTCCAGAATCATCTGGCTGTTCGACGCGTACATGGAAGATCACGGGCGGTTACGCTGGCGGCGTCGCTGCTCCTGGCAACCCTCAGCCTCAGTATCCCACCGACAGCGATGGCACAAAGCACGGTCGGCACATGCGCGAGTGGAACCCAGCGAACCTCGTACGGCTTCTTCGTGCGGGCGCGATCCGATGTCTCTGGCGCCATCGGTCGAGCCACTATAGTCAATCTGAAACCCTGCACAAACGGCGGGTCCACCGGCTTCGGCGTGAACTATGACGTTCCATGGGTGCTACCGGCAAACATCCAAGGTGGAGGGAGCGACATCGTCCAAATCGGCTACGGGCGTTGCGGTTCCAGCGTCGATTGTTCGTCGATGCCGAATGACGACAAGCAGCATTTCGTCTATACGTATAACGACGACTCAGGCGGTGTGATGGTCCAGGCGACTTGGTATCCTAACGAACCGGTAGGAGGTCGGGTATATGGATTCAAGATCGTTAGAGACACCAACTCCAGTGGCAACCCGATCTGGACATATTGCATCCGTGACATCACGATGGGCCAATCATATCAGTGCAAGAACCGACCGCGGACTTGGAGTTCCGGCGACTTGGTGTGGTTCGGTGCCGAGACCAACAACACACATTCACAGCTTGGGCACAAGCCTGACTCGGTAAACGACATCAACATCCGAGGTCAATACCGCCGCAACGGCGACTGGTATATCGTGGACAAGTGGGGTGGTGGAGACCCTTGCGTCCTCCACGCCAACAGTGGGTCGCCTCCGGCCCGGTACAAGTGCACGACCAAGAGCCTCTTCGACTCGAACGGCGATGGCTCGAACAACGACAAGGAAACCGCCGATCCCTGGACCGACGATACGCTGTGAGGTAAGGCATGGACACCATCACGCACTGGCTCATCGCACTGGCAATGGTCGCGGCGACCGCCCTGGGGGCCGGAGTGGGCACTCAGGGCGCCGCGCAGATGGAGGATCCCCGGACGCAGGAGCATGGTGGCGGCGGGATTCCGCAACCGTGGCCCAGCAGCTGGTACCAGGGATCTGACACCAAATGCGTGCCGGACCCCAAGTCCGAGGAGTGCACCATCATCTCGAGCTTGGACGATGGGGACGTGAAGCCCTAGGCACGCAGTTTGATGCCCCGGTGGTGCGCCGGGGCATCGCTTCGTCGTGTCGCGACCGGACGCATCGGCGCGAGGACGGATCGAAGCGCCCATGGCCGGGCTCTGCGGTAAGGCGTCAGACGCGGTGCGGCTTCTCCGCCATCACGGCCAGGAACTCGTCACGTGGCAGCGTGTTCACCACGTGCCGGGCCTCCAGCCAGCCGCGCCGTGCCATGGCGGTCCCCCAGCGGACGTTGTCCCACTCGGACAGGTAGTGCGCGTCCGAGTCGATGGTGAAGCGACAGCCGGCATCGAGCGCCGCCCGCGCCCGTCGGTCGTCGAGATCGAGTCGCTCGTCCGACCCGTTCACCTCCAGCAGCGTGCCGGTCTCCGCGGCAAGCTTGTAGAAGCGGTCCCAGTCGAGGTCCAGGTCCGGCCGCTGGTCGATCTTGCGTCCGGAGGGGTGCGCGATGATGTCCACGTGCGGACTCCGCAGCGCGGTCTCGTAGCGCGCCATCAGCTGCGCACGTGGCTGCCGTCGCCCGACATGGAGCGACGCGACGACGACATCGAACCGCGCCAGCAGCGCATCGTCATAGTCCAGGCGTCCGTCGATGCGGATCTCCATCTCGCAGCCGTGGAGCAGCCGGAAGCCGCTCGGATGCGCGCCGGGCGGTACCTCGCCGGTCGCCTCCTCGCGCGCGAAGCGCTCGTTGAGCTCGCCGATGACCCGCCGCTGCTGCTCCACCTGGGTCGGCGACAGACCGTTCGCGATGGTCAGGCTCCAGGAGTGGTCCGTGAGCACCTGGTAGGCGTAGCCGAGCTGGCGGGCCGCCTGGGCCATGGTCTCGATCGACTCCTTGCCATCGGTCCACTCGGAGTGGGTGTGGCAGTCACCCTGGAGGTCCTCCACGCGCACGAGCGTGGGCAGGGTGCCCGCGAGCGCCGCCTCGATCTCGCCCCGATCCTCGCGCAGCTCCGGCTCGATCCAGGGCAGCCCCAGGAGGTCATACACCTCCGCCTCGGTGGCGAAGGTGCGCAGCTCCGCGCCCTCGCCGGTGACCACCTCACCCGACTCATCGATGCGAGCGAAGCCGTGCTCGGACAGGCTCCAACCGAGATCCCGGGCCCGCTCCCGGAGCCGCACGTTGTGGGCCGCCGACCCGGTGAAGTGGACGAGGTACGTGCCTTCGCGACCCGGACGCATGGTCATCACGTCCAGCTGCGGGCCACGCAGCAGCTGGACCGACGTCCGATACCCACCGCCCCGGACTCCCGTCACGACCCGCTCGACCCCGGGCGCTCGATGGACCTCGTCCAGCACCGCGGCCTGGTCGGCCGTGGCGACCAGCAGGTCGAGGTCGCCGACGGTCTCCCGACCCCGACGCACGGAACCGCCGGTCTGGGCGGAGGCCACACCCGGCCACGTCTCAGCGAGCGCGACGAGCCGGTCCGCGAGCTCGCGTGCCTCGGCCATGTGCATCCGCTTCGGCGGTCGGGCCGCGACCTCCGAGATGCCCTCGAGGATGCGTTGCTCGGTCTTCGCGGAGATCCCCTTCACGGTCCGCAGCCGACCCTCGCGGGCGGCCATCTCGAGCTCGTCGAGGGTCGCCACGCCAAGGGCGCGCCACAGGTCACCGGCCGTGCGTGGCCCGATGCCGGGCACCCGCAGGAACGTCACCAGCGACGGCGGGACGGTTGCCACGAGTCGCTCGTGGTAGCCCATCCTGCCGCTCGTCGCGAGCTCCGCCAGCTTCTCGTCGATGGCCTTGCCCACACCCGGCAGCTTGGGCGGTGTGCCGCTGCGGTAGGCGGCCATGACGTCGATGGGGCTGTGGGCGATGGTGTCCGCGACCCGTCGATAGGCGCCGACCTTGAAGGGCAGCTCGCCCTGGATCTCCAGCACGTCCGCGATCTCATGGAACAGGGTCGCCACCTGCTCGTTGGTGAGCGCGACGGGATCGCCGGAGGGCTCGGCGGCGCCGGCTGGCCCGACGTCGCCGGGTGGCTCGGGGCTGGTCACGACGCCACCTCCACCCGGTCCCGTCCTCGCCGCTTGGCACGGTACAGCGCCTGGTCGGCCCGTTCGATGACCGTCGCCACGTCCTCCTCCTCGTCCGCCACGGCCACCCCGACCGAGACGCTCACCCGGGCACTGCCGCCCAGCACGGTGGGTGCCGACCCGGCCACGGCCGACCGGATGCGCTCCGCGACCTCGGTCGCCTGGGTCACGCTCGTGCGCCGCAGGACCACCGCGAACTCCTCCCCACCGTAGCGGATCGGCGTGTCCTCCGTGCGCAACGCGCCCGCGATGGCACCCGCGACCTCCCGCAGCACCTCGTCCCCCGCGGCATGACCATGCTCATCGTTGAGGCGCTTGAAGTGGTCGATATCGACCATCAGCATCGCCAGGCCGTCATCGATGCGACGGCGGGAGCCGAGCGTCGTCAGGAGCTGGTCGAGATAGCGACGATTGGGCAGCCCGGTCAGCTGGTCGATGTTGGCGTCCCGTTCGGCCTCCTCGAGCGCGTAGGCACGGGCGAACGCCGCGGACACCTCGAGCGCTGCCCAGCCGAGCAGTCGCTGCTCCGTATCGCCCCACGCATCGCGTGTCCGGCGCGAGAGGATGAGCGCACCCAGGAAGCGTCGTTCGGCCACCAGGGGCTCCGTGAGGGTGTGCGGCAATCCGTACGCGGAGCGGACCCGCCGCGCGATCTCCTCGGCTGCGATGCGAGCGGGCGCCGCGGGCACCGTGGGCAGCTCGTCCACGGCCTCCGGCACGGGCGCGGGTCGCGCGGCACGCGCCGGGGAGTCGCCGGTCATCGTGGCCCGCGGCCGGACCACGGGCGGTGGCTCGGACAGCGGTCGGTCCACGGCCGTGGCCAGGTCCCGGACCTCCGCCCGCAGCCATGTCCGCGAGGGCGGCACGTTGGCACGCGCCGCGACGAGCGTCACCTCGACCACGTGGTCGGGTCGTCGGACACGCGCCACGACCACGTGGTCGGCACCGGCCGTCGAACGCAGCTCCGCGACGATCGCCTCCACGACCGCTTCGGGCGACATGGACCGGGACAGGCCCTGCAGGATGCGGGTCATGCCGGCCTCGCGCGAGCGACGGCGCCGGGCGAGACTCACCTGGAGGCGGTCGTGGAGCAGGAGGCCGCTGCCGAGCACGATGACGAGACCGCTGGCCAGGACCTCGGTGAGCGTCGGGCCGCCATCGAGCAGGCTCGCCACGGCGAGCATCGCCAGGGCGGCGACAGCGGCCGCGATGACCATGCGCACGATCTCCAGACGATGCACGACCTGCTCGTCCGATTCGCGGGCATCGGAGGGGCCACCCACCCGGACCACCGCGTCCAGGGAGGATCCGGCCTGCTCCGACACGCCCCGGAGGATGGCACACGACGCGCCGTCGTGACGCCGACGATGGTTCCGGCGATGGTCCTATCGGGCGTGCCTGGCTCGGGCGGCCCGTGGCTGGCACCGGCGGGCGTGCCCCGGCTCGGGCGGGCGTGCCATCACCGTGCCGCGACGGCAGTTCGGCTTCGCCGAACAGGGTGGCGCCGATCGTCGAGCCCACCGAGGGCCTTGGGCCCTCGGCCGTGCTCGAGAGGGCTCTCGGGACCGTCGAGCACGACGCATGTTCGACGGGTCTGAACTTCGGTGTTCCGATGGCGGCGGTGCGGCAGGCCCCACGCGGCGGTGCGGTTGTCCGGCACTGCAGGAAGCCCGGTCCTGTTCGACGAACCTGAAACCGAGCGTGTCCAGTGCCGACCCTGGCCCCCCGGCCGCCCCTAGCCGACCCCGGCCGCCCCTGGCCCCTCGCCTCCCCTGGCACGCCCCTGGCCGCCCCTGGCCGCCCCTGGCCGCCGGGCCACCCCTGGCACGCCTCTGACCGTGCCGCCCCGGCCGCCCTACATCATGACGAGGCCGCCATCCACGGCCAGCACCTGCCCCGTGATGTACGCGGCCTCCTTCGAGGCCAGGAACGCGACGGCGTCCGCGATCTCCTCGGGCGTCCCGAAGCGGCCCAGCGGGGTCCGCTTGGTGATCTCCTCCATCAGCTCCGTGGGCAGGTCCTGGGTCA
>CAZYTQ010000093.1:0-12751 GCA_964650135.1 uncultured Anaerolineaceae bacterium | reverse complement strand
AGGAGGCGTTCGCGCCCATCGTGGTCGCGGCACCCTTCGAGGACTTCGACGCGGTGCTCGGGGAGGTCAACGACTCCCGCTTCGGGCTCCAGGCGGGGCTCTTCACCAACGACCTGGCCCATGCCTGGAAGGCGTTCGAGGAGCTCGAGGTGGGGGGCGTCATCGTCAACGACGTGCCCACCTATCGCATCGACCACATGCCCTACGGCGGGGTCAAGGACTCGGGCCTCGGCCGGGAGGGCCTGCGCTGGGCCATCGAGGACATGACCGAGCTGCGCATCCTGGTGCTGGCCCAGCCCGCCTGACGGCTACGGGGCGGTCGATGGGGCCGCCGATGCCGTCCCGGGCCCGGCCGATGGCGTCGGCTGGGGCGTCTGGCCGCGGGCGGGCACCAGCCAGATGCGGCCGTTGCCGTCGTCGTCGGTGAGGACGAGGGTGTCGTCCTCGATCGCCGAGCTGGTGATCTCGCCGATGGCGGCATCCAGGACGTCCTCGGCCTCCATCAGGTCATCGCAGTACATGCGCGTGCGCATGCGGTCCCCGAACTCGATGTTGGGGCCGTCCTCCGTGTAGCTCCCCTGGATCCAGTTGCAGCCCACGGTCGCCCGGAACTGGCCGCCCCCGAACGAGGCGGCCGCCTCCCCGAGGAGTGCCGCGTCCACGGCCGTGCCGTCCCGCGCCGCGAGACCGGTGATTCGCCACACCCCCCGGATGCCGGTGCCCGGCCCCACGCCCGTCTGGAGCACCACGAGCGGGCCGCCCTCGGTGTCCGCGAAGGTGAGCGTGCCATCCGTCATGGACCAGGCCGCCACCAGGGGCAGCGCCTCGAACAGGGGGTCCTCGGCGGGTGCCGCGACGAGGCACTGGCGCCGCGTGCTGTCCACGCGCTCGAACGTGATGGCGGCGCCTTCGAGGACATAGCGGGTCGTGAACGCGTTGCAGCCGCCGTTGCCGACCGCCCGGCTGTCGTGCAACGTCAGGTTCGCGACCGGTCCGTCGAGGGGCATGATCGTCAGGACCCCGACCACGACGACCTGGGTCACCACCCAGGGCGTGCCTTCGAGATCCGTCGGGGTCCCAGATGGCGCTGCGGTCGGTGGCAGGCACTGTGGCAACTGTGTCTCGCCACAGGGTGGCACCGGAGTGGGGGACTGGGCGGCCACTGTGGCGGGTAGCGCCAGGCCCGTCAGCGCGAGCGCGAGACCCAGGCAGAGCGTGACCAGTCGGCCGTTCGCAGGGGGATGGCGTCGATGCATCGGGACCTCCTGGCATCCACCATGCGCGTGACGGGCCATCCGGTCAAGCCGTGTCCAGACTCGAGCCTGCGCTCAGCAGGTCGCCGACCCCGGCGCGCGCCTGTGGTCGGCCGCAGGCCCGACCCGAGGGGCGGACTCGGACGGCACGAGGACGACTCGGACGGCACGAGACCGCCGGCTGGGGACCGACGGTCTCGAGGGTCGGATGCGTGGCCGTGGACCGGTGGGTCAGGGCACCACGAGGTGCACGGGGTTGCCGCGGATGGACACCTTCCACGTGGTCAGGTCCGTCGAGAAGTCGCTGGTCGAGCCGCCCATGGTGTAGCGGATCTTCCACCATCCGCCTTCGTCCGTGATGTGGTCGCTCGACGGATGGGGTGCGTCATAGTTCGTGGGCAGCGGGATGGTGATGGTCAGCCAGCAGCCGTTGTACCGCGACGAACCGCCTGTGTTGGTGGTCACCGAGGTGACGTTGGTCCCCGAGTAGCCGCTGCACGCCGTGGCGTCGGCGCTGCCCTGGGTCGCGTTGTGGCTGAACGTGGCGGGCACGTAGTCCGTGGCGCCGGGCTTGAGGATCTCCAGGGATGCCGACAGGTTGCCGGTGTCGCCCGGGTCCCACAGCTCGATGACCATGGTCTTGCCCGCGTGGACCGCGTCGATCTGGGACATGTAGAACTCGGTCTTCTGTCCGCCGGGGAGTCGGAAGTACGCCTCCATGGCCCCGATGCCATAGACCTTGGGGGTGCCGCCACTCGCCCTCGCGAAGATGGCGAAGTTGTTGAGGGCCGTCGATGACAGCTGGTCGCTGGACGATGTGGGGTCCGTGGAGAAGGTGTGGATGCGATAGGTCTTGCCGCCGCCGAGGCCGGACGCGATCTGCACCCACCGGTCGTGCCAGGTCTCGTCCCGGCAGTCGGGGATGCCCGAGATCGTGCTGCTGCCCGCCGCGTTGCGGGCCGTGACGTCCTGGTAGTTGGATCGCCGATAGGTGTTGCCGAACGTCGCGACCACCACGTCATCGGCCAGCTCGTAGGGCGTGTTCCGGGTGTCATAGACGACGTAGTAGCCGGACACTGGTGCGCGCGTGCTGGCGCCGTTGGCGCCGCCCACGGTCCAGTTCTCACCGGTCCCGGCCGCTGTGGTCACGTCACAGAAGCCGGGATCGTAGATCCAGATGCCGCCATTGGAGGCACCCGTCGGGATGTCCACGCCGTACTGGTAGTACTGCGCCGGATCGTACGAGGCGTTGTTGACGCTGGTGCGCCGGTCGTAGTAGGTCATGAACGCGTCGCCCTGGATGTTCGGCGCGCCCTGGCTCTGCATCGAGCCCCAGAAGCCCTGACGACGAAGTGTCTCGTTGTTGGGGCCCTTCAGGTCCTGGGGCCCGTCGATGCTGTAGCTGGTCACCGGGCTCTGGGTGCGGGTCCGATAGTCCACCTGGACCCGGAGGTAGTCGACCTCGGCGGTTCGTGTCGCGGCACAGTTGCCGCCGTTCGTGCCGCCGCGCGCGAAGGTCAGGCGCACCACCAGGTTGGCCAGCTCCGCCCGGGTCCACGTGTGGGAGCCCCAGGGATTCATGCTGCTGGCGCTGCCATAGGTCTGGGCCGTCTCGCTGCTGGTCAGGGTGTACGTCTGCTCGGTGGACCATGAGGAGCCGCCGTTCCAGGACAGCGCGACCCGGAGCTGGCAGCCGCTGGTCGGGTTGCCGGAGCCGCCATAGCGCGCCCGCATCTGGAGCGTGATACCCCGGATCTCCTGCTCCTGGTTGGCGGTGGGGTTGGGCACTTGGCCCTGGTGACCGAACCCGCCCAGGATCTGTTGTGACGTGGCGGATCCCGTGGCCAGCGCCGCGGAGACCGCGAACTGGTTGTCGTCGGCCGTGGTGCGCCCGGGATTGGACCAGTTGCCGTTGTTGTTGTTGGTCTGGTTGGGCGTGAACGTGGTGGCGGTCCGATACGCGACCGTGCCGTTGGTCCAGTTGCCCCAGACCATGTTCGTCGCCGAGGACGTCGCCACGAAGTAGCCCACGCCGTAGTAGTTCTCCGGGCTCCCCATGGGCACCGGCAGCACGTACTCGGCACGCGACACGGCCTCCGACCCGAACTGGGTGAAGCCCACGGCCCGCGCGAAGAACGCGCCCACGGGACCATTGATGGTGACGATGAGGCGGCGTCGGTTGAGGGGGTCCTGGATGGGTGTGACGGACACACCGTCCACCCCGTTGGTGAAGCCGTTCTTGGTGGCTTCGGCGCGTGCCGAGGCGTACGCCTGGGTGGTGTTGCCCGGGAGGTAGATGGCACCCGCGAGCGCGGCCGCGTCCGCGGCACGCTGCATCCGCTGGTTGCCGTACCACAGCCACGAGATGTCGGTGACGATGGCCACGGCGCCCACCAGGACGACCGACAGGAGCACGAACACGACCAGCGCCTGGCCACCCTCCGCGCGGCGGCGGCGGGGCGTGGGCTGGTCGGTCGCGGGGTCGTCGGAGGACCGACGACGCAGGAACGGGATGCGTGACATCGGCGTCCTCATTGGGTCGGGTTGAGTGCCATGATCGTCTGGTCAGGCATGGCGAAGGTGGACGCGACGCCGGCGCCGCCGAAGAGGTCCACGACGGCCCGCAGCGGGGTCGTCAGGCGGTACGTGTAGACCACGCGCACACCGATGGAGTCGGGGTCGTTGCCGGCGGTGAAGCCGTTCTTGCGCCCGCAGGCGGGCCACCCCACGCTCACCTGGCTGAAGTCCAGCCGGTCCACGCCCGGACCCGGGTCCAGGTCCGGGCCGGTCCCCAGGGTCTGGTTCCACACGTTGACCAGCGAGCCGATCTGGTTGCCGGCGGCGTCGGACTTGTAGATCCGGATGGAGCTGACGTCGCTCATGACGATGGGTGAGCCGGGGGACTTGAGGATGCGCTGGACCGCTGCGATGACCTGCTGGTCGACCCCTCCGGGATCGGGGGTGCCGCAGTCCAGAGCGCCGCCGTGGGCGAGCGCAGCGCCGATGCGGGCACCTTCACGACTGGCGTAGCCGACCGTCAGGCGATGGTTGAAGGCGAGCCCGAACTCGAGCATGATCATCAGCAGCATCGCCGCCAGGGGCACGATGAGGATGAACTCGACCATGCTCTGGCCGCGCTCGTCCCGGTCCGCGGCCACGCGCGTGGGGAGGTCCTGGGAAGCTCGCTGGCGGCGCAGCTGGTGTCGGCTCACAGCTGTGGCTCCATCCGGAACGCGCTCCGCTGCACGAAGTCCATGGTCCCGCTCGTGCCGCCGCTGAAGATGGCCATGAGCGCGTTGAGCGGTGTGCGCAGGTTGTAGCGCAGGTTGATCTGGATGCCGATCGTGTCCACCGTCGTGCGGGCCGGGACCATGGTCGGGCAGCCCGACAGGACGCCGCACCGCTGGCTCACCGGGTATCCCGTGCTGGTCGCGGTATAGGGCACGGTGATGGGTGTGCCATCCGCGAGGTTGCAGGTCGTGGCGCCCGAGCGGGTGTACGTGTTGCGGCTGAAGATCGTGATCCCGGACGGGTTGGTGCGCTGGATCTCGATGCCCGTGATCTCGCGCTTGTCGATCGGGGAGTCGATGTCCTGCTCGATGCGTGTCAGGATCATGCAGTCGGCGCCGGGCAGGTTGCCCGCCTCGGCGGCGACGAGCGCGGCGTTCTGGCTGGCGCGGTTGATGCCCAGCGACGAGTTGAAGGCGAGCGCGAACTCGATGATGCCCATCACCAGGAGCAGCAGCAGCGGCACGATGATGGCGAACTCCACCAGGGCCTGACCTCGCTGTCGGCGCGAGCGGTGCACCGGCATGTCGTCGAGCGCGGCCGCACCGTCCACGGGCGGGTCGACCACGGGATCGACCAGACCCTCTGCCTCGCCCGCGCCGGGACGGCGGGCGATGGGCGGGGCACCGGGCACACGGCGGCGCAAGATGATGCTGGGCATGGACCGGATGCTCACGTGTGGTCCGCGACGAGCCTATGGGATCATGGTCCCGGTCGGGGTGGTACCGGCGTACCGTCGGGAACGTGACCTGCCGGGCTGGACCACCGCGGACCACCCCGGATCCCACAACAAGCGGGGAGTGGCCGCCCGGCGGGGAGCGGCCGCCCGGCGGGGATCTGGCCGCCCGGCGGGGAGCGGCCGCCCGGCGGGGAGCGGCCGCCCGGCGGGGAGCGGCCATCTGTCATTCCGATCGACTGGTCGCCGGGTATACGGCTCGCGCGCTCACCGACCCGGCACTTGAGGGGACTGGTCGTCGGGATGCCGGGTCGGGGTGGCGACGCTGAGCGTGGGGGCATATCTCGAGTGGTGGCTCGCGCCTGCTGTACCCGTAGATGCATCCACCAGTGTGTCGGACTGCCGGGATGCCACGGCGGGCGGCACGGGACCGTCATCGAGGGTCGCGCCATCCACCGCGCTGCCGGACGCCCCTCGCGCCTGCCGGCCACGACGCGACACGGCCCGGCGACGCCGCGTGGCCACGGGTGCCGCATCCGGTGGGCAGGGCTAGACTCGGTGCGTGAGCGAGCAGCTGTCCGATCCGTCCAACACCCGACTGTCCGAGGCGGCGCCGGCCTCCGGCGTGACCCACACGCCACCGCCCGACGTGCGCACCATCGGCACCGCCGCGGAGCTGCTGGTCGCCTGCCTCGACGCCGAGGGCTGCGAGTACGTCTTCTCGGTGCCTGGCGAGGAGACGATGGACGTGCTCGAGGCGCTCGCCGACCACCCGCGCATCCGGCACATCACCACCCGCCACGAGCAGGGTGCGGCGTTCATGGCCGACGTCCACGGCCGGCTCACGGGCCGCAGCGCGGTGGCCATGGCGACCCTCGGCCCGGGCGCCACGAACCTGGTGACGGGTGTCGCGGACGCGTTCCTCGATCGGGCGCCCATGGTCGCGCTCACCGGCCAGGTAGGGTCGGACAAGCTGCACAAGGAAGCCCACCAGCTCATCGACATCGTGGACCTGTTCCGGCCCATCACCAAGTGGAACGGGCGGGTGGAGCGTATCGATGCCATCCCCGAGATGGTCCGCAAGGCCTTTCGCATCGCCGCCCTGGAGAAGCCCGGCCCGACCCACATCGAGCTGCCCGAGAACCGCGCCCAGATGCCCCCCGAGTCCGGTGGCCGGACGCTGCCCCTGGCGCCGGGTCGGACCTGGTTCCCGGAGCCTACGGACGAGGCGGTCGCATCCGCCGCGGCGCTCCTGTCCAGCGCGGACCGGCCCATCATCCTCGCCGGCAATGGCGTGCTCCGGCGTCGTGCGTCGGGGCAGCTGCGCGCACTCGCCAGCGCGCTGGGCATCCCCGTGGCCGTCACGTTCATGGGCAAGGGCGCGGTCGATGACCGTGACGAGCTGTCACTGATGGCCGTCGGGCTCCAGGCGCGTGACCACGTCCTGACCGGCTTCGATGAGGCCGATGTCGTCGTGTGCATCGGCTACGACCCGGTGGAGTACGCCCCCGATCGCTGGAACCCGGAGCGCGACAAGCGCATCCTGGCCATCGACACCCAGCCCTCGGAGGTCGACGCCGCGTACCAGCCCGAGGTCGAGCTGGTGGGTGACATCGGCGGCAGCCTCGAGCGACTCCTCGACCGGCTCGGTGGCGAGCGGTGGCAACAGCGGCATTCGCACCACCTGCGGCTGCGCGAGGCGCTGCTGGAGGACCTGCGCGCGAACGCCGCGGACCCGGGCATGCCCATCAAGCCCCAGCGGGCCATCTTCGACCTGCGCCGCGCCCTCGGTCCCAGCGACATCGTGGTGTGCGATGTGGGTGCCCACAAGGTCTGGACCGCGCGGCTGTACCAGGCGTACGAGCCCAACACGGTCATCATCAGCAACGGCTTCGCGGCCATGGGGATCGCGGTGCCCGGGGCCATCGCCGCGTCGCTGGTCCACCCCGACCGGCGCGTGGTCGCGCTCACGGGCGATGGCGCGTTCCTGATGAACAGCCAGGAGCTCGAGACGGCGAAGCGGATCGGTGCCCGGTTCACGGTCGTGGTCTGGCGGGACGACGGATACGGGCTCATCGACTGGAAGCAGCGCAACGAGTTCGGGCGACCCTTCGGCGTGGACTTCGGCAACCCCGATCTGCTCGCCTATGCCGCGAGCTTCGGCATCCCGGCCTTCCGGCCGACCGACGCGGACGACCTGTACCCGACCCTCCAGCGGGCGCTCGCGGTCGAGGGTCCGTCGCTCGTGGACGTACCCATCGACTACGCCGAGAACCTGCGCCTCACGCAGCGGCTGGGGACGCTGACCGGCCGCTCCTGAGCATCGCGGCGCCCCGTCGCGCACGAGGCCCAGCCATCACGCCCCGCGATCGCGCGGGCCTACCCGGGTCACCTGGCACGCGGTTGTGCCACGGCGCACCAGACAGACAGTACCCGTCCTTGACCACCCCGTACCAAGGTACTAGGCTCAGGTCAGCGGCGAGCACGCCGGACCTCGGCTACCCAGACCGGTCCACCCAGACGACCGGATGCCGATGGGACGGTCCCCAGTGCCACCTCGCCGCGTTGTCCGGGTCTGTGTGCCCAGATCCACGGGGGGTCCTTGCGTGTCTGCGCCTACCATCAGCGTCGTCGTCCCTGCGAGGAACGAGGCGGCCAACCTGCCCCATGTCCTGCCCCGGATCCCGAGCGATGTGCTCGAGGTGATCCTGGTGGATGGTGAGTCGACCGATGACACCGTCCAGGTCGCCCGAGCGGTCCGGCCCGACATCCGCATCGTCCAGCAGTACGGACGTGGCAAGGGTGCCGCGCTCCGGACCGGGTTCGCGGCCGCACGTGGCGACATCATCGTGATGCTCGATGCCGACGGTTCGACCGCTCCCGAGGAGATCCCGGACTTCGTGCGGGCGCTCATCGACGGCGCCGACTTCGCCAAGGGCTCGCGCTTCCTGCCGGGTGGCGGCACCGCAGACATGGAGCTCTACCGGAAGGTCGGCAACGGCGTGTTCGTGGGCATGGTCCGGCTGCTGTTCGGCGGTCGGTACACGGACCTGTGCTACGGCTACAACGCCTTCTGGCGTGCGATCGTGCCCCGGCTCGGCCTCGACGGCACCGGCTTCGAGATCGAGACGATGATGAATGTGCGCGCCCTCAAGCTGGGTCTGCGCGTGGCCGAGGTGCCGTCGTTCGAGTCGCATCGCCTCCATGGTGTGTCCAACCTGCGCACCATCCCCGATGGTCTGCGGGTGCTCCGAACCATCCTCCGGGAGCGGTTCTCGGGCCCAGTGCCGGCAGCGCCGCTGATGCCCACGCCGGTCACCATCCTGCCCGTCGCGCCGACCGTCGTCGCGCTGCCGGTCGTGGCGGAACGCGACGGCCACTGGTCCGACCCTGCCTGGACCGAGACCAGCGCCTCGTCCGCGGACGCGGTCATCGCTCGCTAGCGTCGCGGCTCTGCCGCATCGCCCCATCGGTCGGCGGCTCTATCGCGTCGCCGGGCCACGCGGCCGTTCGCCCGCGTCCCCTCCGCTCCGCCGCCCCTGCGCTGGAGGCATCCGCGCACCACGTCCGGACCTTGGTACGGGGGACGCCCGTGACCCCACGGGCGATACTCCCCCGGACCGGTCCGCGTGGTCCGGCGGCGGCGCGTGCCTGACGCGACCCGGACCCTGAGCAGCCGTGCACGACCCTCTCGACAGCCCTGCCCGCAGCCGCCCGGCCCGCCGTGTGACCGTCGTGGGGTCGGGCACCCGGTTCCTGTCCGGTATCAGCATCTACACGCTCCACCTTGCTCGCGCGCTGGCGGATGCCGGCGTGCGCACCTCCGTGGTCACGCTGCGCCAGCTGTTGCCGACCTTCCTGTATCCGGGCAAGCGACGCGTGGGCACTGCGCTCACCGACCTCGCGGCCGGCCCACGCGTGCCGACCTTCGACGGCATCGACTGGTGGTGGGTCCCGAGCCTCGTCCGGGCGGCCCTGTTCCTCGGACGCGAGCGACCGCAGGTGCTCATCCTCCAATGGTGGACAGGTACCGTCCTGCACACCTATCTCGCGCTCGTCATCCTGGCGCGCGCGCTTGGGGCGCGCGTGGTGATCGAGTTCCACGAGGTCCAGGACACCGGTGAGATCCGGATGCCGCTCGTGGCGCGCTATTCGCGCGCCGTTGGCTCGCTGGTGCTCCGGATGGCGCATGGCTTCACGGTCCACTCGGAGTCGGACCGGCAGCTCGTGGGGCGTCACTGGGGCCTGGACGGGATGCCCAGCGCGGTGCTGCCCCACGGCCCCTACGACCACTACCGGTCGGAGGATCCCGCGGAGACCGCGAGCCACGGCCCCATCCGCGAGGCGCCCGAGGACGTCACCAACATCCTGTTCTTCGGCGTCATCCGGCCCTACAAGGGCCTCGAGGACCTGGTCGCCGCCTTCGAGCAGCTGGGCCCCGAGGAGGTCCAGGGGTACTGGCTGACCGTGGTCGGAGAGACATGGGAAGGTCACACGCTGCCGGGCGACATGATCGCACGCAGCCGCTATCGAGAGCGCATCACGTTCGTCAACCGGTACGTCCATGACGTCGAGCTGGATGGCTACCTGCGGGGCGCGGACGCGGTCGTGCTGCCCTACCGCCGCTCGTCGATGAGCGGCCCGCTCCATGTCGCGATGGGATATGGCCTGCCCATCGTGATGACCGAGACGGGCGGCAATCCCGAGAACGCCGAGGGGTACGCGGGGATCCGGCTGATGCCCGTGGGTGACGTCGGAGCGCTCACGGAGCGTCTGCGGGAGCTGCCCGCCCTGCGCGGACAGCGCTTCGAGCATCCCCGGTCATGGTCGGCGACCGCGGAGGCGTACCTGCGCTTCCTCGAGCAGGTGGAACAGGGCACGAGCCGGTCCGGATGAGCGCGGCCATGCCTCGGTCAGCCGCCGCGGCCCCCGGCTCGCTGGGGATCCTGCCCGCGCTCTCCCTCGTGGCGGCGCTGGGCCTGCTCGTCATCGCGGTCGCGGACACGATGTCGCGGCTGGAGGTACCCGCGGCGGGACTCGTCTGGTGGGTCGGTCTGATCGTCATCGTGGGGCCCATCGGCTGGCGCCTGGTCCTGGGCGACGGCTCCCGACGTGAGCGCATCGGTCTCGTGGCCATCGCGGGAGTCGCGCTCTACATGGTCAAGGTGCTGGGCTCGCCGGACGCGTTCGTGATGCTCGACGAGTCGCTGCACTGGGCGACCCTCGACGACATCGTGGTCAGCGGCCGCCTGTTCACGACCAACAACATCCTGCTCGCCAGCCCGTACTACCCGGGGCTCGAGATCGCGGCCGACCTCCTGGTGCGCTCGGGCTTCTCGGTGTGGGAGGCGGGTGTCGTCATCGTGGGCGCCGCGCGGCTGTTGATGATGCTCGCCCTGTTCCTGCTGTACGAGCAGGCGAGCCGCGACGCGCGTATCGCGAGCGTGGCAGTCCTGGTGTACGCGGCGAACCCCGGCTTCCTGTTCTTCGACGCCCAGTTCGCGTACGAGTCGCTGGCGCTGCCCATCGCCCTGTTCGCGGTGTGGTGCGTGCAGCGACGCGAGACGGGCGGCGCGGGTCATCCGCTGTCGTTCACGGTCGCGCTCCTGCTGGGCATCGCGGCGGTCGTGGTCACCCACCACGTGACCGCGATGGCCCTCTCGGCGTTCCTGGTCGTGTGGGCGATCGTCGACACGCTCCTCCGGCTTCGAGGCGTTCGACCAGGGGGCATCGTCGGGCCGGCGGTGGTGTCGGTCATCGCGACGCTCGCCTGGATGCTCTACGTGGCGTGGGTCACCGTGGGCTACCTGGTGCCCGCCCTGAGTGGTGCCGTGGACCAGGTGTTCGAGCTCATCGCCGGTGACGAGGGCAGCCGGGAGCTGTTCCGATCGGCCACGGGTGTCGCGGCGCCCGCGTGGGAGCAGGTCATCGCATACGGCTCCGTGGGGGTGATGGTGGTCGCGCTGGTGATCGGGCTGCCGATCGTGTGGCGACGCTGGGGTCGGCTGTCGCTGCCGCTCACGCTCGCCCTCGTGGCGTTGCTCTACCCGGTATCCCTCGTGGCGCGGCTGACGGCGCGCGGCGCGGAGCTGGCCCAGCGCTCGGCGGAGTTCATCTTCGTGGGCGCGGCGTTCGTGGCGGCTGTGGCCGCGCTGGTGGTCGTGGACGCGGCACGCGCTGGACGGCTGCCACGTCTGGGGGCCGTCCGGCCGCGCATGTCCCGGATGCTCACGGGTGGCGTCATGGCCGGTCTCATCGTGCTGTTCATGGGCGGGGCCATCCTGGGCATCGCACCGTGGGCGCGCCTGCCGGGCCCCTATCTCGTCTCGGCGGATCCGCGGTCGGTGAGCCCGCAGGGCATCGATGCGGCCTCGTGGACACTGGAGGCGCTCGGGCCAGGGCGCCGGTTCCTGGCCGATCGGACCGACCGGGTGCTCCTGGCGACCTATGGGCGTCAACACCCGATCTCCGCGAGCGGCGATGGCTTCAACCTGCGACCCGCCTACTTCTCGACCCAGCTGACACCCGAGGAGCTGGACACGCTCGTCCGGGCGGGTGTCGACTTCGTGATCGCCGATCTTCGGCTGCCCACGTCGCTGCCTCATGTGGGCGTCTATGTCGAGCGAGGGGAGCAGTTCACATCGGGTCCATGGACCAGCCCGATGCCCCGGGAGGCGCTCGACAAGTGGGTCGGGATGTCGGGAGTGGACCTGGTCTACGACAACGGCGACATCCGGATCCATGACATCCGACGTCTGACGGGACGGCTCCCGTGAGCGCTCGTGAGACGTCCACCGACCGCGACGCGACCGCCGACCGCGACACAGCTCGTCCGTGGCGAGGCCCGGGTCCCGCCACCCTCCGACTGGTCGCCCTCGCGGCGGTCGCGCTGACGTGCGGCTGGGTGCTCTCGCTGCCGGACCCTCCACCCGGGGCGCGGGCGTTCGCCGGGGCGCTCCTGGGCCTCGTGATCCCGGGGTTGGCCTGGTGCCGTGCCCTGTTCCCGCGCCACTCGCTCGGCCGCGCGGAACGGACCTGTCTCGTGCTCGGCGTCCAGCTGGCCCTGCTGGTGGTCTCGGGCTTCCTGCTCCACCTGTCCCGACCCGGTCTGTCCGCGGCGACATGGGGTGCCTTCCTGGCCGACCTGTCGTTGGTCGCATGTCTGGTGGCCTGGTGGCGCGAGCGGCGCCTGGGGCGTCCGGGCGATGCGGGTCGTGGGTCCGCGGCGCCCGGAGTGGGCGACATCAGCGGTGTCCCCGTGGACGTGCCGACCGTGCCACGGGTACCCCTGCTCACCGGTGCACCGCCCAGCCAGCTCGTGCTGTTGCTCGTCGCGCTCGTGGTGACCGTGGCCGCCTTCGGCGTGGCGCGTCTCGGGGTGCTCGCCCAGCCGCAGCCCGCCTGGACCGGCCTGTCCATCGTGCCTGCCGAGGGAGGGACATCGGTCCGGATCGCGATCCGGAACGCCGAAGGGCACGCCGAGACCTATCGGTTGGTCGTGTCCGTGGACGACGAGCCGCTGACGACGCTCAAT
>CAZYTQ010000092.1:11643-12753 GCA_964650135.1 uncultured Anaerolineaceae bacterium | reverse complement strand
CGCGCTCCAGCCCTTGTGGTAGATGCCGCGGTTGCCGAACATCTCGAAGTACTGGGTGTCGTGTCGCTCGGGCGCGGCAGCGTCGCCGAAGCTGTAGGCCATGCTCGTGCCCTCGTACGGGCTCTGCTGCACGCCATGGACGAACGTGGGCTCCGGGATCCCGGCGACCTCCAGCACCGTCGGCGCGACATCGATGACGTGGCAGAACTGGTCCCGCACCCCGCCGGCGTCCGTGATGAGCCGGGGATAGCGCACGATGGTGCCATTGCGGGTGCCACCCCAATGTGATGCCACCTGCTTGGTCCACTGGTAGGGCGTATCCATCGCCCAGGCCCAGCCGACCGCGAAGTGGTTGTACGCCGACGGTGAGCCGAACTCGTCGATCTTGGACAGCATGAACTCGGGTGTCTCCAGCGCGCCCATGCCGTTGAAGTTGGCCATCTCGTTGAAGGCGCCCTGGAGGGTCCCCTCGGCCGATGCGCCGTTGTCACCGATGATGATGTAGACCAGCGTGTCGTCGTAGACGCCGAGGTCCCTGATGGCGTCGATGAGCCGGCCGACATGGTGGTCGGTATGCTCCAGGAACGCGGCGTAGACTTCCATCTCCCGCTCGAGCACGGGCACGAGCGCCGGATCCATGTCCTCCCACGCCGGGATCTCCGCGTGGCGCGGGGTCAGCTCCGCGTCGGGTGCGATGACACCGAGCGCCTTCTGACGCTCGAAGGTGATCTCGCGCTGGCGGTCCCAACCGTGGGCGAACCTGCCACGGTACTTCTCGATCCACTCCTGGGGCACGTGGTGTGGAGCGTGGGTGGCGCCGGGAGCGAAGTACATGAAGAAGGGCTTGTCGGGCATGAGCGCCTTCTGCTGGCGCACCCAGCTGATGGCATGGTCGGCGAGGTCCTCGGTGAGGTGATAGCCCTCCTCGGGCGTCTTCGGGGGCTCGACCGGGGTCAGCCCTTCATACAGTGCCGGATTCCACTGGTTGTCCTCGCCACCGATGAAGCCGTAGAAATACTCGAAGCCACCGCCACCGGCCGGCCAGCGATCGAAGGGGCCCATCGGGCTCGTCTCCCAGACCGGCACCTCGTGGCACTTGCCGAACTGCGC
>CAZYTQ010000092.1:0-11633 GCA_964650135.1 uncultured Anaerolineaceae bacterium | reverse complement strand
GCAAGTGCCACGAGGTGCCGGTCTGGGAGACGAGCCCGATGGGCACTTGCCGAACTGCGCGGTGGAGTAGCCGTTCAACTTGAGCGTCTCGGCCAGGGGCGCCTTGGTGTTGGGACGCATGGACGTGTAGCCGGGTGCCGAGGTCGCGATCTCGGTGATGCCACCCATCCCCACCGAGTGGTGGTTGCGACCGGTGAGCAGCGCCTGCCGGGTGGGTGAGCAAAGGGCCGTGGTGTGGAACCGGGTGTACCGCACCGCGTCGGCGGCGATGGCGTCGAAGGTGGGCGTGGCGCACGGACCACCGAACGTGGCGGACGCCCCGAACCCGACGTCATCGATGAGCACGACGAGCACGTTCGGCGCGCCGTCCGGCGGCCGCAACGGGGCGATGGGCGGGAACGTGGCATCCGGGCTCTTGGCGTCATACACGATGCCGCCGGCATATGCGCGATCGGGGATGGGCAGGACGGTCCGGGCGTGGGTGTCAGGGCTGCTGGCCATGGATGGTGGCTCCTCTCTCGCTGTGTCGGGCACGGTGCCCGAGCTCCAGTCGTATGGACGGGATCAGGTGGCGGGCGATGTGCTGGCGGCAGGCGATGAGGTGGCGGCAGGCGATGAGGTGGCGGCAGGCGCTGCCGCCATGTCCTGGGCGTGGTACTCCGCCAGCAGACGGACCTCGTCGTCGCGACCGGGGAACTTGAGGAAGACCAGCGCGGCGCCCAGGAGCACCGCCACGATCCCCGCCAGGTATGCCCACTGGTCGCCATCGAGGAAGGCGGCCTTCGCGGCGGTCGTGATCTGGGTGGCGTACTCGGGGTACTGCGTCGCAACCTCGGCCGCCCCCGCATAGGACATCGTCAGCTGGCTGATGACGCTGGTGGTGAGATCGGGGTTCGCGGGCGCCCCGGCGATGGCCGTCGCGGCGGCTGCCGCATAGCCGGCCGTCAGGAGCGCACCGAACACCGACTGCATCAGCGCGCCACCCAGGTCGCGCTGGAGGTCGGCCGTGCCGGACGCCATGCCGGCGCGGGTGACCGGCACCGACCCCGTCAGGGAGTGGGATGCAGGGGTCCCCGCGAACCCCACACCGATGCCCACGAACGCATAGGCGAGGCCCACCACGCCGTAGGACGCGCCCTCGGTCCAGAGCACGAGCATGGTCGCGAAGCCCAGGAGCACGAACACGTAGCCGATGAGCAGCGTGGTCCGCGCACCGTGGCTCTCCACGAGCTTCGCCGAGCGCGGCGCGACGATGACCATCGCGATGGCGGCCGGCAGGATCGCCGCGCCCGCGGCGAGCGTGTCGTACCCCAGCACGTTCTGGAGGTACTGCTGGCCCAGGAACATGGCACCCATGAGCGAGCCGAACACGATGGTGCCCGCGACCGCCGCCACCCAGAACACGCGTCGGGCAGCCACGACCAGGTCATACAGCGGGTTGGCGACACGCTTCTGGCGGACGAGGAACAGCACCAGCGCCACGCCGCAGGCCAGGAACAGACCCGCGACGAGGGCGGTCTTGTCCGGCACCGGGGCGAAGTTGATGCCCAAGATCAGCGCGCCGACCATGATCGCCGAGAGAAGACCGCCCAGGTTGTCCACTTGCTCCGTGGTCTCGTTCACGTGTGCCGGCACGAACCTGACGGCCATCACCAGGGCCACGGCCGCGAGCGGCAGCGTGATCAGGAACACCGAGCCCCACTCGAACCGCTCGAGCAGGAAGCCCGACACGAGGGGGCCGAGGCTCGCGATGGCGCCACCCAGCGCGGACCAGAGGGCGATGGCCTTCGTCCGCGACGGCCCGGCCCACAGCGCCGTGATGAGGGCGAGGGTGGTGGGGTATGCCATGCCCGCGGAGACGCCTCCCAGCAGACGCCCCACGATGAGGATCTCGACGGAGGGTGCGAAGGCCGCCATGAGACACGCGGGCACGGACAGCGCGACGCCCAGGATGAGCATCAGCTTGCGACCGTACCGGTCGCCCAGGGCACCCAGCCACAGCACCGACGCCGCGAGACCCAGCGAGTAGCCCACGGCCACCAGGTCGAGGGACGTCTGCGAAGCATCGAAGGCCAGGCCGATCGAGGGCAGGGCGACATTCGCGACGGACAGATTGAGGTTGGCGACCGCCGCGACCAGGATGAGCGAGACGAGCACCAGTGGGGCGTTGGCCGGCATCCCGTGGTCGGTGCCCGATCGCGGTGCCATCGCAGCCTGTGCGCTCATGGATGGGTCGCTCCGTTCGTTGGTGGATACCGCCTGGTCACGACGAGAGCACCGGCTCACCTGTGGTGCTCCTGGGCAGTGGCTCTTCCCAGCCCAGGCGTCGAGAGAGGAACCGGAAGGCGAACCCGACCGCGAACGCGCCGAGCGTCGCGGGCCAGATCTCCAGCCCGGCACCATCGAGCACGATGTAGGTGGCGCTGGTGAGCACCGCGGTGCCCACGAACCACTCGCCACGCACGAAGTGCTGGGGCGTGACACCCGACGTGAGGTCGATGAAGTAGCGACCGGCGGTCGGCCCGACCACGCCGATGAGCACGCAGGCGATGAGCGGCAGGTCGGCGTCGAGCGCCTTGCTGGTGCCGATCGCGGCGTACCACGGCAGCGAGAAGATGGACATGAAGTCGAACAGGCGAGCGGTGCGACCCGGGCTGGACACGGACGCGATGCGCAGCGCGAGGCCCGCAGCGACGGCACACAGGATGAGATACCAGGGGTTGGTCAGCGCCGACGGCACATCGTTGAGCAGGATGTCGCGGGTGACGCCACCGCCGATGCCGCCGATGACCGCGATGAGCAGCAGGCCGACGAGCGTGTAGCTGCGATTGTGGGAGGGCTGGCGCGCGAGGAGCGCGCCGTTGAACGCATTCGTCGTCGCCGCGATGAGGTCGATGATGACGAAGTCACCGAGCGTCCAGTAGCCGAGCGGGCCCATGTCCATGAACGCGATCCTCGTGGCGTGCGGGGGCGTTGGGCTAGAGGCCCGGGGACGGCGCGGGCGTCGGAGGACCTGCCGTGGCGGCCGCCACGAGGCTCACCTGGAGCACCCCCGCGTCGTCACGCATCGCCAGCTCGCCACTGCGGCTGGGTCGGCGATGTCGGTCAGCTCCGTCAGGAGCCAGTCGGTGCCCTCGAGTGGCGGGCTGTCCGCCGGCACGCCCGACTGCGCGGTCGCGATGCCCGCGGGCAGGAGCAACGCGACCACCACGGTCGCAGCCGCGGCCACTGATCCACCGATCCGGAAACATCGCCGAGGAGCCTCCTGACACGATCGACGCCCAGTGGGCGTCACGACAGCCGATGACGCGGCCGATCGTGGCGTGTCAGGACCCTCGCGACATCACCCGATGCGGGTGGAATGGTGTCGCCGCGTGCCCATCACTGGCCGGGGTCAGCGCGTGGCTCGCGCCCCTGGGCCGCCGGGGGTCAGCTCGTGGCGTGCGCCCCCGGTCCGCCGCCGGCCAGCACCTCCGCGACCTCGGGTCGCACGGCCGTGTCCGGCAGCACAGCGGCCGTGTCGTCGGCCGCCAGCTCCCGGGCACGCGCGATCCACTGGTGGATGCGTGCGTTCACCGCCTCCGCTCCGACCAGCGCGATGGGCTCCGTCTCGGGCTCGAGTGCCGTGGGGTACAGCAGGAACGCCCGATTCTGGGCGCCTCCGAAGCCGCCATGGGCGCCCACCTGGTGCTCGAACGGGGCGATCTCGTCGGTCGAGGGGTCGTAGATGGAGTTGACCAGGATGTCCCCGACGTGGGTGTACGAATCCAGCCGCCGCAGGTTGTCCGCGGCGTGCCGCCCGAACGACGCCAGCGGGTCCTCGCCCGTGATCGTGTCGTCCGAGAGGTACCGGATCCCCTGTCGGCCGATCACCAGCGCTCCGAATCGCTCGCTGCGCACGAGCACGAACCCGATGCCGGCGTGCTCCACGAGCCCTCGCACGAGATCGGGATGGAGCGCCTCGATGTCCTCCAGCGAGCGCCGCTCGGGGACGTCCGGGAAGTAGATGTTGGCGAGGTTGCCGGATGCCGCGATGACGAGGTCCGGGACCGAATCCGCCGAACCGCTCGTGCCGGTCCGCTCGCCCTTCTCGCTGGGTCCCAGGGAGACCGTATCGCCCGTCGAGTCATCCGTGAGCGCCCGGCGGGCCAGCTTCGCGGTCCGGCCCGGGACGCGCACCACCTCCGTGAAGAAGGCGTTCACAGGACCCCACGACTCCGCGTCGCCGGTCGCCGCGAGCGTGTCGACCTCGCCGGTCATGAGCCGCCGCACGAGGTCCTCGAGGCTCACGCCGTATCGGTCCTCGAACGTGGCGCCCTGGGTCTGGCCGTGATCGGAGAGCAGGATGAAGTGATAGGTGCGGGGTGCCTCCTCGGCGGCGCGAGCCAGGGAGCGGACCATCCGGTCGACGACCTCGAGCTGGTCCATCGACTCCGGCCGCTCCGGACCCGCGTGATGGGCGACCTCGTCATAGCCCAGGTAGTCGGCGAAGATGATGGGGGTCCCCCGGTACATCTCCCCGATCATCAGGTCGACCGTCATGTCCCGCAACAGGGTCGTGGTGGCCGCGCGCAGGAACGGGAAGGGCATGCCCCGGGTGATCCGCGGCTCGACCCCGCGGGTGCGCTGCTTGCGCGCCTGGAAGTACTCCACGATGAGTGACTGGCAGAACGTCACCGCTCCACGCGTGATGTTGTACGGGTTGATGAGGTAGAGCGAGAACGCGTCCATCTGGATGCCCTGACCGTGCTTGGACAGCTGGCTGTTGGTGGCGACGCAGCGGGGCGCGCCACCACTGACCATGTTGGAGATGCTCGCGCCGCCGTCCCGCAGCAGGTCACCGGGCCCTGACGCCCGCTGCTCGATGAGGAAGGCGTCCTCGGGATGGTTCGAGACCATGAGGTAGCGCCGGTCACGCTCCCACCAGCGGAACGCGGGGATGCCGCTGTTGTTGCCGTGGAGGATGCCGGTCTGGCCCGCCGTGGTCATGGACGGCGCGAGCGCCTCGTACTTGCCCAGCTTGTGGCTGCCTTCGCGCAACCAGCCGCTCAGGAACGGCATGCGCCCGGTGCGCAGGGCGTTCTTGATGACCGGCTCGGACAGGCCATCCACCTGGAGGATGGCGAAACCAGGACCGGGTCGGTCATCCACGTCGCCACGCGTGCGCGCCAGCTTGCGCATCGAGCGACGGTAGAACGATTCGTCCTCATCGAGCCCCAGCACGGCCAGGGCGATGGCATTGACCATGGCGATGATGAGCGCCGTGATGAGGGCCGGGATGATGCCGTCGATGGTCACCGACCTGATGAGGCCCTGGGCCACGAGGAGCGTGCCGACCAGGAACACGACCGTCAGGACCGCCGTGGTGATGATCCCCTGGGGCAGCACCAGGAAGGCCGCGGGTCGGAGCGCGAAGGTGAGCAGACCCGCGATCACGGTCACCAGCAGCGCCCCGAGCAGGCTCTCGACCACGACGCCCGGCACCAGCCAACCCGCCACGAACAAGGCTGCCGCGTCCACGAGCGTGATGGCCACGGCGCGCCCGAGCAGATGGCGTCTGCCGTTGGGCCAGTGCAGGGCGGTGTCGTACTCGTCGGCCCAGATGTTGGCGACGCGATGGAGGACGCCCGGGCGCGCCGGCGCAGCTGGCGGTGTCGTCGGCGGCGTGGTCATGCGTCCTCCATCCTCGTCCTTCGTGGCATGCGCAGCATCGCGGGGCGCACGCCGGGCGTCCTCACCCGGTCCGGATGATGGGTCGGGTGACGCGCCACCCGATGGGCCTCCGGACGATGCCACACGCTATGCCGGTGGCTCCCATGGCGCCAGCTCCTCGGACCAGCCGTCCCGCGCGACCATCTGCGACCGATGGCGACGCGCCTCGCCGGGCGCTGACTTGGGCTCGCGTGCCTGCTCGGTGGGCTGCCCGATGGCGATGATCGTACGGACGATCCAGCCGGATGGCACGCGCAGCAGCGCCGCGACCGCCGCGCGGTGGTCGGGACCGACCCATGCGACGCCAGCAGCCAGGCCGACCATGCCGGCCGCGATGAGCATGCGCTCGGCGGCGCGACCCTCGTCGTATGCGAACGACACGGCGGCTCCGTCGGCCGGGACCGCGATGGCGATGCCCGCCGCGGCCGTGGTCAGGGCACGAGTGTGGGGGATGCCCGTCTCTCCGACGCGATGCACGAGGCCGCGGTCACCGAGGACGATGAAGCGCCACGGCTGGGTGTTGCGACTGCTGCCCGACCAGCGAGCCACATCCGCGATCGCGTCGAGCACCTCGTCCGCGACCGCCTGGTCGGTGAACTGGCGGACCTGGCGCACGCGGCGCAGCGGTCCCAGGACAGCAGCAGGACCGGGGGTCCTATCCGGGGGCGGAGTGGGGTCGATGGGTGGGTCGGCGCTCATGTGCCTACCGTACGCCGGGACGAGGCCCGGCGTCACCGGGGAGTGGCGCGTCGCCGGGGAGTGGCCCGTGCGCGATCGCCTCCTCGACGGTCCGGAACGTGTCGGGCACCGGCTCGCCCAGGGATCGGGCACGCTCCAGCATGACCGCGACCTCGCCGTGGATCCCCGCCAGCCGCAGTGTCCTGCCCGCCTCCCGCATCCGCTCGTCGACCCGCAGCAGGATGTCCAGGCTGCCGATGTCCAGCTCGCCGCTCATGGACAGATCCACGACCACCAGGCGTGGCGGTGGATCGGCCGCCCGCACCAGCACCTGGAGGTGGTCCCGCAGCGAGCCGGCATTGAGGAACAGGATCGGTGCATCCAGACGCGCCACCAGGACCCCGGGGAGTGGCTCGGCCGTCGACAGCCGATCCGCGGACACCAGGACGCCGGAGGGGTCCCTGGCCAGCACCGTGGTGGAGGGCCGAGACAGATGCACCAGCAGCAGCACGAGTGACAGCAGCACGGCCGTGATGAGGCCAGGCAGGATCCCCAGCACGAGCGTGGCCACCAGCGACAGCAGGGCGATCCACATCGCGTCGCGCCGGAGCGACGCGATGCGGCGCATCTCGGTGAGCCGCAGGAACCCTGCCACCGCGCTGATGACGATGGCGCCCAGCACCGGCTGGGGCAGGTCCTGGAACAACGGCAGCAGCGCCACGGACGTGACCACCGTCAGCGCCGCCACGAACAGCGACACGATCGGCGAGGTCGCACCGGCCCGGTCCGCTGCCGCGCTCTGGGAGGCGCCGCCCCCCACGATGAAGCCCTGGAACAGCCCCGCGAGGACGTTGCTGCCGCCGTTCGCGCGCAGCTCCTGGTCCGGGTCGATCTCGTACCGGTGCTCCTCGGCGAACCGCTGGGCGACCGTGAGGCTCTCCGCGCAGCCGACCACGGCGATGGCGATGGCGCCGGGCACGAGGGCCGTGAGATCCTCCAGCGGGATGCGGGGGATGGCCGGCAGCGGGAAGGCACCCTCCACGAGCCCGATGACAGCGACGCCATGATCGGCCAGCCCGAGCACCGCCACCGCCGCGATGCCCCCGATGACCACGATGAGCGCCATGGGCAGGCCGGGCGCGCGGCGAGCGCCGAGGAACAGCGCGGCGAGCGCCGCGACCCCCAGCGCGAGTGACCAGACGTTGACGTTCGGCAGCTCGGTGACCAGCTGGCGGAGCTGCTCGAAGAACGTGCCCTCGGTCCCTTCCACGCCCAGGATCTTGGTGACCTGACCCACGATGATGGTCATGCCCAGGCCGAACATGAAGCCGACCTGGACCGCCGCGGGGATGAACCGGGACACGAAGCCGAGCCGCAGGAAACCGAGCACCGCGAACGTCAGCCCGCACAGGATGGCGAGCGCTGCGGACAGTGGCGCAAGACGCGCGGCGTCGCCCATGGCGATGGCACCCACGAGGGACGCCGAGATCGCCGCGGTGGACGAGGTCGGGCTCACGATGAGCTGGCGACACGTCCCCAGGAGGCCATAGCCGAGGAGGCCAGCGGCGGCCGCGAACAGCCCCTGCTGCGGCGGCAGACCCGCGATCTGGGCATACGCGATGGCCTGCGGCACCACCAGCGCCCACACCGTGATGGCCGCGATGAGGTCGCGCGGCAGGTCCGCCGGTCGGTAGCGCGGCAGCCACCCCAGGATGGGCAGGTAGCGCGCGCGGTCCCGTGGAGCCGCCTGGGGCGTGGCGATCGTGGTCATCAGGGCGGCGGCAGCGGACCGGTCCGGTACAGCAATGGCCCCGGGGTGGACAGGGTCAGGTGTGCCGGGATCGCCCGTGCACGGCGGAACAGGAGCGCGCTCAGCACCATGAGCCAGAGCGGGAACACCAGGGAGAGCCAGGTCGAGAAGGTCGCGCTCAGGAGCAGGATCACACCCAGGACATAGCCCAGGATCACGAACCAGCGCGGCAGCACGTTCGCGCTGCGTGCGATGGATGTCGTCGTGAACATGAACATCGCGGCCATGCGGATGGCGAACACGAACATGAGCGTGTCGCCATAGGTCGGCAGCAGGCCGGCCACCTCGGGATCGATGGGAGCGCCGGCGAACTCGGCGGCGGCGGCGGTGACGCCCGTGGTCGCGGTCGATGCCGCGAACAGGCACACGAACACGATCCCCGAGACGAGCTGGACGTTGGATAGCAGCACGTTCGCCCGCCGATGCGTCCCCGAGATCCACATCCGGAGCGCCACCTCGAACCAGATGAAGGTGATGACCGCGAACGGCAGCAGGTAGAGGCCCACGAGCGCGAGGCGTCGGCGATCGGTGTCCGAATAGAACATCTCCGTCGCGGCCGCGTCCCGCAGGTCGGGCACCGTGGCCATCAGGAGGGCCGAGACCAGCACCAGGATGGCGTGCGCGAGGCCCAGCGATGCGGTGATCATGCCCGCTTGGCGGATGGATCGTCCTCCGTCGAACGGTGTCGACCCCACGGGGTCGTCGATGGGTCGTCCCGCGGCCTCCGTCACCCCGGCAGCCGTGGACCCATCCCCCGCATGGTCGTCGGGGTCGGCGGGCTCGGCCGTCATGGCGTGTCCTGCCCGGGCTCCGCGCTCCCTGGGCCGGAGGGCGCGTCACCCAGCGCCGCCACGGCCGCAGCGACGTTCGGGTAGAGGTCGGTCACGCTCCCCTCCCCCAGCTCGCGCCGCATCAGGTCCCGCACCTGGCCCAGATCGCGGGCCAACGCGAGGCGCACGCCGCGTGCCTCGAGGTCGTCGCGCAGCTCCGCGAGCATCCGGACCGCCGAGACGTCCACGCCCGGCACCGACTCCATGTCCAGCACGATCGCGCGCGTCCCCGGTCGCGCGGCAGCATCGCGGACCACGCGCCGGACGTGGTCCGCATTGACGAAGAAGATCGCGGAATCGACGCGCAGCACCGGCACGCCCGGGGTGACGGTGTTCTCCGGGTGACGCGCCACGTCCCCGAACTGGTCCGCGGACCCAGGCACCAGGCCCAGGGTGGCGACGTGGGGCTGGTACGCGCGATAGAGCAGCAGGATGAGCGACACCCCGATGCCGATGAACAGCCCCGGCAGGGTGTCGAAGATGAGGACGCCCAGGAGCGCCGCGATGGCAGCCAGGAAGTCCGGTCGGGCCATGATCCCGGACACCCGTGCCAGGGGTTCGGTCGAGAGCCGGTACAGGCGCTGCAGCGATCGCACATCCACCAGCTCCCACACCGCCGCGATGACGACGCCCGCGAGCGTCGCCTCCGGCAGCTGCTCGAACAGACCCGTGAAGAACAGCAGGGTCACGATGGTCATCGCGGCGACGACCAGGCCCGAGACCTGGCTCCGGGCACCGGCACTGCCATTGACCGCGGTCTTGGACAGGCTGCCGTTCACGACCATGCCCGAGGACAGACCGGCCGCGAGGTTCGCGGCACCCAGCCCCAGGAGCTCCCGGTTCGGGTCGACCTCGAGGTGCTCGCGCGCGGCGTAGGTCTTGGCAGCGCCGAGACCTTCGGCGAGGCCGATGAGCAGGACGCCCACGGCCGGGCCGGCGAGCCGACCGAACAGCTCGAGCGGCGCATCCGGGATGCCCACCGGCGCGAGGCCAGCCGGGATGGTACCTACGATCTCCACCCCGTGGTCCTCGAGGTGGAGCACGGCCACGGCCACGATACCCACACCCACCGCGATGAGCGATCCCGGCAGGACCGGTGCCACCTCCTTGAGCACCAGCACGATGGCCAGCGACACGAACCCGACGATGGCCGTGGGCACGCTCAGGCCGCCCAGGCCCTGGAGGACACCGCCGAGCTTCTCGAAGAAGTCACCCGACACCGAGTCGATGCCCAGAAGACCCGGCACCTGGCCGATGATGATGGTCAGGGCGAGTCCCACGATGAAGCCCTTGAGCACCGGCTCGCTGATGAAGTTGGTCAGGAAGCCGAGCCGCAGGAGCGCCGCGACCATGCCCGCGATGCCGACACAGATGGCGAGCGCGGCGGTGGCCGTGGTGAAGTCGTCGCCACCCGGGACGGCGACCGTGGCCACGATGGACGCGGACAGCGCCGCGGTCGCGGACATGGGGCCCACGATGAGCTGGCGGGAGCTGCCGAACATCGCGTACAGCAGCAGCGCGCCCGGCGCGGCGTACAGACCCACGACCGGCGAGACACCCGCGATGGAGGCGTAGGCGAGCGCCTCCGGCACCAGCACCGCCCACACGGTGAGCCCGGCGATGATGTCGCCGCGCAGCCAGGCGGGCTGATACCCGCGCAGCGAGGGGAACACGGCGCTGGTCACACGCCCGTGGGCCGCCACGGTCGCCCGTCACGGCCCATCGTGGCGGCCCCTGGCGCCACTCCCCTGGTCACTGCCGGAGCATGGCCACGTTCAGACGATGCTCCGGGTCGGCGAGATGGCTGTGGTCGTCATCGCCGACGTCGATGCGCACCCAGTCGATGGTGCCCGTGAACTCGTTACCCGTCGCACCGTAGTCGCTGGATACCGGTGAGGCGAGGTCGGCCCCCACGTCCACGGTCTCGTCGAACGAGAACTGCAGGGGCAGGGTCCGCTCGAGGCTCCCGCTGCCGATCTGCGTGTCCCCAGCGAACAGGGTCACGGTGCCGCCCCTGCCCAGGCCGCCGCCCGCGTACGCGAAGTGCGCTCGCAGCTCCTGGGGACCCGCCGGTACGGGGCCCTCGGATCGGATGATGTCGGTCCTGATGCCCAGCAGGTTGTACGCGAACGCGAGCTTCCCCTCGTGCGTGTAGACCGACCAGCCGCCATAGGCGCCACCCTGGGCGATGAGCACACCTTCCGCGCCCGCTTCCGGGACCTGCACCTTGGCCGTCACCGTGAACGACTTGTTCTTGACGTTGATGGCCGAGTTCTCGCTCAGACGCCGCATGCCCGGATAGAGGGTCTGGGACGTCCCCGAGACGAGCTCCGGGCGACCCGCCAGGTCCGGGTTGAAGCGATCCGCGCTCCGGATGTCGAGGGGCAGCACGTTGAACCGAGCCGCCTGGATGAGGAACAGCTGCTGGAGGTGGGCGAGACGCTCGGGCTCCTGGGCGGCGAGGTCGTTCGACTGCGTCCAGTCGTGCTCCACGTCGTAGAGCTCCCAGACATCGTCATCGAGCCCACGCGCCGAGCTCGCCCACGGGTCCTTGTGCTTGGCGACCGCGGTCCAGCCCTTGTGGTAGATGGCGCCATCGCCGA
>CAZYTQ010000091.1:0-12822 GCA_964650135.1 uncultured Anaerolineaceae bacterium | reverse complement strand
CCGCTCGAGCGGGCGCGGACTTCCTCGCATCGACCCTCTCTGGCTACACCTCAGGAGAGATCCCCGCGGGCCCGGACATCGAACTGGTTCGTCAGCTCGTGGGCACCGGCCTCGCGCCGGTCATCGCCGAGGGCCGCTACCACCAGCCAGCGCAGGTGCGTGCCGCTCTCGATGCTGGCGCGTACGCGGTCGTGGTCGGCCAGGCGATCACGAATCCTGTCGCCATCACACGCCGGTTCGTGGAAGCGATCGACTCGCCGCCACGCGGTCGGACGCATCCCACATCAGCGCCGTAGCCGCTGCAGCTCAGGGCCACGGGGTCAGCGGCGGTATCTCGTTCCTGGACGCGTCCGGTCCGACGCGGTGTCGCGCTGACGTAAGACGGTATCCTACATCGCATGAGGACTGCCATCTCCACCAAGGGTCAGATCGTCCTGCCGGCGGCGCTGCGGCGGCAGGATCGCATCGTGCCGGGTCAGACGTTCGAGGTCGAGCGGATCGATGCCGGTGAGTATCGGCTCGTCCTGGTCGAGCGCGCCCCGAACGAAGGGATTGTCGACTGGCTGCTGGGATGCCCGGACCAAGGCTGGTTCGTCCCGATCGAGTCGGAGTCCACGGACACCCTGTGAGGTTCCTGGTCGACGCCAACGTGCTGTCCGAGCCGACGCGACCGGACCCCAGCACAGCGGTCGTCCGCTGGCTTCGGGCGCACGAGACAGACCTCGCGGTCGACCCGTTCATCCTGGGTGAGCTGCGCTACGGGATCCTGCGCCTCCAGCCGGGACGCCGGCGCGCGCGACTGGAGGCCTGGTTCGATGTGGGTGTCGCTCGCCTGACCTGCATCGACTGGGGTGATGCCTTCGGCCTGCGGTGGGCACGCCTGCTCGCGGATCTGCACGCTGCTGGCCGTCCGATGTCCGTGAAGGACAGCCTCATCGCGACGACGGCGCTGGTGGCCGGGCTGACGATCGTCACTCGGAACCTCCGGGGCTTCGAGGCCGCCGGTGTGCCGCTCCTCGATCCGTTCAGTGACCGCTGAGGGTCAGACGGGGGCCTCCGGATCGCGGATCCGGCCGGTCGCCTCGCGGATGGCGTCCGCCACGACGTCCGCGATGCGCTCCAGCTCGGCCTCGGTGACCACGAACGGCGGACCCAGCAGGAGCTGGTCGCCGTCCGTGCCGTTGGCGTTGCCCGTGGCGGAGTAGACGAGCACGCCCGCCTCCCGGGCCGCGGCTACGACCCGCTCGGTGAGCTTCGCGCCGCGTGGGAAGGGCGTCCGCAGCTCACGGTCCGCGACCAGCTCGATGCCCTGGAGCATCCCTCGGCCACGCAGCTGGCCCACGTGCGGATGCGCCCCCAGCCGCGCCTCCAGCAGCTGGCGCAGGATCGCACCGCGCACGGCGCTCGCCCGGACCAGGTCCTCCTCCTCGAGGATGCGCAGCACCTCCCCGGCCACCGCCGCGCCGACCGGGTGGTGGCTGTACGTGAAGCCGTGCACGAACGCGCCCGGCGACGAGACCACCTCCGCGACGTGACCGGCCGCCGCCACGAACCCGAACGGCCAGTACCCCGACGACGCACCCTTCGCCGCGACCAGCAGATCGGGTCGCAGCGCCCAGTGGTCACCACCGAACCAGGTGCCGGTCCGGCCGAACCCGGTCATCACCTCGTCGGCGATGAGCAGCACGCCGTGGCGGCGAAGCACCCCCGTGATCGCCTCCCAGTATCCGTCCGGCGGCTCGGCACCAGCGAGCGTGGCACCCACGATGGGCTCGGCCACGAACGCGGCCACGGTCCGCGGCGCGGCCGCGGCGAGCACCCGCTCCAGCTCCGCGGCGGCATCCTCGGCCGTGCCCAGGGCCATGGCGCCCGGGTCGCCGGCGCGGTACGGATACGCGGCACTGACATGTCGGAAGCGGCCCAGCCACGCCTCGTATGGGCGGCGGAGCGGTCGGCGCCCGGAGACATCCAGGGCGCCGAGGGTGTTGCCGTGATACGAGCCCCATCGACCGATGACGATCCAGCGGTCCGTCTCGCCCCGCGCGACGTGCCAGGCGCGGGCCATCTTGAGCGCGGTCTCGATCGCCTCCGAGCCACCCGAGACCGGATAGATGGCGGCGTCATCCATGGGCAGATGCGGTCCGAGGGCGGCGACCCATCGCTCGAGCGGGTCGCTCGTGAACACCGAGCCATGCGCGTAGGCGACCCGACCCGCCTGCTCCGCCATGACCCGGGCGATCGACTGCCGGCCATGACCCACGTTGACCACGATCGCGCCACCGGCGGCGTCCAGATATGACCGTCCGTCCGTGTCCACGATGGTGGCGCCGGCCGCGCGCGCCACGACCAGGGGCTGACCCGAGATCGACCGGCCGAAGACGCGGGCGGTCATGCCGATCGGCCGGGTGCGCGGGCGCCGGAGCGGCGCGAGGTCACAGGTGGAGGTCGTCGGTCACGCCGGACGAGGAGGCGGCGTGCCGCCCGAAGCTGCGCATCGAGATGTTGGCCGCGATGACCACTGCGGCGATGGCAAGTCCCAGCGCGATGATGTCCGTGCCGCCGTGCCACGAGACCGCCGCACCCAGGAACGTCACCAGGAGCGCCACGATGATGACGCCGGTCAGCAGCGTCTTGAGGTCATCGAGGGAGTTGATGCGCAGCCAGCGCGGCAGCTCGGCCCGCGAGTCGATGAACAGCTGGTACAGCCCGGCCGCGATGAGGAACAGCACCGTGCCCAGCAGGAACATGTCGATGAGCGCGATGGTCGAGGCGATGAGCGTCTTGCCATAGGCGTCATCGAGGAGGGCACCCTGGCCGACCGTCATCACCAGGTCGTAGATGATGCCCGCGGCTCGCAGCGCGCCGAAGATCATGAGCGTCGCGGAGGCGACGAACGACCCCACGACCGCGAGCAGGATGAGCAGCCGGGAGAGGCTCAGCAGCCTCCGCACGGGATGGTTCGCCTGCGTGTCGGGCGCCTCGGTCGGCTCCGTTGGCGGCGGCGTCGTGCTCATGCTGTGGGCGTGTCTCACTCCGGGATGCGGAACGCCCGGGGGTCATCCCCCCGGGCGTCGGATGGCGCGGGTCAGGCGGGCTGGGTGCCCTGCGGGACCTGGGCGACGGAGCCGTCATGCGCGTCGAGCGCCTTCTGGATCTCCTCCTCGACCTCGTTCGAGAGGCTGGTCTTGAGGACCTCGCCACCGAACGGCGCGAGCGCCTCGAGGGTCTTGTCGGGGGTGGCCTTCACGACCATGAACGCGAGCGCGGCCTCGCCGGGCTTGACGACGTCCTGGACCTGCTGGCGCCACTCCTCCTTGATGCCCACATCGCTCAGCTTGCCGAACAGCGCGCCGAACAGGCCGCCGATGAGCAGCCCTGCGAAGGGGATGAAGAACAGCAGACCGATGAGTGTGCCCCAGAGCGCGCCACTCGCCGCGCCCATGCCGGTCGCACCGGACGGGGTCTCGTTGTGGAGCTTGCCCTCGGCATCCCGAGTGATGATGCTCGCGCCCGCCAGCTGGACCACGAGGCCCTTCTGGAGCTCGCCGAGCTTGCCGAGCGCGGCCTCGGCCGTGGCCTTGTCCGGGTAGCCGATGACGACCAGATCTGCCATGGTGCCTCCGTGTGTCGGATGTCGGGGGCGATCGCCCCGCGGGTCTGTGGTAGGTCAGGCGCAGTGAACCACGCTCGGCGCCGGCGGCGCCTCACCCCATCGGGAGTATATGGCGGCGCGCCCGGGATGCCCCGAAGCCGGCACGGGCGCCGGATGGTCGGCACGACCCAGGGTCGGCGATGTCGCCCTGCCCGGACCGCGGCTACCGGCGGACGACCTCCCGGATGTTGTCCGCGAAGATCATGACCGCCACACCGATGATGCCCACGAGCACGGCCTGGAGCCGGAACTCCCAGAGGAGCACCAACGCACCGATGACCGCCAGCAACAGCGTGGCCCGCAGCACCAGCTGGGTGAAGCGGCGGCGCAGCGCGGCCTCGATGAGGGTGTAGCCCACGACGCCGATGAGCAGCGCCCCCCACCACGGCACGAGCTGGAACCAGATGAGGCCCACGATGAGCAGCAGCATGATGCTCACGCTCACGGCGGACCACAGCTCCACGATGACGCCGTAGCGCAGGTCCGTGGGGGGGGCCGGACGCATCACGTGTCGCAGGTGTGCCTGCGGGTCGCCCGCGTCCCCCGCCTCGATGCGCACCAGCTCCTCGCGGGACGCTCCGATCGCGTCCGAGACGTCCGCTCGATGGGCCCGCGCGGTGGCCAGCTCCTTCTCGGCGGCAGCCAGCTCCGTCGACCGCGCCTCGTGGGAGCGCGAGAGCGCACCATCGACGCCCAGGGCGCGCACCTCGAGCTCGAGCCCCGGCAGACGCCCGGTCAGGTCGCGGATGGACGTGTCCGTGACGACGAGATCCGCGACGAGGACGTCGATGCGGGCCCGCAGATGCTCGGGCTGACGGGAGGGCGGCGCGACCTTGTCCAGGCCCGCGAAACCCAGGGGGTCGTTCCAGGACTGGCGCACCGTGCCCGCGCGGGTGTACTTGGGACCTGCGGGTGCGCGCTCGCCCGCGAACCGGTCGAACGTGTCGAGACCGAACAGGCCTCGGTATCCGTCCACCCACGCGACGCTGTCGTCGATGAGCGCCACGTCCCACGCGACGTCGCCATCCGGGCCGATCACCCGGCCATCGCCACGGGCGTAGTCGATGAAGGGCACGCTCAGCGCGCCCTCGATACGCTGCGCGAGGTCGCCCGGATCGGGCTGGTTGAGGGTGTCCCGCCAGAACGTGCGCAGGGCATCGAGCACCCCGCGTGCGCCACGCGCGAAGGGCAATGGCAGCTGGGTCAGGTACTCGCCCTGCTCGAAGTACGAGGCGTGCGAGCCACCCCCCGCGAAGATCACCGGGTGCTCGCCGTGGAGGACGAGATCGGGGTCGTCCCAGCGGCGGCGCAGGTCGTCACCCGAGTAGTCGTGGGCGGCCGCCGCGATCCAGACCGGGCTCGGTCCGTCGGGCGCGTCATCGAGATAGACGAACACCTGCTCCCAGTCCGACTCGTGGTCGTTGGCGCCCCCGAAGCTCGAGCGGTAGTCGTTCATGAAGTAGAAGTACAGGTAGTGGAGGACGATCCAGCCGTTCCGCCGCACGACACGGGCGTGGTAGAGGATCCGGGGGTCCTGGACGACCGAATCGGCGTACTTGGTCTGGGCCGCTGCGGCGGTGCCACCGGGGACCGTGCCACGGAGCAGCAACGAGACCGTGAAGCCCGCGTCCACGAGCCGCGCGAAGAGGCCCACCCGCGCCAGCCGGCCGGGGGCCCTGAAGCGCACGAGGTCCGTCCGCCGCTGCCAACGCGCCAGCTCGAGACTGTCGTAGGGCTCTTGCACCAGCCGCAGGTAGAGGTTCTCGCCCGGCGGGGCGGCGTGGTCCGGAAGCTCGTCGATGGACACACCGCCCAGCGGCAGGAGCACCGTCCGCTCGCGCTCGTTGCGACCCACCAGCAGGTCGGCGCGCGCCAGATAGCCATCGACCGGCGCGGGGAAGAAGTGCTCGCCGCGGGTGTAGCGCACGACCGGCTCGAAGCGGCGCAGGAGCGCGAGATCCGCCTCCGGATCGACCTCCCGGACGACCTCGACCTGCGCGTCCCCGGCGAGGCCCGCGTCGGCGCTCATGGATCGACCCGTCCGGCGGCACGCGTGTTGCCGATCGCCGGCCGATCGGGGACGTCCTCCTTGAACGCATCCTGGACCGATCGCGTGTTGAGGTAGAACGCGCTCACCACGTCGAGCCCGAGACGCAGGAACATCATGGGGCCCGCGTCCGCGCCCAGCTTCCACCAGTTGATGAGGTCGAGCAGCAGCGACAGGCCGACGAGCGCGACCATGAGCGCCCATCCCCACCAGCGCAGCCGCCACATGCCGGCGACCGCGACCAGCACCAGGACACCCAGGGACAGGACGGCCCCGCGTGCGAGGGCATGGTCCCGCACATAGGTGACCAGCACCCCCTCCCACGGCACCTCGAACAGTGAGAGCGCCCCGATGATCGCGACGGCGACCGTGATGGCCTGGATGAGCGCCACCATGAGCACCCCGAAGGGCCGCTTGCGGCGGGCTGGGGCAGTGACGGTGGGCGAGGCGGGCGCATGCACGCGCGGAGTGTGGACCGATCGCGTGTCCCGTGTCGCGTCATCGTGCAGCCCGGGTCGTCGCGTCATCGTGCAGCCCGGGTCGTCGCGTCATCGTGCAGCCCGGGTCGGGATGCGACCCGTGCGCGTCGTCGACGTTCCGATGCACCATGCGCTGCATGTGTGGTCGCATGACACAGCAGACCTCCCCCGACGAGGTCGCCCGGATCTTCGACGCAGAGGTCCGGGCGTCGGACGATGCGCCCTTCGAGCCGTCGTGGAACGTGGCGCCGACGGACCCTGTGACCGTCGTGCTCCAGCGTGAGGATGGGCGGGCGGTGGAGCGCCACCGATGGGGGTTCGTGCCGCCCTGGGCGAAGACCGTCAAGGAGGGCGCGCGCCACATCAACGCGCGCGCCGAAGGGATCGCGGCGAGCCCCACGTTCCGGACCGCGTTCCGGAAGCGGCGCTGCATCATCCCCGCGGACGGCTTCTACGAGTGGCAGCGCACGGGTGGTACGCGCCGACAGCCCTGGTTCCTGGGTCCCGACGACGGTCGCGCGGTGCTCGCCCTTGCCGGCCTGTGGTCCGTCTGGAAGGACCCCGCGACCGGTGTCTGGGTACCCTCCGCGACGGTCATCACGACCGAGGCGAACGACGACCTGGCCGTGCTCCACGACCGGATGCCGGTGCTCCTGCCACGTGATGTCTGGGCGACCTGGCTGGATCGCGAGGAGCAGGACCAGGGACGGCTGCTGTCCTTCCTGCGCCCTGCGCCCGACGGGGTGCTCGAGATGCACGCGGTCTCGACACGCGTCAACGACGTCCGCAACGACGGACCGGAGCTGGTCGAGCCGGTGACGGCCGATGGACCCGGCCGGGCTGATGGCTCGGCACCGACCGAGGGCTCCGCCCCGACGAAGGGTCCGGCACCGGCCGAGGGGCAGGATGCTGGCCGCCGACGCGGCACCCGAGCCACCGCACCTGCGCAGGGCACGCTCTTCGACTGAGAGCACATCCGAAGCGGCCAGGCGCGCTCCGGCCAGGCGCGCGGCCAGGCGCGCGGCCAAGCGCGCTCCGGCCGACGCCGAACAGACCGTCCGCAGCGCGCCATCACGCGAGCCCACGGCCCGTGTGCGCGATCGTTCGACTTCGTCGAACAGGGACGGGCGGCCTGCAGGGTGGATCGCATCCGGCGAGCGTGCAGCGTGACGGATGTTCGAGCCGGACGAACATCCGTCGCCCCGAACGAACCACGAGACGCGTCATGGCGCCGCCGAGCGGCCACGCGCCCGACTTCGTCGGCGATCGCCGCCAGATCGTTCGAGGAAGCTGAACGGGCGTCGAGGGCGCGGTGCGTGGGGGCGGGGCGACGCGGTGCGTGGGCGGCGCGGTGCGTGGGGCGGCGCGGTGCGTGGGGCGACGCGGCACCCCGTGGACACGCGAAGGCCCCCGGCGATGCCGGGGGCCTTCGGCCTCCTCCCCTGGGTAGGCGGAGTCAGGGGCCGCTAGGGTAGCGTGCCGACGGGGACCATGTCAGCCTGGGCGGCACCATTCGCGTCGTCCAGGGTCACCACCAGCCAGCCTTTCTGGCCACGCTTCGGTCGATAGGTCGCGGCGTTCACGGTCAGCGGCACATCCACCCGCTTGTCCGCCGTGAGCGGCTTGTAGAAACCGCTCGAGAGGGGGTTCTTCCAGGCGTCGAAGCGGGCGCGCTCGTTGCCGTCCGCGTCGGCCGTGCCGGTGGTCATCACATCGGTGGACACGGTGTCCCCCTGGGTCGCGGCGTCCACCATGTAGTCGAAGCTCGTCCGGCCATTCTTCGAGAGCCCGAAGTCACTGGCCAGGGCAGGCACGATGAGGGTGCTGCCGTTGGCGGGTGCCACGGCGAAGAACCCGTCGATGAGATCGTCGGTGTCCGCGTCGAAGACGAGCGCGTCCACCACGCCGTTGGCCACGCCGGTGAAGATCAGGCCATCGTCCACGATCAGGATGTAGTAGTCCTCGGCCGGATCGGAGTCGGCGTCGATGCTCACGGCGTAGACGTTGGCGGCCGCGTTGGACCAGCCGCTCCAGGTGTTGATGGCGAACAGGAGGCACCGGTCCGAGCTGTCGGGCGAGCCCGTGCAGACCTCGGTGGGCACCGACGACACACCCGCGGCCCGCAGGTCCACGTCCCCGATGCCATCGCGGCCATCCTGGAGGCCCCACGCGAAGACATCCACGATGCCCTTGTGGAACCCGAAGTTGCGGAACCGGATGGTCGCCTTGCGGGTGTCACCGCTCGTCGTGTAGGCGGTCCTGGTGCCATCGACCTGGCGCACGTCCGACAGGCCACGGGGTGACACCATCCACGGCACGCGCAAGGGGTAGATGCCAGCACCGCTGGTGCGAGGGGTGGCGATGATGGCGCCCGCGACCGTCGTGAGCGGCGTGTACAGCGCCCCCGCCGCGTCCACGGCGAGCTTTGGCGCATGGTCCGGCGCCGCGGCCGGCAGGCTCGCCACGGCGCTCTCGGCGAGCGACACGGTCACCTTGACCCGCACCCGGTCCTTGGCCGGCACCGTGACCGACCGAGGGCTGATGGACACCTTCACGTTGCGGGAGCTGCCAGCGAACTTGTTCGCGAGGTCGTAGCGGATGGAGCGCCCGGAGGTGTTCCGGAGCGTGATGCTGATGGTCTTCGAGAAGGCGTTCGAGGTGCCGGCCTGCTTGCGCGCCGACGGTGACCCGAACGACAGGCTCGACGCGCCGGGCTCGGTGTACGCGAAGGCGACCGTGTCCACCGCTCGGCGTGGCTGCACCACACCGGCACCCGAGACACGCAGGGCGTACGGAGAGACCTTGCCGTTCGCAGCGGTGCCCACGATGGCCGCCTTGATGTCACGCGGGGCCCATCCGGGGTGCGCCTCCTTGACCAGCGCCGCCACACCCGCCACGGCCGGTGATGCCATCGAGGTGCCCGAGAGGACCTTGCCGCCACCGGTGGTACCGCCATCCACGGAGAACACGGAGACACCCGGTGCCGCGACGTCCGGCTTGACGGCCGAGTCCCCCCGGCGTGGCCCCGCGGAGGTGAAGTCCGCGGGCGCACGGTAGGCGCCGTTGTCGATGGTCGCGGCCTTCTTGATGGTGATGACCTTGTTGCGGTCCGTCTTGAGCCGTGATGCCGCACCGGACGGGACCCCGATGAACGGGATGCTGACGCCCGGGATCGCGTGCTCGTAGGGTGGCAGCGCATTGGCGCTGTTGATCATGACCACGGCCGCGGCGTGCTTCTTCTGTCCCTGGACGGCCCGGTCGGTCCGGGCGCAGATGCCCCGTACCACCACCGCGATCTGGCCGGCCTGGAACCCGTTGTAGGTGTAGTCCTGCGGGAAGCACCCGAGACTCTCGTCGCCCTTGCCCGTCGTGGCATCGACCTTCGTGCTCGGGTCGTCCTTGAAGATCCGCAGCTTGCCACTGGCCGGCAGGGACGCGCCGTTGGCGTTGATGGCCTTGATGTCCGACCCGGTGGCCATGTCCAGCTTCGCGCCCGGGAAGTCCTCGACCGCGTCCATGGCAGCCACCGAGATGGCCCGCGTCGCGGACGCCGGGCTGCCCGTGATGTACGCCGAGGAGCCGGCATTGCCCGACGAGGCGACGACCGTCACGCCGGCCAGCACGGCGTTGTCCGTGGCCACCGCGTCGAGCGTGCCCGGGTCGCCGAAGTCGCTGCCGAGCGACATGTTGATGACATCGGCGCCGTCACGGACCGCCTTCTCGAGGGCGTCGACCACGAGATAGGTGCCGCCGGCGCAGCCGAACACGCGATAGGCCAGGAGCTTGGCCTTGGGCGCGACGCCCGGGCCGATCCGGAAGGCGACCTTGTCCAGGGTGCTCGAGCCGTACGAGCCCTTGTAGGTGGTGCCATCGGTCTTGACACCGAAGCCGGCGGCCGTGCCCGCGACGTGGGTGCCGTGCTGGACGTTCTCCGAGTCCTTGGCCTTGCAGTCGAGCGGGTCAGGGTCCGGCTTGGGTGTCATGTGGGTGTCGGCGTCATACGCATCACCCACGAAGTCCCAGCCACCGACGACCTTCGCGGTCGGGAAGGTGCTCGACGAGATGGTCTTGCCGTTGTCCGCCTTCCAGGCCGCGTTGCCGGCGCCGCCGAAGGCCGCGTGGTAGTAGTTGATGCCGCTGTCGATGATGGCGATCGTCACGCCCTTGCCGGTGCGCCCGGTCTGACCCCACGTCCGGTCGGCACCGATGTAGGGCACCGTGGTCGCGTTGCTGGGCACGTGGCGGGGCACCGCGAGCACGGCCTTCACGTTGGGCAGCCGCTCGATGCGTGGCACCCGGTTGGCGCGCACACGCACCCGGAACCCGTTGAACACTTCGGTGTACGACGCCTGGACATCGGCGCCCAGGGCGCGCAGGCGTGCCTGCGTGCCTCGCTGCTGGGCCACGAGGCTCTGCCGAGCGCTGCGGACCGCGGCGGCGGACATCGGCCGACCGGCCTCCGCACGCACGCCCTTCTGCACACCCACCGGCTGTCCGTCCAGCTGTACCGCCACCTGGACCATTCGATTGCCACGGACCGTGGCGAGCGCGTCACGCAAGCCCGGGGTCCGGCGGTTCACGCGGATCTGCTCGAAGCGCTCCGGGGACGCCGCCAGCGTCGCACCGGGGAGCACGGTGACCAGGGACAGCACGACCGTCGCCGCCGTCATGAGCACCCGTCGGTCCAATGGGACTCCTTCCATGGGTTCCCCGTGCCCTCCGGCATCTCGCACGTGCGGCCCCACTCGCCGCTGAGCACCCATCCCTCGAGGGGTGCGCCGTGACACGTCCTTCGTTGCCGGCGGCCGCCCAGGGGGTGGGCGACGCGTCGCACAGGGTACCCGAGCCGGGATCACATGACGCGCCGGCCGGGCCGGGCTCAGGACCCGGTGGCGGCCGGCGCCAGCACCCAGTCACGGCCGGCACCAGCCGGAACGCCTCCGGATGACCGCGGATGGTGGACGCGCGGGCGCACACTGGGGGCATGTGCGAGCCCACCCACACGCCGATGCCCGAGCCGGCCCCCGATGCCGCGACCACAGCCGCCGACCGGGCCGACGTCCGATGAGCCCGGGTCCGGACCGCTTCGACCTGGTCATCATCGGCGCGGGCGCCGCCGGCGAGTCGGCGCTCTCGACCGGCCGGGCACGTGGCGCGAGCGTCGCGATCATCGACGACGGACTGTTCGGCGGCTCGTGTGCCTTCTGGGCCTGCATGCCCTCCAAGGCGCTGCTCCACGCGGCCGCGGTCCACCACGCGGGTGGCGACTTCCCGTGGCAGAAGGCGTCCGACTTCCGCGACTGGATGATCCTCCGCGAAGGCATCGACACGCCCGATGATTCCGGCCACGAGCGCGGCTACCGGGAGCAGGGCGCGGAGCCCATCCGGGGGCGCGCACGGCTCGCCGGACCGGGTCGGGTGACGATCACGCTGCGTGGCGGCGGTGAGCGGACGCTCGAGGCGGGGGCCATCCTCATCGCCGTGGGCTCCACGTCGCGCATCCCGTCGCTGCCGGGCCTGGACGCCGTCCGCGCCTGGACCAATGTCGAGGCCACGTCCACGCGCAGCCTGCCGCGGAGCCTGCTGATCATGGGCGGTGGTCCCACGGGCGTGGAGCTGGCCCAGGTCTTCGCGCGCTATGGCGTCCCGGTGACGCTGGTGCACAGCGAGGACCGGCTGGTGCACCGCGACCATCCACGCAGCTCGGTGGTGCTGCGCGAGGCGCTGGAGCGGGACGGCGTCGTGGTCCGGACGGGGGTCCGCGCCACGGCCGCCGAAGCCGGCGCGGGTGCCGACGGCGCCCATCGGGTCCAGCTCTCGGACGGGTCGACGATCGATGGCCACGACGTGCTGGTGGCCATCGGGCGCAGGGTGCCCCTCCAGGACCTCGGCCTGGAGACCATCGGCGTGGACATCGCGCACGGCGACCCGAAGCCGGACCGGGCCCTGCGCATCGCCCCGGACGTCCATCTCGTGGGCGACGCCTCGGGGGTCGAGCTGCACACCCATCTCGCCCACTACCAGGGCGACATGGCGGCCCGAATCGCGCTGGGCGAGGACGTGACCCCGGACCAGCGGGCGATCCCGCGCGCGGTGTACACGGACCCCGAGACCGGATCGGTGGGCACGCTCCTCGACGAGGCGGTCGCCGTCGGCCACGACGCGTTCGAGCGGACCGCGGACGTGGCGACCTCCGCGAAGGGATACGTCACGGAGTCGACGGGCCACGTGTCGCTGGTCGTGGACCGCGACACGCACCTGCTGCTGGGTGCCTTCCTGGCGGGACCGGGTGCGTCCGAGGCGGTGCACGAGGCGGTGCTGGCCATCAAGGTCGGCGTGCCCATCGAGGTCCTCGCGGACACGATCCACGCCTTCCCGACCCTCGCCCGGGTGATGGGCGGGCTGTTCCTGTCCATCGCCGCCGAGCTGCGCGACCGGGACGACTGAGGCTCAGGCAGGGTCCAGATGCTCCCACGGCACCCACTGGGTGCCGTCCCACCAGCGGTGCCACAGGTGGCCGTCCCGGCCCATCGCGAACACGTCCAGCCGCTCGGCGCCCCAGCTCGACGCGGCGGGCACCGTGTCAGGTGCCAGCACGCCACCGAGCGACTCCCAGGGATGCCAGTCCGAGCCATCGAAGTAGC
>CAZYTQ010000090.1:0-13351 GCA_964650135.1 uncultured Anaerolineaceae bacterium | reverse complement strand
GCGCATCCGGCATGTCCGGACCGATCTCGTGGACATGGGTCGTGTGAACGCGATTGTGGTGCGGATCGAGACCGACACGGATCTCGTGGGCACCGGTGAGACGGTGCTCCGGCGACGCGACCGGAGCGTCGTCGCCAACCTCGAGCAGATCGGCGAGTACCTCGTGGGCAAGGATCCGATGGCCATCGAGGACCACTTCGAGAAGCTGTATCGCGACACGTTCTGGTCGGGCGGGCCGCTCCACGCGGCAGGGCGGAGCGCCGTGGACATCGCGCTCTGGGACATCAAGGGACAGCGTTACGGCGCACCGCTGTACCAGCTGTTCGGTGGGCCCAGCCGGACCTCCGTGCCCACCTACGCGCATGTCGCCTGCGGCGCCGATCCCGAGGAGCTCGTGCGTAACATCGCGCCGCTCGTCGGCCGGGGCTACGGCGCGGTGAAGACCGGGCTGCCCCTGTTCTACGGAGCGCGGTCACCCCGCGAGAGCATCGAGCGCAGCGGCTACTTCGGGACCCAGGGCGTCATCGAGGCATCGCTCAAGGAGACCGAGTACCTGCCCACCCGGACCTTCGACCGCATCGCCGAGTGGTTCGCCGCGGCCCGGGAGGCGTATCCCGACCTGGAGATCGCGGTCGACTGCCATGGCCGCCTCAACCTGCCGAACGCGATCCGCCTGTGCGACGCCCTGGCGCCGTATCGGCTGCTCTGGATCGAGGAGCCGCTGCCACCCGAGGCGGTCGATGAGTACGCGGCGCTCAGCGCCCGCTCTGCCACGCCCATCGCGGCCGGCGAGCGGCTGGTGAGCGTCTACGACGTCAAGCCCTGGCTGGAGCGCCGCGCCGTGGGTGTCCTCCAGTGCGACATCGTCAACTGCGGCGGCTTCACGGGTGCCCGACGCATCGCGGCCATGGCAGAGGCGTACTACCTGCCATACGCGCCCCACAACCCGAACGGCCCGTTCGCGACGCTGGCAGCCGGCCATCTCCTCTCGGCGATCCCGAACGGCTACCTGCTGGAGACCGTGGGCTCGGAGGCGGACCTCGCGATGTTCGCGGAGATCGTGGACGACCCGCCGCGCATCGCGGATGGGGTCCTGACCCTCAGCGACCGACCGGGCCTGGGTGCCGCGCTGCGCGAGGATGCCCTCGACCGCCGACCGGCGGGCGTCTACGGCGGGACCCGCTGAGGTGCGGGTCCTGGTCACGGGAGCCGCGGGGTTCGTGGGCGAGGCCGCGGTCGCCGCGCTGACCGCCGCGGGATATGCGGTGCGGGCGTCCGACGTGGCGTCCGTCCGACCGACCCCGGGCGTCGAGGTCGTGCCGGGCGCGCTCACGGACGTATCCATCGTCGCCCAGGCGGTCCGTGGGGTCGACTCGGTGCTCCACCTCGCGGGCGGTCACTGGGCTGACGCGGCGGACCTCCGGACCAGCCTCGAGGGCTCGGTCGTGGCCACGGCGCTGCTGTACCAGGCGGCGTCCGCCGCGGGCATCGGCCGGGTCGTGCTCATGAGCAGCGGCGCGGTCGTCACGGGTCATCCTCGCGGCACCCGGATCGACCGCGACACGCCACCTGCGTTCCAGGGTCCCTACCCACTCGCCAAATGGCTCCAGGAGGAGGTCGCGCGGCGCTTCGCGGCGGGTGCCGGCGGGACCTCCGTGTGCGCGCCGATCCTCCGTCCGTGGGTGGTGGTGGATGCCGCGACGCGGCAGCTGCGCACGGGCGCCCCCATCGATACGGGGATCGACCCGGTGGCCCACGACGGGTGCTTCGGGTGGATCGATCGGCACGACCTCGCGGACGCCTGCCTGCGTGCGCTCGAGGTCCCGCTCCAGGGCGCCCCGGTGTTCCATCTGATGGCCAATCCGATCGGACGCACGCTCATCGATACCGGGCCGGCCGAGCAGGAGCTCGACTGGCGACCACGCCATGACTTCGCCGCGAGCATCCCGGCCGGTTGGCGGATGCCCGCCGCCTGGCCCGTCCCTCCCGCCATCGGAGACCGTGCATGATCCCCGTCCCGCCATCCCGCATCGCCTGGTTCGCCGATCTCGAGGCGGTCGCCGCCCGGATCGAGGTGCTCCGGGAGCTGCGTGACGACATCGGTCTCACGACGCTCGTGCCCGAGAGCCATGTCAGCCACACCTCGGCCTTCCGGGCATCGCCCGACGTCGCCGCCTCGGGCCCGTTCGAGGCCTGGCGCGACCAGCCGGGGCTCGTCGACCACCGCGCGGTGTTCGGGGCCGCCGAGCACGCCATGGCGGTGCTGCCGGGCATCGTGGGCGGGGTGGATGACGCGCCCCTGCTGCGCATCATCGAGGAGTGCCGTCGACTGGGCATCGAGGTCTGGGGTCACGCGGGCGTCTGGTGCTACGGCGCGGAGGTGTTCCCCGAGCACGCGGCGGTGGACCTGTTCGGACGGCCGCTGCTGCCCGGGTCCCTGCCGTGGGGCACCATGTTCTGCCCCAGCGCCCCCGCGCCGCGTGCCTGGATCGCGGCGTCGCTCGCGGATGCGGCGGGCCGCTACGACCTCGACGGCTGGTTCCTGGACCATGCGCGGTATCCCTCGCCGGGCTTCGCACCGGCGCTGCTGGCCTGTGGCTGCGCCGACTGCGAAGCCGCGGGTCGGGAGCTCGGCGTCTCCTTCGGCACCTGTCGCGAGGATCTCCTGCGGCTCTCCCTTGAGCTCGGGCGCGTGGGTCCCGACCACCTCGAGACGCTCGCCGCGGCCGGACCGGCGGCCGTGCTGGCGTGGCTCGACCGCTGGCCCGGTGTCCTCGCGTGGCTGGAGGTCCGGGCGGCCATCCTGGCGCTCCGGTTCGGCGAGCTGGGCGCGGCGGTCCAGGCGGCATCGCCACGCCCCGTCGACTTCGGCAGCGACGTGTTCCCGCCCGGCGTGGCACTGCTGGGCGGTCAGCGCTATGACCGATGGGCCGCGTCCGCGACCTATCTCACGGGTGGCTTCGGGCCCCGCATCGGCTGGGGGAGCGTGGGTCGCGTGACGGTCGAGTCGCTCGGGCCGGCGTTGGCCGCGCTCGTGCCGGGGATGGCGCCTGAGGCGGGGATGCGTGTCGTGGCGGCACTCATCGGCGCGCGTGCCGAGCCGGACCCGGCCACCGATGACGACGCGTTCGGGGACCAGGTGCGCGCGATGGCCCTGGCGCGTGGCGGTGTGCCAGCGTATCCACCCATCGCCGGTCCGCCGGAACCCGCTCGACTGGCCCGGATGTGCCGGGCCATCGTGGACGCCGGGCTGCCGGGCGCGATGATCGCAGGGCTGGAGCGGACCAGCCCCGAGCAGCGTCGCGTCATCCGGACCGAGCTCACGGACCGTCTCGCATGAGCGCCGCTGGTTCGGCGGACCAGGGGCGACCGGTCATCGGTGTCGGGCTCATCGGTGCCGGCTCGTTCGGCCGGCGGCTGGCGGGTCGTCTGCCGACCGTGCCGGGCCTGCGGCTCGTGGCGCTCCATGATGCGCAGCCGGACACCGCGGCCGCTGCGTCCGCCGAGCTCGGCGTGCCCGCGGCGACGACCGCGACGCAGCTCATCGAGCGACCCGACGTGCAGGCCGTGATCATCGCGACCCCGCACGCCAGCCATGCCGGCCCCGCCGTGGAGGCGGCGGCCGCCGGGCGTCACCTGTTCGTGGAGAAGCCGCTCGCGGTGACGACCGCTGACGCACGCGCCATCGTCGACGCGGCGCGTGCGGCAGGCGTGGCCCTGGTCGCCGGCCACGTCACGCGGCTCCTGCCGGTGGCCCGGCGCGCCCTGGAGCTGCTGGACGAGGGCGTCATCGGGCGGCCGCTCGGGGCATGGATGATCCGCCATCAGCCGCTCACGCGACGCGGCTGGATGACCCGGCGTGCAGACTTCGGGATGGTGCTGCACTCGCCGGCCGTCCACAACGTGGACCTGTTGCTGCGCATCCTGGGTCCTGCCCGGTCCGTCAGCGCCCTGGCGGCGCCGCCCATCCAGCCCATCGAGTATCCGGACATCGTGTCCATCCTCGTGGGCCACGAGACCGGAGGCGTGGGGAGTCTGGGTGCGACCGTCAGCGATCCGCTGTTCGCGCCCGGCGGCACGAGCTCGGCACGCGTCGTGGGATCGGAGGGTGGCCTCGCGTTCGACATCGCGACCGGGCGGATCGAGCACCAGCGCATCGATGGCGACCTGGTCAGCGAGGTCATCGAGACCGACGGATGGGGCCTCGATGACGCCGTCACGGCCGAGCTGACCAGCTTCCGGGACGCGATCCGCGGCGATGCGCCACCGTTCGTGTCCCCGCTGGACGCCATCCGGGCGGTCGCGGTGTGCGACGCCGCCGACCGGTCCCTCGCGCTCGGCGGCGCGCCCATCACCGTCGCCGACCTGCCGGGCATGGACGGCACCCTGTGACGATCACCCCCGGTCAGCTCGGTGACGCCATCGCCGCCGTGCCGCAGGTCGCTCTCGGTACGCTGCCCACGCCCCTCGAGGAGGCGCCCCGCCTCGCGGCGGCCATCGGCGTGGGTCGGCTGCTCGTCAAACGCGATGACCTGACGAGCCTCGCGTTCGGTGGCAACAAGGTGCGGCAGATGGCCTTCTTCCTGGGCGCTGCCCGGGCTGCCGGTGCGGACACCGTCATCGCCGGCGGCAGCTATGACCAGTCGAACCACGCCCGGGTGACAGCCGCCGCGGCACGTGCGGCGGGCCTGCGCTCCATCATCGTGACGCGGCCGGGTGGCACGCATCCGGGCGCCCAGGGCAACGGCCTCCTGACACGCCTGCTGGCGACGGAGCTCCGGGTGCTCGACGACCTCGCGGACGTGCCGGGCGACCGGCTCGCCGAGGTGGCCCATCGGGCACGCGTGTTCGAGCGGCTCGCGGATGAGCAGCGCGCCGAGGGGCACGTGCCGTATGTCATCACCGGCACGTCCGTGGCCCTCGGCGTGCTGGGCTATGTCGCGGGGACCCTCGAGCTCGAGGGACAGCTGCGCGCCATGGGTGTCGAGCGGCCGCTCATCGCGGTGACATCGGCAGGCGCCACGCAGGCGGGCGTGGAGCTGGCGAATCGGCTGCTGGGCGAGCCCTGCCGCGTCCAGGGGCTCGCGTACCTGCCCACCGGGGGCCAGGGCCCATCGTGGGTGGCCACGCTCGCGAGCGAGGCCTCGGGGCTCATCGGTGAGTCCTTGCGGATCGAGCCGACCACGGTCCGGAACGATGACCGGGCGGCGGGTCCCGCCTATGGTCAGCTGTCGGACGGCCGGCGCGAGGCGATGCGACTGGCCATCGAGACCGAGGGCCTGCTGCTCGATCCGGTCTACACGGCGACCGGCATGGCGGGGCTCATCTCCCTGGTGCGCGCCGGGGAGCTGACCCGGGATGACACGGTGGTGTTCATCCACACCGGCGGGTTGCCGGCCCTGTTCGCGTATGCGCCGGACCTGATCGCCTGACGCGGCCCCGACGGGCCGTCCGGCATCGTCAGACGCGTCGCCCCTGGACGAGTCGCCCGTCCTCGACCACGCGGCGGCCACCCTGGAGGACGTGGCGCACCCGCGTGAGAGCGTCCGGATCGGCGGTCGGGTCGCCGTCCAGCAGCACGAGGTCGGCACGGCGGCCGGGCTCGATGGCGCCTGCCTCGTCCTCCAGGCCGATGGCGGCCGCCGGGATCGAGGTCGCGGCGGCCACGGCCTGCTCCACGGAGACGCCCATGCCCTCGTGGAACACGCGGATGCTCAGCCCGAACCGGTCGTAGCGGGTCTGGTAGGGGCCGCAATCGCTGTGCACGACGATCGGCACGCCGGCCGCCGCCACGGCGCGATGTGGTGTCAGCCGTCGCCGCAGCTCCGCCGCGTCGCCATCGTCCGTCCGTTCGCCGGGCAGCAGGTCGCGCAGCTTCTCGTGGCTCGTCACGCTCGCCACGATGCCGGACGCGGCGAGCATGGGCACCACCCCCGGATCGAACCGCTGGTCACCGCCCGTGACCGTCCAGCCGTGCTCCAGCGTGTCGATGCCGGCCTCCACGGCGACCCGGACACCCGCCGACCCGAGGACATGCGCCGCGACGCCAAGTCCATGCGCATGTGCCGCCTGGACGGCCATCGCGACCTGGGACACGTCGTACTGCGGCACGCCGGGCTGGCTGCCGGGGGTGGACATCCCACCCGTGATCATGAGCTTGATGACGTCCGCCCCATCCGCTGCGAGCCGTTCCACCGCGTGTCCGATGGCCGGGGCGTCTTCCGCGTGACGGCCGAACCAGTGGCAGTGACCGTTCGCGCGGGTCACCGGCTGGATGGCCACCAGCAGCCGCGGACCGGGCAGGCGTCCGCTGGCCACGGCATCGCGGACCATGACGCTCACCCCGTGGGGCACACCGAGGTCGCGCGCGCTCGTGACGCCGCCGAGGAGCAGCTCCGCGGCATGCCGCTCGGCCGCGTCCAGCGCGGCGACGCGGGTCAGACGCGGGGCATCCGCCTCCGAGAAGGCCAGATGCAGGTGTGGATCGATGAGACCTGGGACCAGCGTCCCGGCCACGTGCTCCACGGCCAGGTCCGTGGGCAGGGGGGCACCGTCCTCGAGGACGGTGCCGATCCGGCCCTCGTCCACGATCACGGTCAGCCCTCGCATCGGTCCGCCGAGGCCATCGATGCACCGATCGGCCCGGATCGCGTGGCGTGCCGGGCCCTGTTCAATCATCGGACGAATGATAATGGCGCCGTCAGCGAGCAGGACAGGTCGGCATCGGCGTCGGCAGCGTGACAGGGGAGGTCAGCGATGGGTGCGGCCACGCAGCGCGGGTTCCGCGAGCGGGTGCTCGCGGGCGAGCCGCTCATCGGCACGTTCCTCAACACCGGTTCGGCCGTGGCTGCCGAGATCTGTGGGCGGAGCGGCCTCGACTGGCTGCTCATCGACCTGGAGCATGGGTCCGGCACCGCCGCGGACCTGATGCCGCAGCTGCATGCCATCGCCGGGACGGGCGCGGCGTCCGTGGTGCGCGTGGAGGCGCCGACACGGACCCATACGGCGCGCGCGCTCGACCCGGGTGCCGCGGGGGTCATGTTCCCACGCATCGAGAGCGCCGCCGACGCCCGTGCCGCCGTCAGCTTCATGCGCTATCCGCCCGACGGGGTGCGGGGTGTGGCGGTCCAGAACCGCGCCGCGGACTACGGCCGTCTGCCCATGGCCGCGCTGACGGACCTTGACGACGCATTGACCGGCGTCATCCAGGTGGAGACCCTGGGCGCCCTGCGCGAGCTCGATTCGATCGCGGCGGTGGATGGCGTGGACGTCCTGTTCGTGGGCCCGGGTGACCTGTCCTATGCCCTCGGGACGCCAGGGGACCTGGCCGCGGCCGGCTTCCGCAAGGCCATCGACGCGGTCCTCGCGGCATGCCGCGCCCATGGCATCGCGGCGGGCATCCTGGTGCGGACCGCCGCGGATGCGGCGCGATACCTCGAGCTCGGCTACTCGTTCCTGGCCGTGGGCTCCGACTCGGGGATGCTGGCGTCGGGCGCAGACGCGGTCGTGGCCGCCATCCGCGACACGCCATCGCTCACCGCCTGAAGCACCCGCAGCGTCGGCAGGATCGACGCCGCATCGGCTCGTGTCGCACGGCCGTCCCCATCGGGACCGCCGCGCCGGATCGCCTCGAGGAAGTCGGCGTCCTGGTCGTGCACGGCGGTCTCCTGGGCCATGGCCACATCCGTCGTGGAGCCGGCGCCATCGGACCAGCGCACGTCGCCACCGGCCAGGAGCACGGTCGCGTCCTCACCCACCACGAGGTACTCGGACGCACCGATGCGGGCGTGGTACGAGAGGGCGATCGTCGCGATCGCAGCGTCGGCCGTCCGCAGCGCGATCGCATGATCCATCGGTCGGGTGGACCCGGGCCACACGGGGCCACTCGCGGCCGTGACCTCGATCACGGGTGCGCCGAGCAGGGCCAGGACCTCGTCCACGACGTGGCCCCCGTGGTGCCACAGGAGGTCGTCCACCCAGCTGCGCTGACGTCCCGTCCAGCCCACGTTCGCATGCCGCAGCGAGAGCGCCCGTGCCACGACATGGGTCGGTCGCATGCCCCGCGTCTCGATGGCCTCGTGCAGCTCCTGGACCGGTCGCCAATAGCGCAGCGTGTGGCACACGGCGAGGACGCGCTGCCGCTCCCGGGCGAGGGCCACCAGACGTTCCCCGTCCGCCAGCGAGGTCGCCAGCGGGATCTCGACCAGCACATGCCGACCGACCTCGAGCGCATGACGGGCCTGCTCCACGTGGGCGTGGGTGGGCGAGGCGACGACGACCGCCTCCACGCCTGGATGCTCCATGGCGGATCGCGGGTCCGTGGTGGCGGAGGGGATCGCGTGCGTCGCGGCGAAGCGGTCCAGCTCGTCGCGGCGTGGCCCGGCCACGGCCTCGATCCGAGCGCCTGCCGCCCGCAGCGCCTCGACATGCATCGCGGCGATCGCGCCATAGCCCAGCAACGCGACCCCCACGGGTCGTCCCGACGCGTCCATGCTCGACCTCACCCTGCGTCCCGGCCGTCGCAGCCGGGCCATTCATCGTACGATTGTCCCTCACATCCGGTCCGCAGCGGGAGCAGGACATGCGCATCACCGACGTCACGGTCCAGCTCGTCCAGTCGGACGATGGCCGCAAGTGGACCCACGTCCTCATCGACACCGACGAGGGTATCCGGGGCATCGGGGAGGCCACGTACTCCCACAAGGAGCTCGTGGTCGCGGAGATGGTGCGCGCGCTGCGTGACCGCGTGGTCGGCAGGGACCCGTTCGACACGGAATCGCTCTATCTCGATCTGTATGCCCATGGTCGGGCCGGCTACCGCACGGGTGGCGTGATCTTCACGAGCGCCATCAGCGGCATCGACCAGGCCTGCTGGGACATCAAGGGCAAGGCCCTCGGCGCGCCGGTCAGCGCCCTCCTCGGCGGTCCGCGCGAGACACGCATCCCGGTCTATGCGCACTTCGGGGGTGACACCATCGAGGCGCGCATCGAGGACGCCCATCGACGCATCGCCGAGGGGTTCACGGCCATCAAGTCCGGGACCACGGAGTGGATCGCGCCGGGTCCCCGCGTGGATCGCCACGAGCTGCGGCGGATCGGCGAAGCGTATGCCGCGCTCCGGGCGGCGCTCGGCGATCAGGTCGAGCTGATGGACGATCCGCACGCGGCCTATGACGCGGCCTCCGGCCTCGCGGTGGCGAGGGTGCTGGAGCCGTACCACCTCCTGTTCCTGGAGGAGCCGACCATCCCGGAGGATCTCGCGGGGTACGCCCGTATCCGCTCGGGGACCACGACGACCATCGCAGGCTCCGAGCGTCTGACCAGCAAGTTCCGGTTCCAGGAGCTGTTCGCGGCGGGCGGCGTGGATGTCGCACAGCCGGACCCGGTGTACATCGGCGGCATCACCGAGATGAAGAAGGTCGCCGCCATCGCGGAGCTCCACCAGGTCGTGATCGCGCCCCACGACACGAAGGGTCCTGTCGGCATCATGGCCGCGGCACACGTCATGGCCTCCATCCCCAACGGTCTCATCCAGGAGTTCATCGCTCCCAGCTGGATCCCGTGGCGGGACAGCGTCCTGATCGATCCGCTCGATCTCGAGGGCGGCCGGCTCCTCGTTCGCGACCGTCCCGGTCTGGGGGTCGAGTTCGACCAGGAGGCGCTACGCCCGCACCTCGTCCCCTGACCGAGGGCCAGCATCCCCCATGGTCGCGCCACCCACGGCCCGGTCGAGCGGTCGACCGGCCGAGACGTACCGGGCCTGGCTGTTCCGGATGTGGCGCTCCGTGGCGCGTCGGGCGGCCAGCCCGTCCCGCCGCCGGACCGCCTCCCAGATCTCCTGGTGCTCGACGAAGGACGCTTCGGAGGCGCCCGGGATACCACCCGTGGTACGCCGCAGCTCCGCGAGGAGCCCGGTGAGCGCCGCCGCGACCGCCTGGAAGATGACATTGCCGGAGGCCTCGGCGATCGCGCCGTGGAAGCGGATGTCGATCTCCTGGGCCAGCGCCCGGTCGCCCGCCAGCACCGCGGCCTCGTTCTCCCGCAGGATGTCGTGGATGACGCGGAGCTGGGACTCGCTGGCGTTGCGCGCGGACATCTCCGCGGTCGCGCTCTCCATCACGTCACGGAAGTCGAACACGTCCGATACGTGGCTGTCCTGGCCCATGATCCCCGACAGGATCGCCATGTCCACGACGGACCGCACGGGCAGGGCGCGCACGGTGGCGCCACGACGTGGGGAGATGTCCACCACACCCAGGAGCAGCAGCGACTGCATCGCCTCCCGGATGGGTGCCCGGCTCACCCCGAAGCGCGCCATCAGCTCGACCTCGGTGGGCAGATGGTCGCCCGGACGGAATCGCCCGGACCAGATGTCCGCCATCAGCTCGTCCCGGACGAGCGTGGCGAGCTTGGGCTTGCGGGGCTCGGCGCCCTCGCGTCCATTCGAACGACCGGCCATGTGCTCCCTCTCGTCTCCGGCGGCAGGATACCCCGCCGTTCGACGATGACCACATCCAGGGTGCGACCTCCCGACACCGGACGACGCACTCCACGCCGGCGCTGGTCGATGGCCACCGGTGGCGATATCCGGAGCGCGTCGCTGGTGGACGTCCACGGCGAGTCCTGGATCGTGGCCCTCGCCGGCACGGTGCTCCAGGCGGCCGATGGCGCGGGACGCCGACGGTGGTCCCTGCCGCGGCGGGTCATCAGCCGGGTGATCGCGGCCGGCGATCTCACCGGGTCCGGGCGGACGACGATCCTGGCACGTGGCACACAGCGCGAGCTCCTGCTCCTGGATGCGAGCACCGGTCACCAGCGCTGGTCGTGGTGGGCACCCGAGGGCACGTTCATCAACGAGGCCGGCGCGGTCCTGCTGCTCCCGCTCGAGCGAGGCCACCGCCTCCTCGTGGCTCCCATCTACGGTGGCTCCATCCTCGCCTTCGACCTGGTCGGAGATGGCCCGGTCCGGGTGGCGTGGGAGCTCGTCGGCGACTGGGATGCGGGGTTCGGGCCGAGTCTCATCGCAGCGGACATGGACGGGACCGGGTCGTCCCGGCTGGTGCTCTCGAGTCGCCGGGGCGATATCGACCGCACCCATGCCGGTCAGCATACGAGCGCGGAGACGGTCCTCGGGCGACGCCATGGCCGGATGTACCAGGCCGTCGTGGATGTCGACGATGGCGCCATCCTGCGCGAGGTCATGTGGGCCCCCAATCCCCGGGGGCATCGCTGCGCCCGACCATATGGGCTCCTGACGGCCGTGCCCTTCGAGCCGGGCGGCCGACCGGGCATCGTGATGGCCTGCTGTCAGGTCGAGGAGTACATCGCGGTCACACGCCAGCACCCCGATGGCACGCTGGATCGCGCCTGGTCGCGCTTCATCGAGAAGGACTGGCCGCGGGATCGCCAGGAGCTTCGGGTCCATCCCGACTCGGTGCGCGACCTGACCGGTGCCGGACGGCCGGAGCTCGTGAGCGCGCTTTGGGATGGCCGGTCGTGGCGGACCTCCGTGCAGGGCCTTGGCAGCGGCCGAGATCGGGCCGGTGACCGGCTGCTCGACCGCGTGCTGTGGGGCACGCTGCAGCGCCCGGACACGGGCGTCGTCCTGGTGGTGGGGGAGGCGACACTGCGCGCGGTCGATGGCCCCGCCACCCTCGAGCTCGTCGATGGTGCGACGCTGGATGTCATCGACCGAGTACCTGGCGCGACCGTGATCACGAGCGCGGGTGGTCCGCTGCCGCCACACGTCGCCTTCATGGCCGAGCGTCGCGGTCTGTCGCGGGTCCATGTCGATGGCGGCGAGGCCGTGGTGATCCGCACCGCCGACGGCATCCTCCGGGCATGGTGGGTGGACGCGGACGCGCGTGCGCAGCGCGCGCGCCTGGGCGGCGCCACGGATGTCATCGTCGATGGCGGGCCGGGGTGGACCCTGGTGAGCGACGTGACCGGGCGGGTCCGGCCGATCGGGCCCCCATTCGGTCCGGCGCGGCCTGGCCGCGTTGCCCGGATGGCAGGTCGCCTGGCAGCCATCGTCGCTGCGCCCGACCACGATGGGCCGCTGGTGGGGGTCGAGCTGCCGGGTGGTGTCATCCGGCTGGGACGTCCGGGTGTCACCGGATCCCTCGACGCTGCGCCGGTCTCGGGCACACGGCTGTCCCTGCATCTCGATGCGTCCGGCGGCATCCGGGACCGCGCCGTCACCCGGCAGGGGTCGGACGGCATCATCCTGAGCGTGCTGGACGGCCCTGCTGGTTCGATCGAGCGTGCCCAGGTCGTGCTCGACGCCCCGCTCGACCGGCCGGCACTATGGCTGGCCGATGGATCACTGCTGCTGACGCTCCGGACCGGCACGCACACCCTGGTCACCGAGGCGCGGGAGGCGGACGGACGGCTGCGCTGGCGACTGGACGCGGGTGCCTATCTGCACGCCCCGACGACGGCTGTCGTGGACGGCGTGGAGGTGGTCGTCCTGGACGACCACGGCGTGCTGCACATGATCGAGGCCGCGGGCCGAGCGGGGATGCAGACAGGGATCCCGGAGGAGCCATCGCACGAGCCCCTCCCGCTCGTGCGCTGGCGACGCGACTGGACCGCGGCGTACACCCAGCCGATCGTCGGTCCGTTCCTCGACGCCGGCCGACCGGCCATCCTGCGTGCGAGTGGCATCCACGGCCTGGAGCTGCTGGACACGCGTGGCCGGCGTCGGTGGCGGATGCCGGCCCCGCTGTGGTGCTATGCCACCGGCGAGGCCGTGGTCGCTCGCGCGTCGGGTCGCCACGTGCTCGTGGCCGGTCGTCGGGACGGGTCGCTCGACGGTATCGATGTCCGGGACGGTCGACGGATCTGGCAGCTGCCGCTGGTCGAGGCGCTGGACCAGGTCGCCCTCGCGATCGTGGATCTCGACGGACGGGGCGACGACAGCCTGCTCGTGGGTCTCCCGGACGGACGTCTCCTGTGTCTCGACGGTGTGGCGTCGACGCCGGGGACCCGCTGGTCCCGGGATGTGGGTGCGGGTGTGTCGACGATCGTGCCCGTCGTGCAGGTTGGGCGGCCCGGCACGCGGCGCGCGACCGCGTTGGTCCTCGCCACCGTGGATGGTCGCGTCCACATCCTGGATGATCATGCAGCAAGCATCCGATCCGCTGTGATGGCGGGCCGGGAAGCATCCGATCCGCTGTGATGGCGGTCAGCTGGCTGGACGGGAGCCGCATCCCGGGGTCCGGGCCGGGCAGGGGCCGCATCCCGGGCCCGAGCCGTGTGGGTGCGCCCTGGTAGAGCCCGTCGCGGCGGGCCGCCCCCGATCCATGCAGTTCCATGCCGATCGCCCGACTGGTGGACCACCTGCCGCGCC
>CAZYTQ010000089.1:0-13420 GCA_964650135.1 uncultured Anaerolineaceae bacterium | reverse complement strand
TGCCGACGTTGACGTGCGGCTTGTTGCGCTCGAACTTCTGCTTGGCCATCGCGTGGTGTCCCTCGTGCTCCTTGGGTCGGTGGTGTGGGTTCGGTCGGGGGTCAGGCGCCGCGCGCCTTCTGGACGAGCTCCTCGGCGATGTTCCGTGGCAGCTCGGCGTAGTGGGAGAACTCCATCGAGGAGCTGGCCCGTCCCTGGGTCATGCTCCGCAGGTCCGTGACGTACCCGAACATCGAGGACAGGGGCACGAACGCGCGCACCACCTGGGTGCCCGCCCGGTTGTCCATGCCCTCGATGTGGCCCCGTCGCGAGTTGAGGTCGCCGATGACGTCGCCCATGAACTCCTCGGGCATCGTCACCTCGACCTTCATGACCGGCTCGAGGATCATCGGATCGGCCTTCTCGACGGCGTCCTTGAGCGCCATCGAGCCGGCGATCTTGAACGCCATCTCGGACGAGTCCACATCGTGGAACGAGCCGTCGAACAGGGTCGCCTTGACGTCCACCATGGGTACGCCCGCGTACGGCCCCGTCTCGAGCGCCTCCTTGATGCCCGCGTCCACGGACTTGATGTACTCGCGGGGGATGATGCCGCCCACGATCTTGTCCACGAACTCGTAGCCAGCGCCCTGCTCGTTGGGCTCCAGCCGGATGACCGCGTGGCCGTACTGGCCACGGCCGCCCGTCTGGCGGATGAACCGGCCGTTGCCCTGTGCCTGGCGCCGCACCGTCGACCGGTAGGCGACGGTGGGCTTGCCGATGTTCGCGCCGACCTTGAACTCGCGCGTCATGCGGTCCACGAGCACATCCAGGTGGAGCTCGCCCATGCCCGCGATGAGGGTCTCGCCCGACTCGGGGTTGGTCTTGACCCGGAAGGTCGGGTCCTCCTCGGCGAGGCGCTGGAGGGCCACCGCGAGCTTGTCCTGGTCCGCCTTGGTCTTGGGCTCGACCTTGACCTCGATGACCGGCTCCGGGAAGGTCATCGACTCCAGGATGACCGCGTGGTCCGGATCGGTGAGCGTGTCGCCCGTGAAGGTGTCCTTGAGGCCCACTGCGGCGGCGATATCCCCCGAGTAGACCTCGTCGACCTCCTCGCGGTGGTTCGCATGGAGCTGCACGATGCGCCCGATGCGCTCCTTCTTGTCCTTGGTCGCGTTGAGGATGTAGGAGCCTGCCTTGAGCGTGCCGGAGTAGACCCGGAAGAAGGCCAGCTTGCCCACGAAGGGATCGGCGGCGATCTTGAAGGCGAGCGCCGAGAAGGGCGCGTCATCGCTCATGCGGACCGCGGACTCCTGGCCGGTCCGCGGATCGATGCCCTTGATGGCGGGCACGTCCGTCGGTGCGGGCAGATAGGCCACGACCGCGTCGAGCATCGGCTGGACGCCCTTGTTCTTGAGCGCCGAGCCGGTCAGCACCGGGATGATGCGGGTGCTGAGGGTGCCCAGGCGGATGCCGCGCTTGATCTCCTCGACCGTGAGCTCCTCGCCCTCGAGATACTTCATCGTCAGCTCGTCATCCATCTCGGCGACGGCATCGAGCATCGCGGCGCGGTGCTGCTGCGCCTCGGCCAGCAGGTCCGCCGGGATGTCCACGACGTCGATCTGCTTGCCCAGGTCATCGCGATAGATGATCGCCTTCATCTCGACCAGGTCGATGACACCCTGGAAGGCGTCCTCGCGGCCGATGGGGATCTGGATGGGCACCGCGTTGGCGCCCAGGCGGTCACGGATCGACTCCACGCCGCGCCAGAAGTCGGCGCCGGTGCGGTCGAGCTTGTTGATGAAGCAGAACCGCGGCACGCCATACCGGTCGGCCTGGCGCCACACGGTCTCGGACTGGGGCTCGACGCCCGCGACACCATCGAACACGACCACGGCGCCATCGAGTACCCGCAGGCTGCGCTCCACTTCCACGGTGAAGTCCACGTGTCCGGGCGTATCGATGAGGTTGATGCGATGGTCCGCCCACGTCGCCGTCGTCGCTGCGGCCGTGATGGTGATGCCGCGCTCCTGCTCCTGGGGCATCCAGTCCATCGTGGCCGCGCCCTCATGCACCTCGCCGGTCTTGTGGATCCGGCCGGTGTAGTACAGGATGCGCTCGCTGACGGTCGTCTTGCCCGCGTCGATGTGGGCGATGATGCCGATGTTGCGGGTGCGTTCGAGCGGGAACTGTCGGGGCACGGTTCAGGATCCCTCTACCACTTGAAGTGGCTGAAGGCCCGGTTCGCCTCGGCCATCTTGTGCGTGTCCTCGCGTCGCTTGACAGCGGCACCCAGACCGTTCATGGCATCCACGAGCTCGAAGGCCAGCTTCTCGGACATCGACTTGCCGTTGCGCTTGCGAGCCGACTGGACGAGCCAGCGCACACCCAGCGACATGCGCCGATCACCGCGGATCTCCACGGGGACCTGGTAGGTCGCGCCACCGACACGGCGGGGCTTGACCTCGATGATGGGCGTCGCGTTGCGGAGCGCCTGCTCCAGCACCTCGAGACCCGGCCGATGGGCCGAGGCCTCGGCGCGAGCGAGCGCCTGGCGGAGGATGCGCTCGGCGAGGCCCTTCTTGCCATCCTTCATGAGCTTGACCACGAACCGGTCCGTGGTGCGCGTCAGGGTGGGGGCGTACTTGGCCTTGCGCGGGATCTGTGCTCGACGCGGCATCTACTTGGGCCTCTTGGCGCCGTACAGGGATCGGCTCTGCTTGCGGTCGCGGACGCCGGCAGCGTCCAGCGTGCCGCGGATGATGTGGTACTTGACCGACGGGAGATCCTTCACGCGACCGCCCCGCACCAGGACCACGGAGTGCTCCTGGAGGTTGTGACCGATGCCGGGGATGTAGGCCGTGACCTCCATCATGTTGGAGAGCCGGACGCGCGCGATCTTGCGCAGCGCGGAGTTCGGCTTCTTGGGCGTCATCGTCCGCACCTGGAGACAGACACCACGCTTCTGCGGTGCGCCCGGGATGGGCTGCTGCCGCTGGCGCAGGCTGTTCCAGTTCTTGCGCATGGCCGGCGCCTTGATCTTCGACTGCTTCGGCTGCCGGCCCTTGCGGACGAGCTGACTGATGGTGGGCACGAACGCGGACTCCTTGGTGCGGTCGTCATGCGGCGAGAGGGACCGTGTGGTCCGTCCCGGCTCCCAGGGACGCACGGGCGTCCGCGGGCGGGTCTGTCGGATGGTCGGTCCGGCGTGGACGGGGTCCGCCCGGAGCCGGTCGGTCGATGCGGGCGACGGGCGCTACGCCGGTCACGCTCACATGGACACGCGCAGCCTTTCGGCCACGAACGCGGAGTGTACCAGCGGCCCTGCGTGGCGTCAAACCTCAGGATGCCGTCCGTCACGGGCCGCCGATGTATCCTTCGCCGCGCCGTCGGCATCGGGACGGCTGACCTGGCGACACCCGGACCGGTCGGGATCCAGGCGGACCACTGGAGGATCGCCCATGCGCGCGCGGGTCAGCACGACCTTGCTGGTGCTCATCATGCTCACGGCCGGGACGATCGTGGCCCCACAGGCCAGGGCGGCCGATGGTGCTGCCTCGCCTGACGTATCGCCCTCGCTCGCCGTCTCGGCACCGCCGTCCGGCGGGACCGGGCCGGCGGAGGCGGCGGACGACCGCGCCGACATCATCGTGGTCATGCTCGATGACCTCGGCTTCATCCAGGACGACCGGATCCTGTCACGACTCCGCAACATCCGTCAGCTGTGGCTCGGGGGGGGCCTCCGGCTCCGTCGCATGTACGACGAGACACCGCTCTGCTGCCCCGCGCGCGACCTTCCTGACCGGCCAGCACACGCTGCGACACGGCGTCATCCGGAACGACGCATCACTCCTCGATCCCACACGGACCATCGCGGTGGCCCTCCAGGGTTCCGGCTATCACACCGTCCAGGTCGGCAAGTACCTCAACGCGTACAAGGGCGGGACGCCGCCAGGCTGGGACCATGCGTCCATGGTCCGCGGCCTCAAGACGGCCGGTTTCATGCGGGACGGGCAGCATGTCACGTACGACCCGCTCTACGTCGACGACGCCATCAGGATCCAGGCGGTCGACTGGGTCGAGGAGGCGCCGACCGACAAGCCACTGTTCATGTGGGCCGCCACGAGCGCACCCCATGTCTGTGGTGAGGAAGGCGCCCTGTGCTACAAGCCCCGGGTGATGGCCCAGGACCGCCGCGCTCCGGCGTGTGCCGGTATCGGGACGTTCAAGCCACCCAACTATCGGACCTGGCCACGACCACGACCGTTCCCGCGCGCGATGCCGAACTGGCCCGCGGGCTGGAAGCTGAAGCCGATCTGTGAGTCGCTGCTGGTCGTGGACCGCATGGTCGGACAGCTGGCGGCCGCCCAGGCAGCCCGCGGGAGGCCTGCCTGGCTCATCCTCGTCAGTGACAACGGCATGAGCTGGGGACAGAAGGGCTTCCCCCAGAAGCACGTCCCGACGGCCACCCGCATGCCGATGTACGTCGCGGGCCCGGGCGTGACGCCCGGCGTGACCAACGCCCTGCTCTCGAACATCGACATCGCGCCCACGATCGCAGCCATGGGCCGGACGACGCTGCCCCTGGCGAACGGCCGGAGCTTCCTGCCGCTGCTGCGAGGCGAACCGTTCGCCGCGCGTGGCGAGGTGCTCGAGCTCCAGACCCGGCCGTCGCCGACACGGTCACCCTACTGGACCGCCGTCCGGACACGGGACTGGCACTACATCCGATGGGCGGACGGCCGCCGGGAGCTGTACCGCGTGCGTGATGACCCATGGGAGCTGCGGAACCTCATCACCCGCCGGCCGACGAAGGCTGCGCAGCTCGAGGCTCGACGCAAGCAACTCCTCCGACAGTCGAAGCGGTGACCGACGTGATCCGGCTGCCGGCGACCGAGGCGAGCCGGTCGGTGCCCGCTGCGGCGCGCCGCCACACGACCCACCGCCGGCGATGAGACGAGGACCCCGGGCGCGACGTCCGGGGTCCTGATGATCGATCCGATGCCATCCGCCCGCGCGGCGGACGGATGGCCATGCCCGCCTGGCTGGTGCTCAGGCGTCCCCTTCCAGGAACGGGTTCGCCTGGAGGCTGTCATCGTCGTCCTCGTCAGCCAGCTCGCCCAGGAACGGGTTCGCCTCGGCGGCCGGGGCGGGCCCACCCAGACGCTCCAGATCCACCTCACCGGGTGCGAGCTCGGTGAGGAACGGGTTCGCCACCTCGCCGAAGCCCTCCGGCAGCTCCCCGCCGGCGAGCGCCTCGGCGGCCGCGCGACGCTCGGCCTCGCGACGTGCCGCGACGTTCGCGGGCGCGCCCGATCCGGCCGGGATGAGCTTGCCGATGATGACGTTCTCCTTGAGCCCCACGAGGCGGTCCTTGGCGCCGTTGATGGCCGCCTCGGTGAGCACGCGGGTGGTCTCCTGGAAGGAGGCCGCTGCAAGGAAGCTGCTGGTGTTGAGCGACGCCTTGGTGACGCCCAGGAGCACCGTCTCCGCGGTGGCCGGCTCACCGCCCTCCGCGAGGACCTTGTTGTTGATCTCCTCGAACTCGAACCGGTCGACCAGCTCGAACGGCAGCTGCTCGGTGTCACCGGGCTGATCGATACGCACCTTGCGCATCATCTGGCGGACGATGATCTCGATGTGCTTGTCGTTGATGGTCACGCCCTGGCTGCGGTACACGCGCTGGACCTCCTTGACGAGGTAGCGCTGGACCGCCTCCCGGCCGCGGGTCTCGAGATACTCCTGGGGGTTGATGGGGCCATCGGTGATGGCATCGCCCGCACGGATCTGCTGGCCGTTCTCGACCAGCAGCTTGGCGTTGTGGGGGATCGCGTACTCGCGTTCCACGACGTCCTCGCTGCGGACACCGAGGCCCTCGTCGGTGCGCACCAGCATGCCCCGCTCGGGCGCCCGGATCTCCTCGACGCCCTCGTCGGCCTGGAGACGCGCAAGGACCTGGTTCGCCTCGACCGCGTCACCCTCGCTGACCAACAGCTCGTGGTCCCCGGAGATGCGCAGCGGCACGTCGAACGCCTCGCGGCTGGTCACCTTGACCCGCCGGCCGCCGCTCTCGGTCTGGAGGATCTCGACCACGCCGTCGATGTGGCTGATCTCGGCCTTGCCCTTGGGCATGCGCGCCTCGAACAGCTCCTCGACACGCGGCAGGCCAGCGGTGATGTCCAGGCCACCCGCCACACCGCCGGTGTGGAAGGTGCGCATCGTGAGCTGGGTGCCCGGCTCGCCGATGGACTGGGCCGCGATGATGCCCACCGCCTCACCGATGCCCACGCGCTCGCCGGTGGCGAGGTTGCGGCCATAGCAGGTGCGGCAGACGCCGTATCGCGACTGGCAGGTGAGCGGTGAGCGGACGAGCACCTCGTCCACCCCGGCCTCGTCGATGGCCCGTGCGAGGGTCTCGTCGAGCTCCTGGTTGCGCTCCGCGATGGGCGCATCGTTCTTCCTGGCCTTGGGCGCATAGACCGGGCCGGCCGCGAAGCGACCGACCATCCGGCGCCGGAAGGCATCGGGCTCGGTGCCCGCGAACTCCTCCGTCTCGCGCCGGGTGATCCAGCCACCCTCCTCCGTACCGCAGTCCTCGTCGCGGGTGATGACGTCCTGCGCCACGTCCACCAGTCGCCGGGTCAGATAGCCCGAGTCGGCGGTCCGGAGCGCGGTGTCGGCGAGACCCTTGCGCGCGCCGTGGGTGGAGATGAAGTACTCCAGGACGGTCATGCCCTCCTTGAAGTTGGAGCGCACGGGCACGTCGATGATGCGACCGGTCGGGTCGGCCATGAGGCCACGCATCCCGCCCAGCTGGCCGATGTTGCCCTTGTTGCCTCGGGCACCGGAGCTGGTCATCATCCACACCGAGCCGCCCGCGACGGACGAGTCGGCACCCGGCTCCATCTGGCTGGCCATGTCATCGGAGACCTTGGCCGTGGTCGCCTGCCAGATCTGGACGACCTGCGTGTAGCGCTCGTCGTCGGTGATGAGACCACGCTGGAACTGCTCGTCGATGCGCCGGATCTGGGCGTCCGCGTCCTTGAGCATCTCGGCCTTGCGGGGCGGCACCGGGATGTCGCTGACCGAGATGGTCATGCCGCCCCGGGTGGCGTAGCGGAAGCCGATGGACTTGATGCCGTCCACGAGGAGCGCGGTCTCGCCGGGCCCGAGCATCTGATAGCACTCGGAGACCGTCTGGCGCAGTGACGCGCGGTTCATGGTCCTGTTGAGGAAGCGGAGCTGGTCCGGCAGGATCTGGTTGAACAGCAGCCGGCCGATGGTGGTCCGAACCTCGCGCTCCACGAGGGTGCCGGACTCGGCGTCCCAGGTGCGCGCGGGCAGCTCCACGGGCGTGTGCAGCCCGAGCCGCGCCACGTGGTGGTTGGGCAGCCCATCGACACCGTCGCGGGTGTCGATGCGGCCGATCTCGTAGGCGAGCAGCGCCTCCTGCTCGTCCGCGAAGCGGACGGGCTGGACGGCGTCCTCGCGCTCGAGGGTCAGGTAGTAGCAGCCCAGGATCATGTCCTGGGTGGGAGCCACGACCGGACCACCGTCCGAGGGCGACAGCAGGTTCGCGGTGGACAGCATCATCCGACGCGCCTCGTCCTGGGCGGCCCGGGACAGCGGCACATGGACCGCCATCTGGTCGCCGTCGAAGTCGGCGTTGAAGGCGAAGCAGACCAGCGGGTGGATCTGGATCGCGGAGCCCTCGACGAGCACCGGCATGAATGCCTGGATGCCCAGCCGGTGGAGCGTGGGGGCACGGTTGAGGAGCACAGGATGGTCCTTGATGACCTCTTCCAGGACGTCCCAGACCTCGGGCCGGACGCGCTCCACGATGCGCTTGGCGCTCTTGATGTTGTGGGCGAAGCCCTTCTCCACGAGCTGACGCATGACGAACGGCTTGAACAGCTCGAGCGCCATCTTCTTGGGCAGGCCGCACTGGTGCAGCTTGAGCTCCGGCCCGACCACGATGACCGAGCGGCCGGAGTAGTCCACGCGCTTGCCCAGCAGGTTCTGGCGGAACCGGCCCTGCTTGCCCTTGAGCATGTCGCTGAGCGACTTCAGGCGGTGGTTGCCGGTGCCCGCGATGGCCCGGCCCCGTCGGCCGTTGTCGATGAGCGCGTCGCACGCCTCCTGGAGCATCCGCTTCTCGTTGCGGATGATGATCTCGGGGGCGCCCAGCTCGAGGAGCCGCTTGAGGCGGTTGTTGCGGTTGATGACACGCCGGTACAGGTCGTTGAGGTCGGAGGTCGCGAAGCGGCCACCGTCCAGCTGGACCATCGGTCGCAGGTCGGGCGGGATGACCGGCAGCACCGAGAGGATCATCCACTCGGGACGCGTGCCGCTCTTGCGGAACGCCTCGATGAGACGCAGCCGCTTGATGGCCTTCTTGCGGCGCATGCCCGAGGTGGTGCGCACCTCGGAGTGGAGCTGCTGCGCGAGCGGCTCCATGTCCATCCGGAGCACCCGCTCGCGGACCGCCTCCGCACCCATGCCCGCGCCGAACAGGCGGGGCGCGCCACGCACGCCCGAGCCGTACTTGCGGTCCAGCTCCCGGAAGCTCCAGCCGTCGAGGGCGACCTCCGGTAGCAGGTCACCGGCCTTGAGCCGGGTGACCTCGTCGCGGGCCTTGCGGATCTCCTCCTTGAGCCCCTCGGCCTCCGTCTTGAGACGCTCCTGCTCGCTCTCGAGCCGGGCGTCCATCTGGAGCCGAAGGTCGGAGATGCGCTGCTCGACGGAGGCCTCCTCGGCCGCCTCACGCTCCTGGATCTCGGTGTTGACCCGCTCGACCTCGTCCTGGGCGGCCTTGCGCAGCGCCGTGACCGTCTTCTTGTCGGCGGTCTCGCCGGCACCCACGATGACCTCGTCGCCGAACAGGATCGGCTCGTCGGCGGTCGCGCTGCCGAGCGCCGTGATGGCGGCCTCGGTCGCCTGCTGCGCCTCGACCAGGCCGGAGGTGCGCTGCGTGCGCTCCTCCTCACGGTCCTTCTTGAACGCGGCGAGCGCGGCACGCAGGTCGTCCGACTCGCGATGCAGCTCGGCACGCAGCTGGTCCTCCAGCTCGGCGATCGCCTTGCCACCACGTCCGCGGCCGTCGGCCTCCTCGTCCAGCTGCTGGAGCAGCCGCGCACGGGCGTCCTCATCGACCCACGTGACGATGTACTTGGCGAAGTAGAGGACGGCCTCGAGGTTCCGGGGGCTGATGTCGAGGAGGATGCCCAGCCGGCTGGGCGTGCCCTTGAAGTACCAGATGTGGCTGACGGGGCTGGCCAGCTGGATGTGGCCCATCCGCTCGCGACGCACCTTGGCGCGCGTGACCTCCACGCCGCACTTGTCGCAGATGATGCCCTTGTAGCGGATGCGCTTGTACTTGCCGCAGTAGCACTCCCAGTCGCGCGACGGACCGAAGATGCGCTCGTCGAACAGGCCGTCCTTCTCGGGGCGGAGCGTGCGGTAGTTGATGGTCTCGGGCTTGGTGACCTCGCCCTTCGACCAGTCACGGATCTGCTCGGGGCTGGCGAGCGAGATCCGGATGGCGTTGAAGTTGTTGACCTCGAGCATGTCTCTCCTTCGTCGCGCCGTGGCGAGGGGCGCGCGGGGCCGGCTGCGACCAGCCTCCGGGATGGGTGGGCGATCGGACCTGGCGGGGTCCTAGTCCTCGAAACCCGCCAGGTTGATGCCACCCAGGTCGGGCAGCGGATACGCCGAGGCATCCTCGGCGAAGTGGATCTCCTCCTCGTTCTCGTTGAGGATCTCCACGTTGAGCCCCAGCGACTGGAGCTCCTTGATGAGGACCTTGAACGACTCCGGCACGCCGGGCGGCTGGATGTCCTCACCCTTGACGATGGCTTCGTATGTCTGCACGCGACCCATGACGTCGTCCGACTTCACGGTCAGCAGCTCCTGGAGGATGTTCGCGGCACCGTATGCCTCGAGCGCCCAGACCTCCATCTCGCCGAACCGCTGGCCACCGAACTGTGCCTTGCCGCCCAGCGGCTGCTGGGTGATGAGGCTGTAGGGGCCGGTGGACCGGGCATGGATCTTGTCCTCCACCAGGTGGTGGAGCTTGAGCATGTAGATGTAGCCGACCGTGACCTCGCGCTCGAACGCCTCGCCCGAGCGGCCGTCCCGCAGCTCGACCTTGCCCGTCTCGGGCAGGCCGACGTCACGCAGCTCCTGCTTGATCTGCGCCTCGGTCGCGCCGTCGAACACCGCGGTCGCGGCACGCACGCTCTCGCCGGTCTGATTGCTCTTCTCGTGGAGCGCCCAGCCGAGATGCGTCTCGAGGATCTGGCCGATGTTCATGCGGCTGGGCACGCCCAGCGGGTTGAGGATGATGTCCACGGGCGTGCCGTCCGGCAGGAAGGGCATGTCCTCCTGGGGCAGGATCTTGGCCACGACACCCTTGTTGCCGTGGCGACCGGCCATCTTGTCGCCGACCGAGATCTTGCGCTTGGCGGCCACGCTCACCCGGATGAGCCGGTTGACGCCCGGGAGCAGCTCGTGGCCCTCGTCGCGGGAGAACTCCCGGATGTCCACGACCTTGCCCCGCTCGCCGTGCGGCAACCGCAGGCTGGAGTCCTTCACCTCGCGTGCCTTCTCACCGAAGATCGCGCGCAGCAGCCGCTCCTCCGCGGTCAGCTCTGTCTCGCCCTTGGGCGTGATCTTGCCGACCAGGATGTCGCCCGGCTGCACCTCGGCGCCGACGTACACGATGCCGTCCTCGTCGAGGTCCTTGAGCGACTCCTCACCCACGTTGGGGATGTCCCGGGTGATCTCCTCGGGGCCGAGCTTGGTGTCACGCGACTCCAGCTCGTGCTTCTCGATATGGATGCTCGTGAACATGTCCTCGCGCACGAGCCGGTCCGAGAGCACGATGGCATCCTCGTAGTTGCCGCCCTCCCAGCTCATGAACGCGACCAGGATGTTCTGACCGAGGGCCAGCTCACCGCGGTCCGTGGAGCTGCTGTCCGCGAGCACGTCGCCGGCGCCGATGCGCGCCCCGACGTCCACGATGGGTCGCTGGTTGATGCACGTGCCCTGGTTGGAGCGCACGAACTTCTCGAGGCGGTACGTGTCCAGCTCGCCGGCCTTGCCCTCGTCGGGCTCGACCAGGATCTGCTCGGCGGTCACCGACAGGACCGTGCCACCACGCTTGGCGATGAGCACCTGGCCCGAGTCCTGTGCCGCGCGTGCCTCCATGCCCGTGCCCACGATGGGCGCCTCCGGCTGGAGCAGCGGCACGGCCTGGCGCTGCATGTTCGAACCCATGAGGGCGCGGTTGGCATCGTCATGCTCAAGGAACGGGATGAGCGCCGTGGCCACCGACACGACCTGCTTGGGGCTCACATCCATGAACTCGATCTGTGACGGGCGCGCCTCGGGGAACTGGTCCCGATAGCGCGCGGGCACGACCTCGTCCCGGAAGTGGCCCTGATCGTCGAGGGGCGCGTTCGCCTGGGCGACATAGCGCTCCTCCTCGTCGTACGCCGCGAGGTACACGATCTCGTCGGTCACGCGGGGCCGGATGGGGAACGCGCTGGCCTTCTGCTTCTTGAGCTCCGCGACCGCATCGGACGTGAAGGTCTTGCCCTTCTTGAGCACGACCTCGCCACCCTTGGTGGCGACATCCGCCTCGGCGATCTCCTCCTGGATGCGGGGGTCGTCCCAGCCCACGGTCCGCTTCACACGCCGGTAGGGCGTCTCGATGAAGCCGTACTCGTTGATGCGGCCATAGGTGGCCAGCGAGCCGATGAGCCCGATGTTGGGACCTTCCGGGGTCTCGATGGGGCAGATCCGACCGTAGTGGCTGTGATGCACGTCTCGCACATCCATGCCGGCGCGCTCACGCGACAGGCCGCCGGGTCCGAGCGCCGAGAGACGGCGCTTGCTGGTCAGCTCCGCGAGCGGGTTCGTCTGGTCCATGAACTGGGAGAGCTGGCTGCCGCCGAAGAACTCCTTCATGGCCGCCACGACGGGCCGGATGTTGATGAGCGCGTTGGGGGTGGCCTTGTCCACCTCCTGGATGGTCATGCGCTCCTTGACGACCCGCTCCATGCGCAGCAGGCCGACCCGGAAGGCGTTCTGGATCAGCTCGCCGTTGGCGCGGATGCGCCGGTTGCCGAGGTGGTCGATGTCGTCCGGCTGGCCATGCTCGTTGTCCAGCTCGATGAGGTGGCCCACGATGGCCGCGATGTCCTCGCGGCTGATGGTCCGCTGGGTCGAGGAGAGCTCGATGCCCATCCGCTCCGCGGTCGCCGACAGCTTCTTGTTGAACTTGTAGCGGCCGACACGGCCGAGGTCGTAGCGCCGGAAGTTGAAGAACAGGCTCTCGACCAGCTTCTCGGCGTTGTCACCGGTCGGCGGATCACCCGGACGCAGCTTCTTGTAGACGTCGATGAGCGCTTCGTGGCGGGTGTTCGTGGCGTCCTTCTCGAGGGTGGACGCGATGTAGGGCACCTCGCCCGTGTCCACCTTGGAGAACAGCGCGACCATCTCCTCGTTGGTCTCGTAGCCCACGGCGCGCAGGAGCTTGGTCGCCTCGAGCTTCCGCTTGCGGTCCACCTTGACGTACAGCAGGTGCTTGCCGGCGGTCTCGAACTCCAGCCACGCCCCTCGGTTGGGGATGACCTTGGCGCTGAACAGCGGCCGGCCGGTCGCCGGGTCGTCCGTCTTCGTGTAGTAGACGCCGGGCGAGCGCACGAGCTGGCTGACCACGACGCGCTCGGCACCGTTGATGATGAACGTGCCCTGGTCCGTCATGGTCTGGAAGTCGCCCATGTAGACCCGCTGCTCCTGGATCTCCCCGGTCTCCTTGATGCGCAGCTCGACGTTCACGTAGAGCGGCCGGGAGTACGTCAGGTCGCGGGTGCGGCACTCCAGCTCGGAGTACTTGGGGTCACCGAACTCGTAGTCCTTGAAGTGGAGCTCCATCACCTTGCCGGTGAAGTCCTGGATGGGGCTGATCTCGTCGAACAGCTCCCGCAGACCATGCTCGATGAACCAGCGGAACGAGTCGCGCTGGAGCTCGATGAGGTCGGGGATCGGCAGGACCTCTGGGATCCGGCTGTAGCGCTTGCGATCGGCGACGACGGCAGCGCCACGCCGGGCGACTTCAGTGAGGGTCGGCATGGGGCAGCTCCTGGCGGGGAGAACGGGAACGGGAACGAAGGACCGGGCGAACGCGGCGCAGGGGCATACTGCGGGCAGGGTCAGAGGACAAGGGGGCCACGCTCACCGAACGAGGATGGTACTGCGACCCCCCGACACTGTCAACCGAGCGGTCGCGGGCCGAACGCGGCAGGGTACCGCATCCAGCGGTGGCTGACCAGCCCCACCCTCTTCGAGGTCAGCAACCGGACGTCTGTGCCGGCCTCCGCCGTGCCGGCCTCCGCCGTGCCGGCCTCCGCCGTGCCGGCCTCCCGCCGGTTCGGCG
>CAZYTQ010000088.1:1035-13611 GCA_964650135.1 uncultured Anaerolineaceae bacterium | reverse complement strand
CGAGCACCGGCTGGGGCGGACCCTCGACCTGCATCGGCATCGGCGGCCCCTCCAGCTGGGCGCGAGGGCCCGGCATGTAGGCGGGGGCCACGACCTCGGGCCGCTCGAAGTCCTTGCCGCACCAGGCGCACAGGGTCCAGTCGAGCTCCACGAGACGCGAGCAGTTGGGACAGACACGGCGCAGCCGATTGCGGCACGTGGGACAGATGATCCACTCCTCCTCCACCGCCCGTGAGCAGTTGGCGCAGTGGGGTCGGGCCTCGATCTCGGCGAGGATCGCCTCCTCGGCGAGCGCTCGCTCGTTGGACTCGGCGATGGTCTCTCGGGGTCGCACGATGCGGTACAGGATCACCGCGAACAGGAACAGGATGGGCGTGAACGCCACGATGAGCCCGGCCGCGAGATATGGCGCGACCGGGTTGTTGGTCCGGTGCTGCATGTCCCGGAACGCCCAGAACGCCGTCAGGAGCCAGACCAGGATGATGTACGCGACGATGAGCTGGACCGCGAGCTGCACGACCGGGTTCGACACGAGCGAACCGATCGCGTCACCGATCGACTTGAAGAAGTCATCCTGCATGGGAACCTGGACGCCTCAGCTGCGTAGCGGGCCGTTCGCGTGCACGCGTGGCCGCCCGATGGCCGCGGCCGAGTGTAGCAGGGGATGCCCCCGTCGCCGGCCGGGGCTGGCTACGTTTCCGGTGTGGAGGCCTTAACCAGCGCCTCAGTGACGGCCGACACATCCGTGGCCAGAGCACTGATGAGCACCGTGTCCGGCCCCATGCCGAGCACCGACAGCCCGCCCGTCTGGCCACCCGCGACCACGGTCAGGACCATGCCCGGGACACCGCCCACCTCGATGGGCTGCTCGGTCACGGTGGCGCCATATGCCCGAAGCCGCCCCGAGAGCGCGTCCGCGAAGCGGCCCGCCGGGTCGTCGAGCGACACGTCGCGGATCCGCAGCAGCTCGCCGGTCGGGCCTCCGGGCGAATAGCCGAAGCGAACACCGCACACGTCGTCACGCGTCCGGTCGAGATCCGTCAGGAGCGGGTCGAGCAGGTCGTCCGGATCGATGCCCTCGACACCGCGCGAGGTGGCGGCCCGCAGCGTGCCCGTGCCGATGGACGAGGGCAGGGCCGTCAACAGGTCCTGGCAGGCGACCTGTGCGACCGAGGTCGGCGACGGCACGGCCGATGCGAGTGGTGTCGGCGATGGCACGGCCGATGTGAGCGGTGTCGCCGAGACCGACGGGGCGCCCGAGGACGGCGCGCCCGACGGGGACGGCGCCTGGCTGACGGCTCCGACACCCGGCGCCAGGGTCGTGCCGAGCGCCAGGGTCGTGCCGAGCGCCAGGACCACCCCGGCGCCGAGCAGCGGTCGTCTCATCGAAGACTCTCCATCGTCCACAGCGCGCTCCGGAACGCACCAGCCAGCCCGATCAGCGCGAGGCCACCCAGCCAGATGGCGCACATGAGGCCCAGCACCAGGAGCGGACCGATGGTCCCGGCGGCGCCCAGCAGCCCATCACCCGCGCCACCCAGCGCGTCGAGGGCAGGCCTCACCGCGGACCAGCCGACCATGATCGCGACCACCGCGAGGCCCATGGCGCCCACACCCACCAGCCACGACAGCAGGGCGACCGGCCAGACCCGCCCCGGTCGGCGGAACGGCCGCCCGGCGCCCGCCAGCGCCAGACCCGTCTCGGTGCGCTCACCCACGCCGTCCGGCAGGCATCCCGCTCGCGCCGTGAGCAGACGCCGCGTGGCCGTGCTCACGATCACCTCCGCGATCGCGACGACCACGATGAGCGCCACCAGCGACGGACCGAAGCCACCCAGCACCCGCAGCACCAGCGGGGTCGCGAGGTCGCTGGGTCGCTGCACCTCGGTGGTCACGGCCCCCTGCAGACCTCCCACGATGGCGGACACCAGGATCAGCATGGGGATGAGCGCCACCGCCTGGATCGAGGCGACCCACAGCCACAGACCGCGTCGCTCCTGTCGACCGAAGACGCGTGGCTCCCGGTCCAGCCGCAGCTCCCGGGCCGCGTCCGCATGGATGACCCGCTCGAAGGCCGCGACATCGCACCAGGCCGAGACCAGGAGCGCCGCCAGCACGAGGAGGGCGGTGCCCAGCGCGAAGCCGAACGCGAGGAGCCCGAAGCTCTCCGTGGGTCCGGCGGTGCCCAGCTGGTCTCGGAACACCACGGACAGCAGGACCGGGCTGGGGATGGTCAGGATGGGCAATGCCAGCAGCACCAGACCGCCGCGCACCGACGAGCCGAGGATGCCCAGCAGCCAGAGGACCGGGTCCGTCGTCAGCGCGTCGGTCGCGGCGGATACCACGGCTGCCACGCCCCGGCCGCCGGAGGTGCGCATGCCGGGTGCCACGGGCACCCCACCCATCCCCGTGCTAGCCGGTCCGACCGGCCGAGCCGACGCCCTCGACCGCACGCCCGAAGGCTCGCAGCAGCTCGCGTGCCAGCTCGTTGGGACGCAGGGTGGCGGTCCGGACCGGGTCCCAGCGGATGGCGGTCATGAGCAGCAGCGGCCGCTCCCAGGGCCGCGACTCATCCGCGGCCGGTGGCATCCGGAGACGGATGAGCTGGCGCCCATCCTCCTGGTCGATGAAGCCCGCGAGCGCACCCGCCAGGAGCGGCCCCATGGCCAGCAGCGGTGGTCCTGGCGGCGGTCCGGCGACCGGCGCCGCATCCCGTGCGTCCACGACCCCGTGCGCGTCCTGCGCCCACAGGTGGGTGAGCCACCAGCCGTCGTCCATGATGCTGGGTGTGGTCAGGCCGATGGTCACGGGACTCGCCCCATCCCGCGTCGCGAGCCGCACCGCCTCCTCGCGGATATACGACGGGCCGGGGGACGGCAGACGGGACTGGGACATCGCCCCCGAGTCTAGGTGAGTGTCAGGACCATGGCACGAGCGGCGTGTCGATGTCCGCAGCGGCCGACCTCAGGCGCTGGTCGCGCGTCCAGAGCATCGCGCCGGGCGAGATCCGGACGGACGCAAGCAGATGCACATCGATCGCGCCCAGGCCGCGGCCCCAGAGTCGATTCGACTCCACGAGCGTCCGGACCTCGACATGTGACGCGACGGGCAGGGAGGCGAGATCAGCCAGCAGGCCGAGGACAGCCGGTCGATCGGCGAGGGACCCGAGACCAAGCTCCTCGATGACCAGTGGATGACAGGCGACCTCGTCCCGCTCCAGATGCTCGACCAGCCTGGGCTCGGTCCGGTGCAGATGGTCGATCCAGACCGACGCGTCGACCAGGATCATCCCTGGGTGCGTCGGCGAGGCCCCGCGGTCGCCCTGGGATCCGATCCTCCGAGCGCCGCCAGACGCCGAGCGCTCTCCAGCCGGACCAGCGTCTCCAGGCCCACTCGCACGAGCGCGGAGGTCTCCTTGACCCCGGTCAGCTCGGCCGCCTTCGCGACGACCGCATCATCGAGCGTCACCGTCGTCCGCATCGCTCCCTCCGCATCACAAGCCGCATCATCTGATGCGGAGTGTAGACGACGTGGGCGTCGGCACCCGTCTGGACCGTCACGGGCCCGAGCCAGGACGCTCCATGTGTCGGATGACCCTACTCCCACTCGATGGTGGCGGGCGGCTTGCTGCTGATGTCGTACACGACGCGGTTGACGCCCGGCACCTCGTTGACGATGCGGGCGGAGATCCTGCCCAGCACGTCATAGGGCAGCTTGGCCCAGTCCGCGGTCATGCCGTCCTCGCTGGTCACGGCGCGCACCGCCACCACGTTGGCGTACGTCCGGCCGTCACCCATCACCCCCACCGAGCGCACCGGGGTCAGGATCGCGAAGCTCTGCCACACGTTCCGGTAGAGCCCCGCCGCCTTGATCTCATCGATGACGATCCAGTCCGCCTCGCGCAAGGTGTCCAGCCGCTCGGCGGTGACCTCGCCGATGATCCGGATGGCGAGACCGGGGCCTGGGAAGGGCTGGCGCTGGACCATCGACTCCGGTAGCTCCATCTCCAGCCCCACGGCGCGCACCTCGTCCTTGAACAGGTAGCGCAGCGGCTCGATGAGCTGGAAGCGCAGGTCGGCCGGCAAGCCACCCACGTTGTGGTGGGTCTTGATCTTCTGGGCGGTCTTGGTCTCCGGCGTGGTCGATTCGATGACGTCCGGGTAGAGCGTCCCCTGGGTCAGGAAGTCGATGCGCCCGAGCTTCGCCGCCTCCTCCTCGAACACCCGGATGAACTCGTCGCCGATGATGCGCCGCTTCTGCTCCGGATCCTCCACGCCGGCGAGCCGCGCCAGGAAGCGCTCGCGCGCGTCGACCATCACCAGGCGCATGCCCAGGTTCTGCTCGAAGGTCGCCCGCAGCAGCTCCGATTCCTTCTTGCGCATCAGCCCGTGATCGACATAGATACACGTGAGCCGATCGCCCACCGCCCGATGCACGAGCGCCGCCGCGACCGCCGAATCCACGCCGCCGGAGAGCGCGCAGATGACCTTGCCGTCCGAGCCCGTCAGCCGGGCATGTGCATCGACCCGCTCGCGGATGCCGGCGACGGTCGACTCGATGAAGTTGGCAGGGGTCCAGGCGGCCTCCGCGCCCGCGATGCCCAGCACGAAGTTGCGGATGACGTCACGACCCCGGGGTGTGTGCACCACCTCGGGGTGGAACTGGATGCCATGCAGCCGTCGGGTCTCGTCCACGAGACCGGCATAGGGGGTGGAGTCGGTCTGGGCGATGGACCGGAATCCCTCGGGCAGGCGGGTGATGGAATCGCCATGGCTCATCCACACCGGTTGCTCCCGCTCGAGACCACCGAACAGCGGGTCGTCCGCGGTGATGGTCACCGACGCGGGGCCGTACTCGCGGCGAGCCGCCGGCAGCACATCGCCACCCAGCTCGCGCGCCATCAGCTGGGCGCCGTAGCAGATCCCCAGCACCGGGATGCGACCGCTCCAGATGGCCGGGTCCGGACGCGGTGCGTCCGTGTCGTACACCGAGTTCGGGCCACCCGAAAGGATGATGCCCTTGATGCTCCGACGCTCCAGGTCGGCCATGGGCGTGTCGTGGGGCAGCAGCTCCGAGTAGACGTTGAGCTCCCTCACACGGCGCGCGATGAGCTGCGCGAACTGGCTGCCGAAATCGAGCACCACGACACTGTCGGGCGGTTCGGGCGGGACGTGGACCATGGGCCGGTCGTCGCGCGCGCGGTCGGGCGACGGCGCGTCCAGCGCGACCTCCAGATACGCCTCGACCTCGGCGTCATCGGGCGCCAGCACCCGATGGCCGGCATTGGCGACCGTGCCATGGACGGTCGTGCCACGCTGCCGGGAAGCGTCACTGCCCGGCTGGTCCCCCTCGCTCATCGCCCCTCCTGCTGTCCGCTGCCCACGTGTGTCGAGTCTAGACGGGCTCGAGCGTGTCTCCCACCACCACACGACCGGGTGCCTGGACCAGCGCGCCGATGGCGAGACACGCGTCCCGCTCGCGCGCGATGGTCCGGAGCACACCCGGATCGGCCTCGATGCCACCGGGCTGGGGCCGGGTCGTCATGACGCAGCGCGAGATGCGCTTGGTGATGTCAAGACGCGTCGTGCCCAGCGTGACCATCGAGCCGACGAGCGCGTCCTCGCCCTCGCCATCGAGCAGCACGTTGGCCCGGAACCGTCGTCGGTCCCACACACCGAGACTGCCCGTCGAGACGAGCGACACGCGGATCCGAGCCGAGTCGTGGAACGGCCCCGGGGCACCCGTGAAGGCGACCCACTGGCTGGTCGCCTCGTGCTCGGCGTCCTCGGGGTTCTCGTATCGCCGGGGTGCGTCGTCCTCCACGGACCGGAGCTCGACGGCACGGCCCAGCCAGCGCGACAGCGCTCGGTCATCGGCCGCGAGGGAGCCGTCAGGGAGCGTGATCCGCACCGCACCATCCGGCTGCCATGCGGCGCTCGCGAACAACAACCCGGGCTCCCGGCGACCGGTCAGACCGAGACCGCTCGCCCGCTCGAAGATCGCGTAGCGACGGTCACCGGTGATCCCATCGGCGGTCACGTCGGCCGCGTCCACGCGCTCGCCCTGGAGTGACTTGACCGGGTAGCGCCAGAGCTCGAGGACACGCACCCCCGCATGGTGGCATGCGCGGCGCGTCCGCACCGCGCTACGCTCCCGCCCATGCGCTATCGACGGATGCCCATCGAGGTCGAGTCCCCGGAGGCGCTCGGCTACGACCGCATCCGCTGCAACCTGGCCGAGAGCAGCGTGGCCGACATGCGGCTGCGGGACCTGCCGGTGGCCCTCGACGACCTCGTGCTCCAGTACGCCGATCACCAGGGCCATGCCGGCCTGCGGGCACTCATCGCGGCCGACGCGCCGGGGCTCGGACCGGAGCACGTGCTGCTGACCCCGGGCGCGGCGGCAGCCTTGTTCATCGTGGCCACGACGCTCCTGGGACCGGGCGACCATCTCGTGGTCACGCGGCCCAACTACGCCACGAACCTCGAGACGCCACGCGCCATCGGGGCGCAGATGTCCATCCTGGACCTCGAGCACGAGGCAGGCTGGCGACTCGACCCTGACAGGCTCGCCGCGCTGCTGCGACCCGAGACGCGGCTCGTGAGCATCACGACGCCCCACAACCCGACGGGCCAGGTCATCCCCGGCACGGACCTCGCGCGCATCATCGAGCTCGTGCAGCACCACCCCCGGGCGATGCTGCTCGTGGATGAGACCTACCGCGAGCTGGGTGAGCCACCGCTGGCACCGCTCGCCGCGTCCCGCTCGTCGCGTGTCATCAGCGTGTCCAGCCTGTCCAAGGCGTACGGGCTGCCGGGCATCCGCATCGGCTGGCTGGTGAGCGGTGACGCCGCGTTCGGGGAGCTGGCGCTCGCCGCCAAGGAGCAGCTGGTCATCACGGGCTCGGTCGTGGACGAGGCGATCGCGTACGAGGCGGTCCGTCGTCGTGACGAGCTGCTGCCGCCCATCCGTGCCGCGAGCGCTGCGGCGCTGGGCGTCGTGCGCGACTGGATGGCCACCCAGGACGTGTTCGAGTGGCACGAGCCACGGGGCGGTGTCGTGGGCTTCCCACGGGTGCGGCCGGGCCTCGACATCGATACGGACGCCTTCTACCGGACCTTGTTCGAAGGACACGGCACCCTCGTGGGGCCGGGTCACTGGTTCGAGCGCTCCGACCGGGCGTTCCGGCTGGGCTATGGCTGGCCGACGCTCGGCCAGCTCTCGGAGGGCCTGGCCGCGCTGAGCGTCGCGGCGGCAGTCGCTCGCGCGGGCCGCTGAGCCCTGGTCAGCCGGCCAGGTCGGCGTAGCTGGGCCAGAGCGACAGGTCGAGCTCGGGGACCATCTCCTTGAGGCGGATGACCTCGGGCCGATACAGCGCCCGGAGCAGCGCCTCGCGCTCGGGCTCGAGCGGCACCTTCTCCATCCAGGCCGTGTTGACCTCCCTCGCCAGCAATTCCTCGGGCACCGCCCAGGGACCGACGCCGATGTGCGCGAAGGTGCGGTCCAGCTGGACCTGTGGGTCCGCGTTGCAGGCCTCGTACTGGAGGATGAGCAGCTGCTCCCGTGGGAACGCCTCCAGGAGCCAGTGCAGCTGCAACGCGTACTGACCGCGATGCATCGAGATCTCGACGGCGCGCCGGTCGTAGTCGGCCTGACCGCCAGTGCCGGGTGCGGGCCGGTACTTCTCGACCTGGGTGCGCCCCGAGACGTAGCGGTCGATGGGATCACGCAGCATCACGATCAGGCGCGCCTCGGGGGCGGCCTGGGCGAGCATCCGGGGCGCCCACCAGAGGCTCATGTACTGGGGCGTCTTCTCGCCCGTCACGCCACCCTCGGGCCGCGGGAAGAAGCGGTGGTATCGATCGATGTCGTCCTGGGTCGGCCAGCGGCTGGCCATGTCGTCCCAGAAGTGGATCTCGCGCACGCCCCGGCCGATGTGCACGTCAGGATGCTCCCGCAGGATCTTGAGCCACCGACTGGTGCCCGACTTCTCGGCGCCCACGATGACGAAGTGGGGCGGCCCCACGGTCCAGCCCGGGGGGCACTCGGGTGGCTCCGGTCGGGGCTTCGTGCCCATCATGTGTTCCTTGCCATCGATGCCCACGACCACGGTCCGGCCCTGATCGCCGGCGCTCCCGCCGAGGCGTCGTCCGATGCGCCTCTGGATGTCCGATGCCAGATCCTGCGCGCCGTCGACGACGGCCTTGGCGGAGCGCTTGATGTCTCGACTCAGGGACATACTGACCTCTGGCGATGGTGAGCCGCCCGATGGCCCGTGAGGGTAGGGCCTCCCGGACCGAACGCCGGACGAGCGCGGCCCTCATCCTCCAGCGTGTGTGGCATCGACGGTGCGAAGCATGGTATCCCAAGCCATGACCAGCTCCCGGAGCCGATCATGGGGCAACGCGTGTGCCGTGATGCCGTCTCGACCGGTCATCGTGCGGGCGGCCACGAGCGCATTGGCGATGGCCTCCTCGGTCGCGTCCACGGTGGCCACGAACAGACGACTGAGCCACGCGTCCACGACGCCCGTGAGCGCGCGGGTGAAGGGCTGCCCGCTCGCGTCATCCGCGGAGCTGAGTCCTCGGTTGCCGGTCGCGAAGGCCAGGAACAGGTCACCGCTCGTGTGCGCGCCGACACCCCCGACACGCGCGATGCCGAGACCCGCCCGCTGTGCCAGCCGCTCGCACTGGAGTGGCAGGAGCGGCGCGTCCGTGGCCACGATGACGATGATGGAGCCGCTCCCCGCCTCCGGACCCGATCGGCCGTCGTCGGCGGGGCCGTCGTCGGCGGGGCCGTCGTCGGCCGGGATGGGGTCATCCCACGCGCTGGGGACGTCGCTCGTCGGGATGGCGCGACCGACGGGGATGCCGCCCAGCGCCAGCCGTGATCGCGATCCGTAGTTCGCCTGGACCAGGACGCCCACCGTCCAGCCACCCTCGTCGGCCGGGAGCACCCGCGATGACGTGCCGATGCCGCCCTTGAACTCGTGGCAGATCATGCCCGTGCCGCCGCCGACGTTGCCTTCCTCGACAGCGCCGTCGGTGGCCCCGTCCAGCGCTGAGAACAGGTGCTCGGGACGCACATGCTGTCCGTCGAGGTCGCTCAGGCGGCCGTCGTAGGTCTCGCCCACGACCGGCAGCGCCCAGTGGCCGTCCGCCGGGGCGCGACGGAGCACGCCCGCCGTGATGAGCGCGTCGCGCACCACGCCCACGCTGTGGGTGTTGGTGATGGCGATGGGCGTGGTGAGCATGCCCCCCTCGCGCACCCACTCCAGACCGGTCAGCTCGCCGTTGCCGTTCAACCGGTGGCAGCCCGCGAAGAACGACTCCGCGAACGGCTCACCGGGTGGCAGGATCACCGTGACACCGGTGCGGATGGGGCCCTGGCCCACCACCAGCGGACCGTCCCCCTCGATGAGGGTCGTGTGACCCACACGCACCCCCGGCACGTCCGTGATGGCGTTCCAGCGCCCCGTCGGCAGGTCACCGATGCGGATACCGAGGTCCCGGGCCCGAGGACGAGGCCCAGCGTCGCGGGAGGGTATCCGACCGACGGCAGCATCCATGGGCTGCATCCTAGCTACCATCGCGGGATGACCCGCCCCGCGACGCGCCTCGGCGCCTGGATCATCGCCTCGCTCCTGCTCCTGGCCATGGGGACCAGCGCATCGGCCCAGGCGCCCTCCCCGGCCATGACCGTCCAGCCGGATGCCACCCAGGTCCCGTTGCCGGACCTGACCATGGCGCCGCTCGTGACGCTCCCGCCGATCGTGGCGTCGGGCGTCGCCGACCGGGACCTGCCCACCGATGGCTACGTCCTGGGCGACCCGGCCGCACCCGTGACCATCGAGGTGTTCGAGGACTTCCAGTGCCCCTACTGCCACCGGTTCACGCTGCTCGTGGAGCCGGCACTCATCGAGACATGGGTGCGGCCCGGCCTCGCCCGACTCGTGTTCCGGGACCTGCCCTTCCTGGGCGAGGAATCGCGCTGGGCGGCGGTCGCGGCGCGACTCGCGGCCCAGCAGGACCGGTTCTGGCCGTATCACGACCTCCTCTATGCCAACCTGATGGGTGAGAACGTGGGCAGCTACACCCCTGATCGGTTGCTGCTCATGGGTCGCATGGCAGGGCTGGACATGGAGCCGTTCATCGAGGGTCTCCAGGTGCCCACCGCGCGCGAGCTGTGGTCCGTCATCGAGGCCGAGTCGCGGGAGGCCAGCACCACCCTGGGCGTCAACGCGACACCGACGGTGTTCGTGGACGGCGTGCGTGTGGCGACGCCGGACCTGCAGAGCGTCTCCGCGGCGATCCAGGCGGCGCTGACGGCGAGGACGCCGACCTCCTCACCCGCATCGGCTGGGCCGGGCCCGAGCGTCGCTGCGCCACCCGCCACCTGACCCGAGCCGGCCGTCATGCGCATCGTGGTGATCGAGGACGACGAGCGCATCGGCGCGTTCGTGGCGCGGGGTCTGGGCGCCCAGGCCCACCAGGTGACCGTGGCACGTACCGGCGCGGACGGGCTGGCCCTCGCCCTGGAGCCGGATGTCGACCTCGTGATCCTCGACCTCGGCCTGCCGGACATCGATGGCGCCGATGTGCTGTCCCAGCTGCGTCGCGACCGGGGTGTGCCGCCGGTGCTCGTGCTGACCGCGCGCGACGCCATCGCCGACAAGGTGGACGTGCTCGACCGCGGCGCGGACGACTACCTGACCAAGCCCTTCGCGCTCGATGAGCTGCTCGCGCGGGTGCGGGTCCTGGCGCGTCGCTCCGACCAGCCGGTCGCGAACCGGCTCGAACGCGCGGGCCTGGTGCTGGACCTGGGCGCCCGACGCGCGACCCGGGATGGCCGCGTCATCGACCTGTCTGCGCGTGAGTTCGCACTCCTCGCCTACCTCATGCGCAACGCGGGCCAGGTGCTGTCCCGTGTGCAGATCCTGGCCGCGGTGTGGGAGTACGACTTCGACCCCCAGTCGAACGTGGTGGACGTCTATGTGCGCTACCTGCGTCGGAAGATCGACCGCGACGGCGAGGAGTCGCTCATCGAGACGGTGCGCGGCGCCGGCTACCGGTTCCGCGCCTGAGCCCATCCGCCGATGACCGCCAGCAGCTCGGCATAGGCGAACGGCTTGGTCATGACCCGATCGGCTCCCGCCCTGATCGCCGCCCGCCGCAGCGCCTCGTCATCGCGGGCCGTCAGCAGCAGCACGGGCGTGGCATCACCCTCCGCCCGTCGACCGCGACACACCTCGATGCCATCAATCCCCGGCAGCATCAGGTCCAGCACGACCGCTGACCAGCCACCCTCCGCCCAGCGGGCGGCGCCGGACGGACCATCGTCGGCCACCGTGACCTCGTAACCCGCCAGCGCGAGCCCTCGGCGGAGGACATTCGCCACGGGCTCGTCATCCTCGACGACCAGGATACGGTCCATCATGGCCCGTCCCATGCGGTGGCCGGTTCGCGCGTGCCGATCGGCGCGGCGGATAGCGGACCACCCCAGCGCGGCAACCGGATGACCATCCGCGTCCCGCCGCCGGGTCGGTCGTGGGCGTCGATGCGTCCGCCCTGCCCGTCCACGATGACCTGCGCGATGGACAGCCCCAGGCCGGCCCCACTCTGTCGCCGACCGCGGGCTCGGTCACCGCGCCGGAACCGGTCGAAGACATACGGCCGCAGATCGTCGGGGATCCCCGGACCCCGATCCTCGACCACGATGACCAGCTCCACGTCGGACAGCCGGGCCTCCAGGCGGACCGGCGTCCCCGGCGGGCTGAACTTGGCGGCGTTGTCGATGAGCACCATGACCGCCTGCTCGGTCCGCTCCGGATCGATGCGCGCGGTGCCGACCGCTGCCAGGTCCACGTCGAGCGGCATGTCCCGCTGTCGACACAGGACCTCGCCACGTGCCGCGACCTCCGCGAGCCACGGCTCGAGCTCCACGGTCCGGGGCTCGAGGGGCGTCGATCCGACACCCGACCGTGCCAGGAACAGCAGGTCCCCGACCAGTCGCGTCATGCGTTCCGATTCGGCCACGATGTCCCGCAGGATCGGCTCATGCTCGCATCGGGTGGTGCCCATGGCGAGGCCGACCTCGGCGTTGCCGCGCAGCACGGTGAGCGGCGTCCGCAGCTCATGCGATGCGTCCGCGATGAAGTCGGACCGCGCCCGCAAGGCCTGCCGGAGCTGATCGGCCGTCGCCTGCTGGGTCGCGGCGAGTCGACGGAGCTCCCCCAGGACCCGCAGCGCGACGACGACCAGGACGAAGCCCGCCACCAGCACGCCGACCAGGATGAGCGCCATGACGGCGGTCGCGGTCGTGGTCGCCGACTCGACGTTCCCGAGCGCCGCGACGGAGCGCTCCTCGCCGAGCGCATCGAGCTCCTCGGCCCGGGCCTCGAGTCGTGCCAGGGCCGCCAAACCCAGATCGATCGCGTCATCGAAGGCGTCCCGGTCGGTGGCGAACTGGTCCAGTCGAGGCAGGAGTGCGTCTCGGTAGGCGACGGCCTGCGCCCGGAGCTCATCGACACGGATCAGGTCCGGGTCGATCCCCACCCGACCCAGCTCCTCGATCTCC
>CAZYTQ010000088.1:0-1025 GCA_964650135.1 uncultured Anaerolineaceae bacterium | reverse complement strand
GCATCGGCCACCGGCGCAGCCAGCGCAGGCGTTTCGAGGGTCGACTTGACCGCGACCAGCTCCGCATGGAAGGCGCCGAGCGCTGCTCGCGTCGGTCCGGTGAAGGCGAGGTTGTTCTGCGCCTGCCGCACCTGGAGGACCATCACGAGGACATCCTCTGCCTCGTCCGCGAGCGCCGTGTCCGTGCGCAGGGCGTGGTCGGCCACGTCGCCCACGCTCCGGGTCAGCAGGAGCGCCGCGATCGATGCCACCGCGACCCCCGCGAGGAGTGCCGCGGGCACGAACCCCAGGATCGACCACGGTCGACGCGGCAGCGGGTCCTGGGCGCTGGTCATCGACGGGCGGGGGTCGTCATGCCGGCCAGGTCGCCAAGGCGATCATCAGCCACCGTCATCGCCATCCATCGGCCAGGTGACCTCGACATCGATCTCGGTCCGGCCATCGTCGCGCTCCAGCTCGATGGACACCTCGCGGGACCCCCGGTTGGCGTCGACCTCCCACGAGTCGTCATCGACGTCCACCTCGCCCACGAACCACTCGTGCTGCCGGAGCATCGACCGATAATGACGCCGGACGGCGTCCAGGGAGGCCGACGTGCGGTAGCGCAGCTCGAGCCGCACCAGGTCGCCCTGCGTCGACCGACGACGCTCCTCCAGCCGGGATCCCGGGAACCGGGGCAGGTCGCTGGGGTCGCCCGCCCGAGGCGTGGGTCGGGCGGTCCGCTCCGGGGTGGCCGTGGGGCCCGCGGTGGTGGAGCCGGTCGGCGCCGGCGTGCGGATCGGCGTCGGCGTTCGTGGCGGCGTCGGGGTCGGGGATGCGACAGGCGTCGACGTGGGGAAGGTCGTCCGTGTGGGGACCGGGGTCGGTTCGGGCGTCGGAGGCATCGACGGTGTCGTCCGGGTAGGGAGCGGCGTCGACGTGGGGGTCGGCACGGGGGTGAGCGAGAGCGTCGGGGTCGCGATGAGCGTGGCGGTCGGGGTGGGGCCCGCGGTCGGCTCGTCGGTGGTCGCCGGGGTCGACATGGC
>CAZYTQ010000087.1:0-13703 GCA_964650135.1 uncultured Anaerolineaceae bacterium | reverse complement strand
CTCCGGACGGGTGATGGTCGTTCCGGTCGACCGCCGAACAGCAGGTCGTCGAGCGACACGCCGAGCTCCGCGGCGATGGCGTAGAGCGTGCTCACCGACGGGGTCGCGCGGCCCGTCTCGACCTGCGAGATGAGCGACGGTGAGACACCCAGCCGGGAGGCCAGCTCGCGCAGGCTCAGGCCGTGGGCACGTCGCTCGACGCGCAACCGATCACCCATCTCCCGGTAGCCGGGCTCCAGACGACGACGGTCGCCTGGTGCCGCGGCTGCGGGCGGTACCGCGGCCAGTGTCGTGGTCGAGCCGGCATCCGGGGACTCCCCGGAGGGATCGACCCCGGTCGGGTCATCGATGCTCGACGGCGCGGTCTGCGACACGGGACCCCCTGCGGCTGGCGTTCGCCGACGGGACCCGCCGCTCGCTGCCTCCGCGGATGGTACCCGTGCACCCGGCCGAGGGCCTGTCGAGGTCATGTCGCCTCCTCACCCGCGAGCGTCGCGCCGATGTGGCCGGAGCGACAGTGGCCGGAGCGCCGCTAGTTGATGATCCAACCGCCGTCGATCCACAGGTCGACGCCGTTCACGGACCGGTTCTCCAGCAGGAAGCGTGTGGCATCCACGATGTCCTCCATGGCCACGAGCCGCTTCGTGAGCGTGCGACCCTGGACCCGGTCGAGCGCGTCGGTCTTGCCGGACCAGTACGGGCTGTCCCCCACGATCCCCGGGTGGAGCGAGTTGACGCGCACCGGCGCCAGCTCGTGGGCGAGGGTACGCACCATGCCCAGCACGCCCCCGTTGACGGTGGAGACCGTGGTGGACCCGGGGTACGGCCGGTCCTTGGCGAGCCCGCCGAACACCACGATCGCGGCGTCGTCCGTGAACCGGTCCGTCAGGGTGTGCACGACCTCCGAGTAGCCCACCAGCTTGATGGTCGCGAGCCGGATGGCACGGTCGATGGCGTAGTCCCGGATGGTGTTCTCGTCCCGATCGATGGCAGCGAGCACGAGCGCGCTCACGGGTCCCACATCGGCGAGGCCCGCAGCGATGGCGTGGGGATCGGCGAGGTCGATGCCGACCGCGGTCACGTCACCCGGCAAGGTCGCCGCGATCCCTGCGGTGCGTGTCTGGTCACGGCCGCTGATGACGACCTGTCGACCCGTGCTCGCGTAGTGGCGTGCGATCTCCAGACCGAGACCGCTCGTGCCGCCCACCACCACGACACATCCGTCCGCCATGACGATCCCTCCTCGACCCTGCGGTCGCTCGTGCCGGTCGCCCCGCGATCGGTCGTCAGATCTCCAGCTGCTTCCAGTCGTCGTACCAGCGATACGAGCTGCGTCGGGGTGGCTGGGGCATCTGGGTCTCCAACCAGCGGACGCGTCCCGGCCCGTGGTTGAAGAACCCGTGCAGGGCGCCCACCCCCGCCCACGCGAAGTCCCCCGCGCGCAGGGTGTAGACCGTGCCCTCGAACTCGGCCTCGCATTCGCCGGCCATGAACACGTAGGCCTCCTCGAAGGGGTGGTCGTGGATCTGGGCCGCGCCGCCGGGCTCGTAGTCGATCGTGAACATGGTCTGCAGGTCCGCGCCGAACGTGGGGTCGATCATCAGCTTCAGGCTGATACCGGAGTAGACGACGAGGGCCGTATCCCGGCCGGCGGTCTTGCGGCCACGAGCGGGCTCACCGAGCCGCAGCGCCTCCGCCTGGGGCGGCGTGCCCACGTAGTGACCCATCAGTCGCGGGATCGGACCGCCACCGATGGGTGGTGCCGCCGCGGGGTCCCAGGTGGCGGGTGGCATGAGGAACGTGTCCCGGCGACCCGCGTCCGGGTCAAGCCGGATGGGCGAGCTGGTCGTCAGCCATCGCGCGGGCGTGGTACCCGGGTTCGCCCACGCGACCGTCTCGCCCACGGGGACCAGGACGTAGTCGCCGACCTTCAACCGGGCCGGACGGCCGTCCAGCAGGATGGCCGGCTCGCCCTCCAGCACCCAGTGCGCCTCCTCGAACGAGTGGCAGTGGGCCCGGACCTCACCCCCGGCGGCAAGGTGATGGACATCGACCTGGGTATGCACCGAGCCGATCGACCTGCCGATGAGCGTCTGCCGACGGAGGCCCGTGTGGGCCCCCGCGAGCTCCCACGGCTCGACGCTCGGCATCTCCTCGATGCGCCCGACGTAGTGCACCCTTGTCCTCCTCCGTCCCGGCTCGGGTCGCTCCGATCGTAGTGTGACTGCACGTCCATGTCCAGCCTGATGGAACGATCGGTGGGTGCCCCGGGTGGGTCCTGCGGCCAGCGCGCGGTCGCGCCTCCCGGTCGTGCCTCCCGGTCGTGCCTCCCGGTCGCCGCGGATATCCTGCCGATCGACTCGACTGGCGAGCCACGGATGGCACTCCCCTTGCCGGGCTGCCGTACCTCGACAGCGCCGGTCCTGACGGGAGCGATCCGACAGGGCGGGTGCGTGTCAGGCTGACGGGGCCAGCCGGCCACCCGCCCGAGTGCGCACCGCCAGCGCCGACTCCTGCGCATCCCGGACCACCTGCCGCACGTCCCACGCCGTGAGCTCGCCACGACGCTTGAGCACCCGGCCGTCGGCCACGACCGTATCCACGTTCGCCGGCAGGGCACACCGCACGAGCGCCGCCTCCACGTCCGCGGCAGGCGCCATGTTGAGATCGTCGAGCCGGACCGCGATGACATCCGCGCGCTTGCCAGCGCGGAGCGAGCCGGTGACATCGCCCAGGCCCAGAGAGCGGGCTCCCTCGATGGTCGCCATCTCCAGCACCGTGCGGAACGTGAGCGCCGGCAGGTCCGCCGTCGGGCCGCCCTCCCACGGGATGCCCATGTTCCATGCGACATCCATCGCCTGGAACAGGTCGATGGGTGCGAGCGAGGAGGCATCGATGGAGAAGGACACCCGGATCCCCGCAGCAAGGAAGCGCAGCAGCGCCGCGCGCGGGTCACCCGCGGACGCGAGCCGCAGCTCGGAGTGGACCGCGAACGAGAGCGGTGTGCCAGCGCGCGCCATCGCCGCGACATCCGCCTCCGTGGCCCCGATGAAGTGGGCGATGAGGAAGTCGGGTCCGAGATAGCCGCGCGCCTCGAGGACGGTGGCATCCACGAGCGGGTCGCGATCCTGGTAGGTGTGGATGGCGATCGGCAGCCCGCGCCGACGTGCCTCGACCATCTCGGCATCGAAGCTGGCCATCGAGCCGAGCGCGGGGCCACGCAGGTTCACGCCGAGGTGGACCACACCCTCGGACGCGCCACCTGGGCCGAACACCCCGCCCGGCCCGAACCACTCGGCGGCGACCCGGTCGATATCCGTGAAGTCCAGGACGTCGTCCGCGGGCAGCCCATCGCGGTGGCCGTATGCGTAGCGAGCCCGGATGAGGCCGTCCCGGTGTGCCCGCAGCTCCGCGTCCGCGTGCGCGGGCGTCCGCGTGTTGTGCGACCAGTCGTGGACCGTGGTGATGCCGGCGCTGGCGGCCTCGACCAGGCCCAGCAGGTCACTCCGATAGAAGTCGATGGGCTCGTAGTGGGCGGAGGTCGCCAGCTTGGCCGGGAAGTACTCGAACCCCTCCGAGATGAAGTTCCGGCCGAGCGTGCTCCACATGTGGAAGTGGGTCTCGACGAGGCCCGGCATCAGCGCCATGCCGCGCGCATCGATGACCTCGGCACCGGCGGCGGGCAGGTCGTGACCCACCGCCTCGATGCGACCGTCGCGGAGGAGCACGTCGGTGTCGGGCAGCACGCCGTCCCCGGGCTCCATGGTGAGCACGCTGCCGCCCCGGAACAGCAGGGCTGGTCGGCCGGGCAGCGTGTCGTCGTGGGTCATGTCCAGATGCCTCCCTCGTGGGTCGCCAGCCCGACCAGCTCCGCGAGCACCTGGGGCTGGGCCCGGAGCGCCTCGCTCGTGCCGCTCCACGCGATGGTGCCGCCATCACCCAGGATGGACACGGACCCGGCCATGGCGAGTGCCAGGTCCACGTTCTGCTCCGCGAGCAGCAGCGCCTGGCCGCTCTCCCGGATGGACAGGAGCCGCTCGCGCATCAGCTCCAGGACCGCGGGCGCGAGGCCCTCGGACGGCTCGTCCATGACGAGCAGGCGCGGGTTCATCATGAGCGCACGTCCGATGGCCAGCATCTGCTGCTCCCCGCCCGAGAGGGTGCCGGCCATCTGGCGGGCGCGCTCACCCAGGCGTGGGAACAGGTCCAGCACCCGCGGTCGGTCCCAACCGCCCGCCATGGCACGGGCGCCGATGAGCAGGTTCTCGTCCACCGTCAGGCTGGGGAACACCCGCCGGCCCTGGGGCACGAGCGAGATGCCCATACCCGCCACCGCCTCGGGGCGCGATCCGGCCAGGTCGCGGCCAGCGAACCGGATGGAGCCCGCCGACCATGTGGGTGGGCGGAGCCCGCAGACCGCCCGCAGGAGCGTCGTCTTGCCCATGCCGTTGCGGCCCAGCAGGGCCACCGATTCCCCGTCGCCGACCACCAGGTCGATGCCGTGGAGCACGGTCGCCGCCGCATAGCCGGCCACCAGCCCCTGGATCTCAAGCATGGATGGACCTGCCCAGGTAGATCGCCTGGACCCGCTCGTCCGCCCGGATCTGCGCCGGTGTGCCCTCGGCCACGGCCCGTCCCTGGTGAAGGCACAGGACCCGGTCGGCGAGACCGAAGACCAGCGACATGTCGTGCTCGATGAGCACCAGCGGCAGGGTCCGCGGCAGGGCCGTGATGAGGCCGCGCAGCATCTCCCGCTCTCCGGCCGAGAGCCCCGCGGCGGGCTCGTCAAGGAGCAGCACGCGCGGTCGCGTGGCGATGGCCATCGCGATCTCCAGCTGGCGCTGCTCGCCATGTGACAGCGACGCGACGGTGGCCGCGCGGCGATCCGCGAGACCGACCTGGGCGAGCGTGGCTACGGCCTGCGCCGCGACGTCGTCTCGGTCACGGACGAGCCGGATCGATCGCCAGCCCGATGGCCGGCTGGCCTGGATGGCCAGGCGCATGTTGTCGGCCACCGAGAGCCGGGCGAACAGGTTGGCCACCTGGAACGTCCGTGACAGGCCCAGCCGGGCCCGGCGCCACGCGGGCATGCGCGTGACATCCCGACCCAGCAGCTCGATGCGGCCGGCATCGGGCCGCAGCTCGCCCGCCACGAGCCGGAAGAGCGTGGTCTTGCCCGCCCCGTTGGGCCCGATGACCGCGAGCCGCTCGCCGTCCGCGAGCGCCAGGTCCACGCCGTCCACGGCGGTCATGCCGCCGAAGCGGCGGACGACGCCACTGAGGCGCAGGACGCTGGCGGCACCGGCTGCCTGCCCCGGGGCACCGGCGACGTCCCCGGCACCGGCGACCTCCCCGGCACCGGCGACGTCCGGGGCATGGGTCGGCGTGCCACCGCTCGCGTGAGTCGGCGACACGCCCGGGGATGGACCGCCCGCCGGCACGAGGCCGACGGGCGAGTCATGACCCACGACTAGCTACGGGTCACGGGGCGACGCCCGTGAAGTCGCGGCTGAACACCGGGTTGGCAAGGAACGCATCCTGGCCATAGGTCCAGAACTGGCTCACCTCCGGGAAGGTCTCCTGGATGACGTGCACCAGGCGACCGTCATCCTCCCGGGGCTCCACGCGGGTCCGGTAGACCGGCCCCACGGGGTTGTTGAGGTCGTCGAAGACCAGCGGTCCGTAGAGGCTGTCCTCCATGGACACTCCCCTGGCCGCGGCCACGAACTCGGCTCCGTCGACCACGCCACCCGTGGTCTCGAGGGCCTGCGCGATGACCTGGGCCATCATGTAGGAACCCGCGGCGTACAGCGACGGGGTGTCGTTGTGGGCCGCCTCGTAGTCCGTGACGAAGGCCTCGACGGCCGGTGACTCCCGGCTCTCCACCCAGTAGCCGAAGCTCTCGATGCCGGCACCGATGTCGCCGATCTCACGCAGGAACACCTGGTCGGCGAAGCAGCAGTTGCCGATGAGCGGCGTGGTGTCCTTGAGCCCGAAGCCGGCGTAGGTCTGGTACAGCAGGATCGCGTCAGGACCACCCGCGGAGCCCACGAACACGACGTCCGGCGCCGCCGCCTGGATGTCCGTCATGTAGCTCGCGAAGTCCTGGTTGCCGAGGGGGTGCCACAGCTGGGTGACCGTGCCGCCAGCGTTGGTGAAGGCGCTCACGAACCCGCCACAGCTCTCCCAGCCGAAGGCGTAGTCCGGGCACAGGGTGACCGCGGTGCGATAGCCCTGGTCATAGGCCCACTGGCCGGCCGGGAAGTTGGACTGGCTGCTGGTGTAGCCGACCCGCAGCACGAGCGGGTCCGCCCGACGCTGGGTCAGGTCGTCCGCGCCGGTGATGTGGAACGAGGGCAGCCCCTGCCCCGCCACATAGTCGGCGACGGCGTAAGCGGTGTTGGCGAGGATGGGCCCGGCGGTCATCTGGACCCCGTCCTCCTCGACCAGCTTGCGTGCCTTGGTGAGCGCCACCTCTGGGTCGCCCGCGTCGTCCTCGTAGATGGTCTCCACGGTGACGCCACCCGCGACGTTGCCATGCTGGGCCCAGTAGAGGTCCCAGCCGTTGCGCATGTCCTGGCCCAGAGCCGCCACGAAGCCCGTGACGGGTGAGATGAAGCCGACCTTGACCGTGCCACCGGATGCGGCGTCGGATGGATCCTGGGCGACGGCCGCGCCTGCGCCCAGGACCGCGGCCAGCGCCACCGCCACCACGGCGGCCCCTGCGGGTCGGGTCGACCGCCCGCGTCCGAGTCTGTATCCCATCGTCAGAGCTCCTCCTGCACTTCCCCGGTCGGTGCCTGCGCACCGTTGCCGGCCGATATGACCACCCCGCCGTCGACCGCGAGGGCCGGGACGACCGGTGGGCCGCTGCCACCCCGGGCGCCCGGTCGCCATCGCCGGACGAGGTCCTGCACCGCGCCGACGACGCCGCCACGCGCGAACAGCACGACCACGATGAGCACGACGCCCAGGAGCGTCGGCCATCGCTCCACATAGGAGCTGAGCCAGTGCTCGATGCCGACGACGACGCCGGCACCCACCACGGGACCGAGCAGCGTGCCCGTCCCACCTACGATGACCATGACCACCGCGAACGCGGACCGGGAGAAGCCGGCCGCGGCAGGGCTCATGAACTCCGATTGCCACGCCGCGAGGGCACCCGCGGCGCCCGCCATGAGGCCCGAGCAGACGACCGCCAGGAGCTTGGCGCGTGCCACGGGGTAACCCAGGCTGCTCATGCGTCCCTCGCTCTCGCGGATGCCTCGCAGGGTGAGCCCGAACGAGGAGCGGGTGAGCAGCAGGGTCACCGCCATGCCCACCAGCAGGGCGCACAGGGTGAGCACGTAGAAGGCCCCCTGGTCGTCGACGATGGCCGGGCGGCGCACGCCTGTGAGCCCGTTCTGGCCGCCCGTGAGGCTGGACATCTTCTGGGCGAGGCCGTTGACGGTCATGCCCAGCGCCAGCGTGATCATCAGGAACACGATGCCGTTCGTGCGCATCGTCATGAGCCCGAAGACCAGGCTCACCACGAGCGCCACGGCCGCCGCGCACGCCAGCTGGATGAGCGGGTCCATGTCCCGGACCGCGGCCCACGCGACGCCATATCCCGCCGCCGCGGAGATCCCCGCGTGACCCATGGACAGCAGCCCCACCTGACCCATGAGCAGGTTGACGCTGCTCGCGAGGAGCGCCGCGATGCACACCAGGGACAGCAACGTCAGGGGATACGGCGCGAGCACCAGGGGCGCCGCGAACGCCGCCACCAGCACGATCGCGATCGCCGCCACCAGGATCGGCTTCACGTCGCGCGTCCCAGCAGGCCCCTGGGCCGGAGCACCAGGATGACGGCCATGGGCGCGAACACGGCGAAGGTCGCCAGCTCCGGGAACCACGTCTTGGAGTAGGCGTCGATGAGCCCGATGACGACGCTGCCGAGCGCGGCGCCGGGGACGCTGCCGAGGCCTCCCACGATGACCACCACGAGGGCGAACAGCAGGATGTCCAGGTCCGCGCCGGGACGCATCGTGAGCAGGCCCGCGCCGATGGCACCGGCCAGTCCCGCGAGCCCTGCGCCGAGCACGAACATGACCACGAACAGCCGGTCGATGCCGACACCCATGGCGGAGGCCATCTCCCGGTCGTCCACGCCCGCCCGGATGCGCGCGCCCAGCCGCGTCCGCTGGAGCCCCAGGTACAGCCCGACGCCCACGGCGATCGCGACGGCCATCACGAACAGGCGGTACGTGGGATACATCACCGAGCCCAGGCGCGTGGCACCCGTCAGGTCACGGGGCACGGGCAGCAGCTCCGCCTTGCCGCCGAAGATGGCCAGGCACAGGTCGCCGATGACGATGGCGATGCCCACCGTCAGGAGCACCTCCGGCAGCTCCTGGCCGCTCACCCGGCGCAGCAGCAGCCGCTCGATGCCCAGGCCGAGCACGCCCCCCGCGAGGATGCCCGCGGCGATCGCCAGCGGGAACGAGCCGGTCTGCGCCATCACCACGACCGCCACGTAGCCGCCCACGAGGTACAGCGCGCCATGGGCCAGGTTGACGATGCGCATCAGCCCGTACACGAGCGTGAACCCGCTCGCCAGCAGGAACAGGAGCGCGCCGAAGGTCAGCCCGTTGAGGGTCTGGAGCGCGAACTGCTCGAGGGACACTCGCCATGCCTCCTGCATCTCGTGCTGTGTCGGGGGAGTGTAGTAGGACTGCACGCCGCGTCAAGGTCGCGTGCGGCAGACCCGACGTTTCGTTCGATCGCACTGGAAGGAGTGCGCTAGACTCCCGCGATCGGCGGCGTTCCTGAGGAGGAGGAGAGAGGACATGGCCGGTCGAGCGGCGTTCCCCACGGCGTCCGTGCCGGCACCCGGCCGGATGGGCGTGGACTTCGAGGAGCGGGTCGACTTCGCCCGCCTCCGCGACTACCGCCTGGCACGCGCGCGGGCGGCGCTCGAGGCGTCCGAGCTGGGTGCGCTGCTGCTGTTCGACATGAACAACGTGCGCTATGTCACGAGCACCACCATCGGTGAGTGGGCACGTGACAAGATCGCGCGCTTCGCGCTCCTGACTCGTGGTGGCGAGCCGCACCTGTGGGACTTCGGCTCCGCCGCGAAGAAGAACCGGATCCACGCGCCGTGGCTCCAGGACGACCACATCCGGGGTGGCATGACCGGCCTGCGGGGCGGCGTGCCGCCCGTGGTGGGCCTGTTCGATGGCCTGGCCCAGGAGGTCGCCGCGATCCTGCGCGAGGAAGGCGTGGCGGACATGCCCCTCGGCATCGACCTGGTGGAGCCGCCCATGTGGCTGGCGCTCCAGGCGGCCGGGGTCACGCTCGCGGACGGCCAGCAGACGATGCTCGACGCGCGCGAGATCAAGTCCCAGGACGAGATCATGCTGCTGTCCACGTCCGCGGCGCTCGTGGACGGCGTGTACCAGATGATCTCCGAGGTGCTCAAGCCTGGCATCCGTGAGAACGAGATCGTGGCGCTCGCCACCAAGATGCTCTACGACCTCGGCAGCGATGACGTGGAGGGCATCAACGCCATCAGCGGCGAGCGCTGCTCCCCCCACCCCCACGTGTTCTCGGACCGGCTCATCCGCCCCGGCGACCAGGCCTACTTCGACATCATCCAGTCGTACATCGGCTACCGCACCTGCTACTACCGGACCTTCGCGGTCGGACGAGCGACGGACGACCAGAAGGATGCCTACAAGCAGGCACGCGCGTGGATGGACGTGGCCATCGACGCAGTGCGGCCAGGTGTCACCACGGACGTCATCGCCAACCTGTGGCCGAAGGCGCAGGACTTCGGGTTCGCGTCCGAGATGGAGTGCTTCGGCCTCCAGTTCGGTCATGGCGTGGGTCTGGCGCTCCACGAGCGGCCCATCATCAGCCGCCTCAACTCGCTGACCCATCCCGCCGAGATCAAGGAAGGCATGGTGTTCGCGCTGGAGACCTATTGCCCCGCGAAGGACGGCCTGTCGGCGGCGCGTATCGAGGAGGAGGTGGTCGTCACGAAGGACGGCTGCCAGATCATCACGCTCTTTCCCGCGGAGGAGCTGATGATCACCAACGCCTACTAGCGGTCGGTCGAGGAGGACGCGACGATGGCGGAGCGGACGCGCAGCCGGACCACGCATCGCATGGCGATGCCGATCGCCGATGGGATCCCCGCGGCGTGACCACGGTCGCGGTCCTGGGTGTCGGTCGGATGGGCGGGGCGATGGCGCGCTCGCTGGCACGTGCGGGCTTCCCGGTGGTGCTCTGGAACCGCTCCGGGGCACGCGCTGCCACGCTGGCGGCGGAGCTGGGCGGCGAGGCGCGTGCGGTAGCCACCGCGGCGGAGGCCGCTGCGGCCGCGGATGTGACGATCTCGATGGTCAGCGACGCAGCCGCGGTAGAGGAGCTCTACCGGGCACCGGACGGGCTGCTGGCCGGGATCCGGTCGGGTGCGGTGGTCATGGATTCGAGCACCGTGCCACCCTCGGTGAGTCGAGGGCTGGCCCCGGACGTCCGGGCACGCGGCGCGGACATCCTCGATGCGCCGGTGTCGGGCAGCGTGACCCTGGCCGAGACCGGCAAGCTGACGTTGCTTGTGGGTGGCGAGGCCACGACCGTGGAGCAGGCGCGACCGGTGCTGGAGGCGCTCGGGGCGCGCGTGTTCCACCTCGGACCGCTGGGCAGCGGGACGGTCATCAAGCTTGCCGTCAATGCCATCATCTTCGGACTCAACCAGGCGGTCGCGGAGTCGCTCGTGCTCGCGGAGCGGGCGGGCGTGGCGCGTGCGACCGCGTACGAGGTGTTCATGGCATCCGCGATCGGTGCGCCGCTCGTCCAGTACAAGCGCGACTCGTTCGTGACACCGGAGACGGCGTCTGTCGCGTTCTCACTGGCGCTCGCGGCCAAGGACCTGTCGCTCATCATGGACCTCGCGGACGAGGTGGGTGCCGAGGTCCCCCAGGCGCGTCTCGACGCGGCCCTCATCGCGGCGGCCATGGCGGACCTGCCCGATGGACGCGAGCGGGACATGGCGGACGTGGCCCAGCACCTGCGGGCCGTCACATCGGACGATCGAGCGGAGGCACCCGAGCCGAGCAGCTGAGATCGTCCGACACCCCCACGAGGCAGGTCGGCAGGCGCGGTCAGCGTCGACCCGGGCCCGCCTCGACCGACCAGCCCACACCAGCTTCTTCGGCGGCGATCGCCGCCCCAGCACACCGGAGGAGGAACGAGATGGCGGACCGGATCCTGATCAAGGGTGCCTACGTGCTGAGCCAGGACCCCGGCATCGGGGAGCTGGCGGGCGGGGACGTGCTCATCGAGGGTGATCGCATCGTGGAGGTCGGCACGGGCCTGTCCGCGGAGGGCGCCCAGGTCATCGATGCCACGGGGGACATCCTCATCCCGGGCTTCATCGACACCCATCGTCACACCTGGGAGACGTCCATCCGGACGTGTGCCCCGGACTACGCGCTCATCACCTACTTCAGCGCCATCCTCGACCAGTTCGCGCCGAGGTACCGGGCCGAGGACGTGCTGGCCGCGAACCGATGGGGCGCGCTCGAGTGCATCAACGCGGGCATCACGACACTCGTCGACTGGTCCCACATCATGAACACGCCCGACCACGCCCATGCCGCCGTGGAGGGACTCCGGGACACGGGCATCCGCTCGGTGTTCGCGTTCGGCTTCCCCAACACCTCGTTGCTCACGTGGTGGTTCGGGCCGGACTACCAGGGCAGCGTCGAGCGCATCGACGGCGACCTGGGCCGGGCGCTCCGGGCCGGTCCGCTGCATGACGACAGCGCCCTCGTGACCATGGGCCTCGCCACCCGCGGCACCAACTTCTGCAAGCCGGACGTCGTGCGCTACGAGTGGGAGCTCGCGAAGGAGCTGGACATCGACATCACGGTCCACGTGGCGATGGACCGCTTCGGATACACCAAGGGCCAGCTGACCGCGCTGCGCGACCTCGACCTGCTGTACCCGGACACGACCTACATCCACTCGTCCCACCTGACCGACGAGGAATGGCTGCTGGTCCGCGATTCGGGCGGCAACGTATCGCTCTCGCCCCAGATCGAGATCCAGATGGGTCACGGCTGGGCGCCCGCCCAGAAGGCGGAGTCGCTGGGCATCCCGGTGGGCCTGTCGTCCGATGTCGCGACCACGTCCTCGGCGGACCAGTTCACGCAGATGCACGCCGTGTTCGGCTCCGAGCGCGGGCGACGCCACGAGGTCTCGTGGAACGACGGTCTGGACGGTCTCGAGGCGACCCCGGACCTCATCACGGCACGCCAGGTGCTGCGCTGGGCGACCATCGACGGTGCCAAGGTGGCAGGCCTGGCGGACCGGACGGGGTCCATCACGCCCGGCAAGAAGGCCGACCTCGTGATCATCGATGGCCACGCTGTGAACACCTACCCGGTCATCGACCCCGTGGCCGCGGTGGTGTGCGCCGCGGACATCTCCAACGTGGACACGGTCATCATCGATGGTGTCATCCGCAAGCGGGACGGCAAGCTCCTCGCGGACCTCTCCGGCCCGCGCGCAGCGGTCGGCGCCTCCCGGGACTACCTGGTGAGCCAGGTGCCGGCCCAGGATGGATGGGTGGTGCCCGCGCTGGGGTAGCCCTCACGTGTCTGTCGGGGTGGTCGGCGGCCGCAGGTCGTCGGCGATCGCGTGTTCGGGAGCAGCGTCGGCGGGTACGCAGCCAGCGACGTCCTGCCCGAGCCGACAGTCCTCAATACCCCCGTCGAGCACTGACCACATTCAGGAGCGGCCGCGCCTCGACATACCGCGTGAGGTTCTCGACCAGCAGGCCCGACAGCAGGTCGAAGGCGCCGGGCGGTCCTCCGGAGACATGAGGCGTCACGATGCAGTTCGGCAGTTCCCAGAACGGGCTATCTGGCGGCAGTGGCTCCTCCTCGAAGACGTCCAGCACGGCGCCGCCGATGATGCCCGCCCGGAGCACCGCCTCGAGCGCGGCAGCGTCCACGCAGATGCCTCGACCAACGTTGATGAGCCACGCCTCCGAACGCATGGCACCCAGCTCGGACGCACCCACCAGCCCGCGGGTCGACGGGGTGGCCGGTGTCGTGACCACGACGAAGTCCGCCTCGCTGGCCACACTCGGGAGATCGGTCGGCCCGACCACCCGCTCGGGCAGACGACCGGTCGGATCGCCAGTCCCCGCCAGCCGGAACCGCGCACGGCGCTCCCTCGACGAGCTGGCCTTCACCGCCAGGATGCGCATCCCCAGCACATGGGCGACACGCCCGATCTCCCGACCCACGTTGCCGTAGCCGACGATGACGATGGTCTGACCCCGCAAGAGCCGACCCGCCAGGCGACTGTCCGGCGGCCAGACGCGCCCCACCTGGCTTACTCGGCGCTCCTCGACCCCCTTGGCGATGTGCAGCAGCATCCCGAGCACATACTCCGCGATGGGCACGGCATGGATCCCGCTCGCGCTGGACACGGTGATGCCGGCCTGCTGGAGCCCGACGAGGTCCAGGTGCTCGGCGCCGGCCACGCCCATCTGGAGCCAGCGCAGCCGCGGCGTCCGCGCCAGGTCCGCGGGCGGGTGAGACGAGAACAGCACCTCGACCTCCGGGTCGGCGAGGTGCTCGCGCGCCCACCGCGGATCGCCGGTCACGTGGTGGAGTCCAGGTCCTCCACCACGTGACCGGCGATCC
>CAZYTQ010000086.1:0-13725 GCA_964650135.1 uncultured Anaerolineaceae bacterium | reverse complement strand
CGGGGCCCGGCGGTCGGCGCGGGGCGCGGGGCCCGGCGGTCGGCGCGGGGCGCGGCGGTCGGTCTTGGCCTACGGCAGGGGCGGCCGACCTCCGGGGCCTGCCTGACGGGCACACGCGACGCGCAGCGCCTCCTCCTGCAACTTTTCGCTCTTCCGCTGCGCCTCGATGATGGTGTTCACGGCCTTCAGCGCTTCGCCGCCCGCCGCGCCGCCCGTCCCCAGGTACAGCGCGGCTGCCGCGACCACGAACCCTCGCCGGAGCCCCCACGCGAAGTCACAGAAGCTGCGCCACCGCGAGGTCCCCTCGGCGTTCTTGCTGCCGTACTCCGTGGCCGCCTGGTGACGCCCCAGCTCGTGCTCGTCGCGGACCACGCCCGTCCCGGCATCGACGACCCACCAGGCCGTGCGGGTGGTCCCATCCACGGTCGGCGCGGTGGCCGGTGCGACCACCCATGCGCCCGTGCCCAGCCGCTGGTCGATGCGGGCGAGCGCGGCGGCCGACGCCCCGGCGGGACGCGTCGTGTCCCCCGGCCCGATGACCAGCCACGGGGTGCCCGCGCTGGCCGCCGCCCCGAAGACGCCGTGGGCATCGTCGAGCGGACCCGTCGCGCCGCCGGCGAGCGTCACCAGCACGCCCTCCGCAGCGAGCGTCGCCTGCGCGTCGCGCGCGGCCCGTGCCGGGTCCGTAGAGGCCGCACCCGGCACCAGGAGCGCGTCCAGCACCAGGCGGGTGAGCACGTCTCCTGGCTCCAGACCACCTCGCTTGTCGGGGCCCTGGATCTGGGACACGCCCGCGAGCAGGATGCCGGGACCTGCCGGCTCGCCACCCAGGTCGCGGCGGATCGCAGGGTACAGCCGCAGGAGCGCGTCCATCGTGCCGGCCAGGCCGTCCGCGGTCAGCAGGTCGAGGGAGCCGAGTTCCACGAACGCCGGGGTCTCGCCATCGAGCTGGCGCATCGCGCCGAGCAGCAATCCCACGTGCCAGGTCGTGTCAAGCGCCGCGTATGCACCGGTCACGACATCGAGCGGCTGGACCACCGCCGTCCCGGCGTCGCCAGCGACCCGTGCCTCGACGCCCAAGCGGTCGACGATCTCGCTGCGGAGACTCCGGACCTCGCCGGAGGGCGCCACCAGGTCGATGTCCAGCCAGACGGCGGTGACCGGGTCCACCTCCGCGAGCGGATCACCACCGCCGAACGGATCGCCACCGCCGAACGGATCCCCACCGCCGAACGGATCGAAGCCACCCAGCGTGCCGCCGTCACCCTCCGACGCGGGTCGGATGACCCGGAACGGCTCTCCGGCCGTGGTCACGTCGTCGATGCGCAGGATCGGCGTGTACACGAGCTCCGGATCCTCGGCACCCACGGACGGCTCGATGAGGCCCAGGGGCTCACCGAACCCGGCCGTGATCCGCGCCGACGCCAGGTCGGCGACCCGGGAGGTGACGTCCAGCGCCGTGGTCTCCACGAGCGCACCCGCTGCCTGGCGCTCGACGGTGGACCGGAACCGGACCGACCACCACACGTCGCTGGGCAGGTCGTCCGAGGTCGCTGTCGCGGCGCATGGCGCAGCTCCCGTCGGCGTCGCGGGATCCGCGTCCAGCCAGCCGTTGTCGCCGAGGACCTGGACCCACACGTGGTCGGTCAGGCCAGCATCGCCGACCGCTGTGGCTGACGGCCGTGGCGTGGTCGCCAGGACCTGCGCGAGCTCCTGGGCCGCGTCGGTCACACGCTGCCGGGTACGCGCCCGGTACTCGTCGAGGTCCGTGACGATGCCCATCACCTCGGCGGCCAGGTCGGGGTCGCTGATCGCCGTCCCGATCTCCGCCGCATGGTCGAGCGCGATCGTGGGGGGCACGTCCGCCGGGTCACCGACCGGTGCGGTCGGCACCTGGCAGCTCGCATACCGGATCGCGGCGTGCGGCACGCCCCCACCCTCGAGCAGGGCCGCGACCAGGATCGCCCGGTCGACGCTGTTGCCGCTGCCCGTCAGGAAGGTGCCCCGGCCGCCCTTGAGGGCGCCCGCATAGTCCTCGGCCCTGATCACGTCCGCCACAAACCCACGGACGGCATCCGGATCACCACCCAGGCGTGCGGCACGCACCTCGATCGCCGCATCGACCGCCGCCGTGAGCGTGGGCTGGATGGCGGGGTGCGGGAGGGCGGACCCTGCCGGCGACGCGTCCTGGGCGGACCCTGCCGGCGACGCGTCCTGAGCGGTCGCACCGCCGCCGACACCGGACGACAGCACGACCAGGCTCACGATGAGGGCGACCATCCTGGCGGGTCGGGTGCGCATGTGTGTCTCCACCTGCTGACGCTCGTCCGGTGCCGCTTGGCCGCCGGGCCATCCTGGCTCCCGCGGCCCCGGCCAGACCACGAGGCCACACGACCGTGGCCGGGCACCGGCGACCACAGCATGGCGCGATCTGGCCCCTCGCGAGAACTGGGGAGATGCCCAGACTTTGACGCGCCGCAGCGTCGGGCCGCCGACGGTGGTGGGACCATCGTCGCCGGATGCGTTAACGTCCCGCGCGGTGACGATCCTCTCCCGACTGCCGCTCCACCCCGTGATGCTCGCGCTGTTCGCGGTGCTGTCCGTGTATGCGGGGAACCTCGCCGAGGTGCTGCCCGTGGACCTTGGCGGTCCCTTCGGCCCGTTGGCCCGAGCGGTCATCGGCGCCGGCGTCGCGCTGGTCCTGGGCGCGCTGCTGCTGCGTGACTGGCGGCGAGGAGCCATCGTGGCCACCGCCGTCGTCGCCATGGTGTCCCTCTTCGGACGCGCCGACGCCGAGCTGACACAGCTGGGCGTGCCCGTCGAGGTCCAGCTCGTCGCCTGGGTCGCCATCGTGGCGGCAGCGACGATCTACGCGTTCCGGGCGCGCGAGAGCCTGTCCACGGTCACCCTCGCGCTCAACGCCTTCACCATCGTCCTGGTCGTGCTCACCCTGGTCGAGATCGTGCCCTACGAGACCGGCCGTGTCGTCGCCCGGGGCACCGGCTCCGGCGACGCCACCACGGACCTCGTCGCGACCCGTCACCCGGACCGCGACATCTATCTCATCGTGCTCGACCGATACGGCTCCGACTGGTCCATCGAGCATCGCTTCGGCATCACGGACAACGACCTGCCGGAGTGGCTCGCGGCCCAGGGGTTCCAGGTGCTCCCGGGCGCGCGTGCGAACTACCGGGCGACCGACTTCTCGCTGTCCTCGATGCTCTCGATGGACCTGCTCGACCAGTACAGCGTCGACCCGGGCCGGGAGTCCGGTGACCGGACCGCCGCGCGATCACGCCTCGCGCGGCCCGCCGTCGCCGCGTTCCTCAAGGACCAGGGCTACACCTACTACCAGCTTGGCTCGTGGTACGGGCCGACCCAGACCAACGAGCTGGTCGACGTGGGCATGACCCGCAACACGGATACCGAGCTGGAGGCGGTCCTGCGCGGCTCCACCATCCTGCCCCAGGTCGACCGGCTGCTGGGCCGTCGCGAGGGCGAGGGCGACGAGTTCCGTGACGACGCCCGGGCGACCGCCCGCTATCAGCTCCGGCAGCTCCAGCGGCTGCCGTCCGTACCGGGCCGCAAGCTCGTGTTCGCCCACATCCTGCTGCCCCATCCGCCATACGTGTTCGATGCCAGCGGGGACCTGGTGCTCAAGGCGACGGCGGAGGTCGAGCCCGAGGCACAGCTGTACGCGGACCAGCTGGCGTTCACCAACGACCAGATCCGCGAGACCGTGTCCGCGTTGCTCGCGGGACCCGACGAGACGGACCCCATCGTGGTCGTCATGGGGGACGAGGGGCCGTTCCTGTGCCGCAACGTGGACTGTGTCGACGACTCGGACCGCCGCCTGGGCATCCGCTTCGGGGCGCTCGGTGCCTACTACCTGCCGGGTCAGCCGGACGACCTCCTCCCACCCGACCACAGCCACGTCAACACCTTCCGGCGCATCCTCTCGGCGTACTTCGGCGTGGACCTGCCGGCCCTCCCGGACCGCTCGTTCGACTGGCCCGACAACGACCACATCTACGACTTCGTGGACATCACAGACCGCCTGCCGCTGCCCGGTGATCCGGCCCACCCTGAGGGTCTCGACCTGCCGGTGATGGACGATGCGCTGCCAGGGGCCTCGATGGAGCCTGGCGTGGACCTCTCGCTTGGGGGCGACGAGTGAGCCCGGCCGTCAGCTCGGGTCCCCCTCCACCACCAGGACCTTCGACTCGCCGGGGGTGATGCGCACCCCGTCGAACGTGACCGGGGGCTCCGAGCTCACCTCGACGCGGTAGCTGCCGATGGGCAGGACGACCGGATCGCCACCCACCACGCCCGTTCCCACCACGGCACCATCCTCGTCGAGGACCCGGAACGGCGCCCGGAGCGACGCGCCGATCGCCGCCGCGAGCCCGTCCGCGTCCTGGGCGTCGAAGAAGACACCGCCGCCGAGCTCCGCCCACGACGCCATGCGTGTCTTGAGCTCGTCGTCCTCGAGCGCGAGACCCACGATGTCGATGGTGGTCTCGAAGCCGGCATCGATGAGCGAGCGGATGGCGGCCTCCGGGTCGCCCTTGCAGCTCTCGGCGCCATCGGTCACGATCACGACGAGGCGCGGACCCGTCACCTCCGCGAGGTCACCGGCCACCGCGGCGATGGCCTTCGCGAGCGGCGTCCTCGCGCTCTTGTGGAGCTTCAGCCTCTGGATGCGCCGCTGCATCGCCGCCCGGTCGAGTGGCGCGAGCCGCGCCGCGAGCACCGTGTCACAGGACCGCCTGGCGGCCTTGAACGTGCGCAGGGCGACCGGCAGACCCTCGGGCAGTGTGTCGCCGACCAGCCGGGAGAGGCTCTGCTTCGCGACCTCGATGCGTGTCGAGCCGCCGAGCGGCTCGAGCATGCTGCCGGAGGTGTCGAGCACCAGGCCCACGGCGACGCCACCGATGCGCACGCGGGTGTCCGCCGCCGGCTGGACCTCGATCGCCCCCGGCGGGTAGTCCACGAAGGACGTCTGGTAGCTGAGCGCGTACCGCGCCGGGCGACGGAGCCACGTGGACATGCGCTCGAACGCTCGCTCCATCTCGCCGAGCGAGGTCGCGTACTGGTAGTGACCGCCGTTGACGAGCGCGAGGTCCTGCATGATGTGGGTGGACACGATCGGGTCGCTCTGGCCGCCCACATGGACCGGGAAGATGGCCGGTCGGGTCTGCGCGAGGACGTCGCCGGAGATGCCCCCGAGGAACCCGCCCCCGACCCCGTCCCCCACGGCGAGCACGGCGCGGGCACCATCGCGGTCCGACAGCTCCACGGCAGCGCGTTCGATGCTCGCCTCCAGCCCGCTGGAGCCGCCCGACGTGGTCCATGCGTCGATGGCCGAGCGGATGAGATAGGCCTGGTCGCTCCAGCCCTCCAGCAGGTCCGGCTCCTCGAACGGGAAGACCTGGACCGCCTCGAGACCTGGGCGCACGCCGTCCGCGAAGGCACCGATGGCCGTGCGCACGAGCGGGAACCAGGGCGCGATGCTGCTGCTCGTGTCGAACGTGAACATCACCGACAGGATCGGCTGGAGCAGCTCCAGGCGATAGTCCGCGCCGGACCCCACGATCGCGGTCAGGGTGACCCCCGAGCCCGTGGGCGTGATGGTGTGCGCCACATCCGTGCCATTCGCGTCCACGAGTCGCAGCCGGACATCCCCGGCGCGCTCGCTGTCCACGCGCACCGTGAGCGTGTCATCCCCGGACGGCACGTGGAGCAGGTACCAGTCGACATCGACGTTCCGGGCCACGACCCCCTGGACGACGGCGGCGGCCGCGAGCGGGCTGGCATCGGCTGGTGCGTCGGCCACGTCGATGTCCTCGAAGGCCTCCCCCACGGCTGCCGCCACGAGGACCTCCTGGATCCCCCGAGGGCTCCCCTGTCCCCATTGGCCGAGGATCGAGCGATAGACGTCATCCGTGGGTCGCTCAGCGATGCCGAGCTTGGCGGGCATCGCGCGATAGGCGGCGGCGTCCGTGGGTCCCGGGATCACCAGGCGGATGTAGCGGGCCCAGACGGGCGCCCTCAGCGAGAACGGGGCGGCGCTGCCATCCGGCGACCGGTCGAGCTGCCACGTGCCCAGGGGCACCCACGGCCCCATGGGTGAATCGAGCGCCAGCGACACCTCGATGGCGTCCACCAGGGTGGCCGGGTCGACACCCGGCATGTCCCGCCAGGTCAGTCCGGTCAGCTGTGCCGCCCGGCTGTCCGCGAACCCGATCACCAGGGACTGGCTGTCCTCGACATCCAGCCACACCTGTCGCAGATCCTCCTCCTGCTCGGTGAGCAGCTCGCCACCCGACTGGAACGGCGGCTCGCTCGCGACCATGTGGCCACCACGCACCGGATCGGCGAGGTCGATGACACCCGGTGGCGCGAACCCCGGCGGCGCGACCACCTTCCACTCACCGAGCTCCACCGGCCCCCGGGTATCGCTCCACGTGGTGTCCACCTGGAGCCGCGCGAACCGCGCCTCCACCGGCGCCGGGAGCACGAAGGCCTGCTCGATGGTCTGGGGCCCCAGCTCTCCGGCCAGGACCGGGGTCCACGTCTCGCCATCGAGCGACAGCAGCAGCTGGAACGCCCGCGGTCGCCCGCCGAAGGTGCCGGCACCACCCAGCGGGTCGATGATGGTCCCGGCGATCGGCACCGGATCGTCGCCCGCGAGATCCACGTCGAACACCACCGGCCCCTCGCCGGGCGGGAAGTACTGCGTCCGTCCGGTGCCCGCGATGACCACGCCATCGTGCAGCTCGCCGCCACGCGACCCGGCATCGATGGGCGCGCCACCCAGCGCCAGGGAGGCCACGTCCAGCCCACCGAGGAGCGCATCCGGCAGCGGCCACCACGCACGCGCGGCGATGGCGGGCGCGTCCTGACGCGGCACGATCCCCGTCCACGTGGTCGCGGTGGAGCCGTCGGAGGTCCGGGCCCGGATCGTGACCCGGACCGGGACATCCCGCCACGCATCGGCGGGTACACCGACGACCACGGGCACGTCCACGCTGCCGCCAGCGGGCACCTCCACGCTGGGTGGCAGCTCCACGGTCCACGCGTGATGGCTGGTCCGTGCATCGAGCGCCAGCACCACGGGCGCACCATCGACGTCCGCCAGGCGCAGGGTGCCGGTGACCCGCTGGCCGACATCCCGGTAGGCGGCGACCTCGTTGGTGGTGAGCTCCAGCTCCAGCTGTGCGTCCAGCGGGGCCGGAGGCCCTGCCGCCGGGTCGATGAACGGGTCGCCACGCTCCATCCGGATGCCATACACGATGTCCGGGATCGCCGACCCTCCGACACCGCCTCCGGACGGCCGCACCCAGACCTCGTAGTCGCCCTGGGGCAGCAGACCCTCGAACACCGTCGGGCCACCACCCGTGGGTGGGGACACCTGGGCGAGGCTCGTGGTCGCGGAGGTGACCTCCAGATCCACGCCCGATCCGGTGACATCGATGCCCCCGCCGCCAGCAGCATCCGGGCTCGTGGTGATGGACACATGCTCGGGTGCCGCGAGCGAGAAGCGGTAGACATCCACGTCCGTGCCGGCCGGCAGGCGGCCGGTCCGGTGCCCATCGAGACGCAGCGGACCGGCGTGATCCGCGTCGTCGTTCGGCTCGCGTTCGGCGGCCAGGTCCGGCGGCCCGATGGGCTCCAGCGCCAGGGAGTACCCGCCGCCACCCCGGATGGTGAGGAGGTGGTCGCCGCTCACCAGGTAGAGGTCGTCGATGACCGCCTCGGTGGCGTCGTCCGAGACACGCACGCTGCCCACGTGGGTGCCGTCCGGCTGGCGCCAGTCCGGTGCCGACAGGCCCGGACCGGCGATCGTGAGGCGCCAGACGATCGGCTCCCCGTCCGGGATGTGGATGCGGTACGTGTCCAGGTCACCGTCCATGGAGGTGCCCCGCATCACCAGCGACGGGTCCCAGACATCGGCGACGTCGTCACGATCGTTGGGCTCGGACTCCGCGTCGGCGGATCGTGGCGCGCCGCGCAGCACGGCGAGCGTGTAGCGGCCCGTGGGATCTGCATCGCCGCTCACCGCGATGGTGTACGGGCCGGGTGCGAGGTCCAGGCTCCGGAGGGTCGATCCGCCACGCGCGCCGATGCACTGGACGACCGACCCGAACTCCGTCGCGAGGCACACCTGGTGGAGCGCCCAGGGCGATGACTCGAGCCGGATGTCCGTGAGTGTCGCGGCCATCGCCTCGTCCACCTCGAGCCGGAACCGGTCCTCGTCCGTGCGGGTCGTGATCCGGCCGGTGGCCGACAGGCGCATCGGGTCGAGCATGGTCGCCTGTGCCACGAGGTCGTCCGGCTCGGGGTCGAGGTCCCCTTCCGTCTCGACCGTGCTCCGCAGCACGTAGCTGGGCGGATCGGCGCTGGTCGCGGTCAGGCTGATGGCGTACGTCCCCGCCGGTAGCCGGAGGTCCCAGATACGAGCCGTCCCCTGGCCCGCGAGGGATGTCCGCGCCAGCCACGTGCCATCCGACGACATGAGCTCCATCGTCGCGCCCAGACCGGGCGTGCCCGCGAGGTCCAGGTGCCACGTACGCGCGGCGGCCGCGTCATCGAGCGTCCACAGGAAGGCATCCGGGCCGCCCAGCAGGTCTCCGCCGACCACGAACCCGCCGTCCAGCGGTCCGGCGCTGGCGAGATCGTCGTTGGGCTCCACCTCGCGCTCGGGCCGGCGCCCGTCGGATGCGGCGACACGCAACCGATATCGGTCCCCCAGCCCACCATCCCCGCTGACCGTGAGCAGGTACCTGCCCGGCGGGATGAGCAGGCCCCGCAGCGCGACCTCGGCGCGTCCGTACTCGCAGCCGATGCGCAGACCCGACTCGGTGGCCAGGCACAGCTGCCGCTCGCCCTCGTCGGCCCAGGCGAGCCCCACGTCCACGAGGCTCGTGGCGAGCGTGGCATCGATGTCCACCACGTACTGGTCGACATCGGTGTCGGAGGTCAGACGGCCGATCGCGGTCAGGGTCTCCGGGTCGATGATGTGTGCCTGCTCCGGAGCATCGTCGGGCTCACGGTCGATGTCGGCATCCAGCACGGGCTCGGCCCACAGCTCGTACGGCTGGGGGCCGTCCGCGTACGGCAGCTCGATGAGGTACTCGCCCGCGACGAGCCCCAGGTCGTGGAACGTGATCACGCCGTCCCGTCCCGCCATCGCATACGCGATGGCGGTGCCGTCCGCGTGCGCCAGCTCGAGCGTCAGGCGCGTCTCCATCGACGACCGCGCGGCCAGGCGCCACGGGTGGCCCACATCCTGGGGTCCCAGCGTCCAGCGATACATATCGGGCGTCGCCGCGAGGTCGCCGCTGAGCACGAAGGCGCCGCGCACGGCGGTCGCGGTGGTCGGATCGTCGTTCGGCTCATGATCGCCCGAGGGCGCGGGTGGGTCGCCGCGTCGCCACTCCACCCAGTAGCCGAGGTCCTCGGTGATGTCCTGCGCGTAGCCCGGGATCCCCCGGCTGATGCCCAGGAGGTACGCGCCCGGTGCCAGCTGGACCTCGCCGGTGCCGGGTGGCGTGCCGATCCAGACGTCCGAGTCGACGCGCGCGACCTCGCCGCCCGGCCCGAGCTGGATGGGCGTCACGCCCGCCGGCGTGTCGAGTGGCAGGACGTGGACGCTGGTGTAGGTCGTGGGGACGCCCCGGACCGTCACCTGCCAGGTCACGAGGCCGTCCTCGGGCAGGACCTCGTAGAAGTACAGGTCCTGGTCACGGTCCTCGACCAGGGTCCCGGCGACGCAGAAGGCCGCCGGGAGGCTGGCCGCGCCCTCCGACCGGTCGTTGGGCTCCACCTCCGTCCGGCATCCCTCCGGCGGCGCGGGCGGATCGACCCACGGACCCGGCGGCCGCGTCGCGACGGCGCCCGGCGGGGTCGCGGGGATGGGATGCGGCGGGGGCGACGGGGCCTGTGCCGCCGCCGCAGCCGTCCAGAGCCATGCCACGAGGAGGCCGAGCATGCCCACGGACAGGGTCAGGGACCGACGCGACATCCAGCCACCCCGAGCGGATCGGATGCCGCCACGGTACGTGGCGGCTGCGCCACCGGGAAGTAGGGAGACCCCCATGATCCGAGGGCGCGGAGCCGGTCCAGCGGCGCACGGCCGCCCGGGTCACCCCTCGGGACCGCCGACCTCCAGCAGCACGGGCTGACCCGGCCGCACCTCCACCGCCTCGTAGGCGATCGGCGGCTCGGACGAGACCTCCACGCGGTAGATGCCCGGCTCCACGGCCACGGAGTCGCCACCCACGATGCCGTCGCCCACCACGACGCCATCCGCGTCGAACACCCGGAAGGGCGCCCGGAGCGCCTGTGCGATGCCCTCTGACAGGCTCGCGCGATCCTGGGCATCGACGAAGATGCCGCCGCCGATCGCCGCCCACTCCGCCATCCGGTCCTTGACCGCCTGGTCGTCGAGGGCGAGGCCCACGATGTTGACGGTGGTGTCGAAGCCCTGGTCGACGAGGTCCTGCACCGCCGCCGCCGGGTCACCCTTGCAGGATTCGTTGCCGTCCGTGACCACGACCACGATGCGCGAGCCCTGCGCACTCGCGATGTCCTGGCCGGCGGCCTCGATGGCGGCCGCGAGCGGGGTGTTGGTCTTCGGCCGGATCTTGAGGCCCGAGATGACATCGAGCATGGCGTCCTTGTCGAGGGGCCCGAGGGGCACCGCGATCCTGGTGTCGCAGGATGACCGCTTCTTGGTGCCCGGTGTGAACACCCGGAGCGAGGTGGGCAACCCGTCCGGGAGCGACTCCGCCACCAGATCCCGCAGGCTCTGCTTGGCGATCGTGATGCGCGTCTGCTGGCCGGCCTTCTGGTTCATGGATGTCGACGTGTCGAGCACGAGAGCCACCGCGACCCCACCGATGCGCACCTGGGCGCCTTCCGCCACGTCCAACCCGATCGAGCCGGGCGGGAGCTTCGCGGCGGACCAGCTGAAGGCGTAGCCGGCCGGTCGCCGGAGCCACGTCGCCATCCGGTCGAACGCCCGATCCACATCGCCCACCGACGTCGCGTACTGGTAGTGGCCACCGTTGGAGCGCGACAGGTCCTGCATGATCGCGGTGCTCGTCGCCTCATCCCCGGCTGCGCCGAAGTGGACCGCGAACACGGACGGATCGATGTCCGGGATCGCCGTCTCGTCCAGACCGCCGTACATCTCGCCGCCGACCGCGTCCCCGAGGACGAGGATCGCACGGGCGCCGTCCCGTCGTCCGAGCAGGCTGACGGCCTTGTCGAGGGCACACCGGAGACAGCTCGAGCCAGCCGAGCTGCTGCGCGCGTCCAGCGCCGCCTGGATGAGCCACGGCTGATCCGTCCAGTCGCCGGGCAGGGGCTCCTCCGCGAACGGCAGCACCAGGGCGGCCTCCTGGCCGGGCGTGATGTCATCCACGAACGTCCGGACCGCGGCCCGGATGAGCGGCCACCAGGGCTCCACGCTGCCACTCGTGTCGAACGCGATGAGCACGGACAGCAATGGCTGCTCGATGCCCACGCGATAGATCTCGCCGGGCTTGACGTAGGCGGTCCAGACACGCTCACCGGTCGCACGGTCGACACCTTCCTCGAACGCCGCGGGCCGTCCATCGGCGTCGAGGATGGTCATCCGCACACCGTTGGTCCGCTCGCTCCCCAGGCGCAGCGTCAGCTCGTTCTGGTCCGGCGGGACGGTGATCCGGTACCAGTCGACATCGGCGGACCGGGCCACGTGACCGTGGAGCGTCTGCCCCTGGGCCACCGGCTCTGCCTCCGCCGGGTCATCCGGTCCGTCGGCATCGTCGGGGACACCGGCGGCGAGGGCCGCGGGGCCCAGTAGCTCGAACGGCCCGCGTGGGCTCGACTGACCCCACTCGCCCAGGATCGAGCGATAGCCGTCGTCCGTGGCACGCTCGATGACCCGGACCTGCCCGGGTCGCGTCCGGTAGTCGCGCTCCTGGTCGGCGGGCGGCTCGATGGACAGGTGGACGAAGCGCGCCCACGTGTCGTCCGGGAGCACGAACGGGGCGACCGTGCCGTCCGCAGCGACCGTGAGGTCCCACGTGCCGAGCGATCGCCACGGCCCGAACGGCGAGGTGGTGCTCACCTCCACCTGTGCCTGCGCGAACCGGAGTCCGGGGTCCGTCCCGGGCTGCTCGATCCACTCGAGCCGCGTCAGCAGCGCCGCTCGGTCATCCCGGAAGCCGAGCACCACGTCCTGCCACTCGTTCGGCTCGAACCGGTCGTAGGCGTACACGTCCGTGTCCGTCCCGTCGAGGAACTGCCACATCTGTTCCCCGGCGATGTCCGGGGCGCTCCAGGCGATGTGCCCGCCATGGACCGCTGCGGCCACATCGAACGGCTCCACGGGCGCCCAACCGGGCGCGGCGATGACCTTCCACTCGCCCAGCCCCACGTACGGGCTCGACGCGTCCGGGTCGATGCTCGACCACACGGACCGGATGACGAGCTTGGCCGACCGGGCATCCACGGGCGCCGGGAGCACGAACGCCTGGTCGGTGGCGACCGGGCTCACCTCGGCGGACAGCACCTGCTGGTATGTGGAACCGTCCAGGGACAGCCAGAGCTCGATGTCCCGGGGCCGGTCTGCGAGAGGACCCAGCGGCGAGGTCCCGTTGATGATCGTGCCCGCGACCGGGATCGGGTCCTCCCCCGCCAGGTCGACGGTCAGCTCCAGTGACCCGTCGCGGAGCTGGTCACGGATGCCGGCTCCGGCCACCGAGTAGCCGTCGTGGATGGACGCCTCGTAGCTGACCGTGCCACCCGGCACGCCGCCCAGGTCGGCCCGAGCGACGTCCAGACCGCCCACCAGTGCATCCGGCACGGACCACACCTGGACCGGCGACACGGGTGCGGCGTCCTGGATGGGGATGATGTCGAGAGAGGTCGTCGTGAGCGCGCCCGTCGCGGTCCGGGCGGCGATGGTGAGACGGACCGGGATGTCACGCCACGCATCTGGCGGGACGGCCACGCCGACCGGGATGTCCACGGAGCCGCTCGCCGGCACGATCGCGGACTCGGGCAGGTCCACCGTCCAGCGCAGGTCCGTGGTGACAGCGGACAGCGTGAGGTCGAGCTCCGCGGCCGAGGTGCTCTCGATGGTAAGCACCGCGTCCACCACCTGGCCGGCATCGATGTATGCCGCGACCTCGGGGGTGTCGGTGCGGAGCGTCAGGTTCGCATCGGACGTGGGTCGTGCCGCGCTCCCTGGTCCCAGGAACGGGTCGGCCCGCTCGAGGGTGATCGTGTATCCCAGGCCACCCCGGGTCGCGGTGCGCAGCCAGACCTCGTGGTCGCCCGGCGGCAGGATCGCATCGAGCACGGTCGACCCGTCACGGGGCCCGGGCACGTGCGCCACTCGCATCTCCGATGCGATGACCTCGATGTCCACGAGGCCCATCGGTCCCCGGACCGGCTGGCCTTCGGCGATGAGGTCCACGCCACCCGCTGCCACCGACCCGCCATCGGTGAGGTCCGGGACCGCCGTGATGACCACGTGCTCGGGCGCGGCGAGCGAGAAGCGATACACGTCCGCGTCCGCCGGGGTCGCGAGGCGGCCGTGACGCTGGACGTCCCACGCCAGCCGGCCCGCGTGCTCCGCATCGTCGTTGGGCTCCGTCTCGGCGCTCGGATCCAGCTCGCCCAGGTCGGTGAGCGTGAGCACGTAGTCGCCGAGCGCCTCGACCTCCA
>CAZYTQ010000085.1:0-14562 GCA_964650135.1 uncultured Anaerolineaceae bacterium | reverse complement strand
ACCGCCGCATCGGCGATGTAGATGGGGCTGTCATACGCCGTGATCTTGCCGGCATACGGGGAAGCGGTGTCGAACACGGCACCCCAGCTGTCGGGAGCCGTCGTCACCACGTCGGTGTTGAACATGAGCAGGTTCGCGCCACGCCCGTGGGGCACGCCATAGGGCACCCCGTCGACCGTGTTGTGGGGCTTGCCCTTGAGGCCCTCGAACACGTCCGCGTAGTTCGGGATGAGGTTGAGGTTGATGGGCTGGACCGAGCCGGCGCTGATGAGGCGGTTCGATGAGTCACCCGACGCCGACACCAGGTCATAGTTGCCCGACTGCATCAGCGTGAACATCTCGTCCGACGTGTTGCCGAGCGTGACGTTCACCTGGCAGCCGGTCGCATCCTCGAACGCGCTCACCCAGTCGAGGGCCGGGTCGTTGCTGCCGTCCTCGACGTAGCCCGCCCAGGCCACGATCTCCAGCGCACCCTCACCGGCACCGATCTCGGTCTTCGCGCCCTCGGGGACGGGAAAGCTGGCGGCGGGCGACTGCGCCGCGGTCACCGCGGGCATGAGACCCATGACCACGGCGAATCCTGCGGCCGCGACACCCTCGCGGCGTCTGGTGTGACCCATGAGCATCCTCCCTCTTATGTTCCGGGCCCGTTCGAGCCAGGGTCGACGGGCGACCCCGGCTCACCGGCAGGGTCCGGCTGGACGGCGATGGGCAGCGTGTGCTGGCGGTCCCAGACGAGCCGCACCCGCTGACCCTTGAGCGCGAGCACCTCCATCGAGGAGGTGGTCACGTTCTGTTTGATGACCTCGAGCTCACCGCCGAGGTCGAGCGCCACGTGGTAGCGGGTGTCCGACCCGAGGTACACCACGTCCCGGACCATGCCCTCGATGGCCACCGAGCCCGCTGGTACCGGGCCACCGGCAGGCTCGAGATGGATCTTCTCGGGCCGCACCGTGAAGGTGGCGGCACGGCCGGCGACCTGGGCCGCCACGGCACCCTCGAGCACGTTGGACGTGCCCACGAACCCGGCCACGAACGCCGTGGCGGGGCGCTCGTAGACCTCGGCAGGGGTGCCCACCTGCTCGACGCGACCCTTGTCGAAGATGGCGATCCGGTCGCTCATCGCGAGGGCCTCGTCCTGGTCGTGGGTCACATAGATGAACGTGATGCCCAGCTGGGTCTGGATGGCCTTGAGCTCGAGCTGCATCTGCTGGCGCAGCTTGAGGTCGAGGGCACCGAGCGGCTCGTCGAGGAGCAGCACCCGCGGGCGATTCACGATGGCGCGCGCAAGGGCGACCCGCTGTCGCTGGCCACCCGACAGCTGGCCCGGCTTTCGATCGCCGTAGCCGTCGAGACGGACCATGCGCAGCGCCTCATCGACGCGGGCGCGCCGCTCGTCGGTGCGCACCTTGCGCACCATGAGGCCATAGCCCACGTTGGCCGCGACCGTCATGTGCGGGAACAGGGCGTAGTCCTGGAACACCGTGTTGACGTCACGGTCATACGGCGGCAGACGGGACACGTCACGCCCGTCGAGCAGGACGCGACCGGCGGTCGGCAGCTCGAAGCCGGCGATCATGCGCAGGGTCGTGGTCTTGCCGGAGCCGGACGGACCGAGCATCGAGAAGAACTCGCCCTGGCCGACCTCGAGGTCGATGTCGGCGACGGCGAGGACCTCGCCGTAGGCCTTGCGGACGGCCTCGAGCCGGACCGCGGGCACGGGTCGGGCGGCGTCGACCCGGCTGCTGCCCGGGGCGACCGCGGTCTGGGTGGCGACGGTCACACATCCCTCATGGGCCCGGAGAGGTCGAGGCCGGCGCCGGCCTCCGCCCATCCGGGGTGGCGGAAGGGTGCCGTGCAGGTCCGGGGCATGTCAAGGGATCGCCGCGTGTCGCGTCGGTCGCGTGCGCGGGCCGGCCCCATCGCCGCGTCCGTGGCGGGCGGGACCCGGGCATGCCGCCGACGGGTCTAGCATCGTGGTGTGTCCGGATCCCCACCCCTCGACCCCCGCCCAGGAGCGTCTCCCGAGTCACCCTCGAGCGGATCACCCTCGAGCGGATCGCCCTCGAGCGGGTCGTCCTTGGCCGGGCCGTCGGCCCTGCCGCCGGCGACCCCATCGACCGAGCCGCGTCGACCGTCGCTCGCCCCGGTCGTGATCGTCGCCGGGTTCCTCATCGTGGCCATCACGCTCGTGCTCGTCGGCGCGCAGCGTTCGGGCTCGCCGGCACCGTCGGTGGTCGTCGAGCGCCCGGGCACGCCAGCGTCGCCGCGCCCGGTCGTGGTGCTCATGCGCGACTTCCTGTTCGACCCCACCCCGCTCGTGCTGGTCGCGGGGGAGACGGTGGCCATCACCGTCTTCGACGCCGGTCTCGAGCCGCACGAGATGGTCCTCGGCGATGCCTCCGTCCAGGCCGCCTGGGCGGCCGCCAATGCTGCTGCGACACCGCCCGCGCCGTTCGCGACCAGGCCGCCGGCGAGCGTGTCGCCGGACGTGGGTGGCGTCCGCGTGTGGCTGGACTCGGGGGATGACGAGACGGTCATCTACCACGTGCCCCGTGACGGCCAGCTCCAGCTGCTGTGCCACATCCCGGGCCATATCGAACAGGGCATGATCGGGCAGGTCGAGCTGCGGCCGATGCCGGAGCACACACCCTGACCCGCGCGCGCCTGCACGATAAGATGGGGAGGTCGCCGAGCCGACCTCGTCGATGTATCGAGACCACATCCCGACCGTCCGACGGACGGGTCCATCGGAGGCAACCGCCATGGCCTACGTGATCAGCGAGCCGTGCATCGACGTGATGGACCAGTCATGCGTGTCCGTCTGCCCGGTCGATTGCATCCACTTCGAGCAGGGCGCCGACCGGATGCTGTCCATCGATCCGGACGAGTGCATCGACTGCGGCGCCTGCGAGCCGGAGTGCCCCGTGAACGCCATCTACCCCGAGGACTCGCTGCCCGCGGAGTGGGCCAGCTACACGGAGCTCAACGCCCGCTGGTACAAGGACAAGGCGTCCGCGCGGGCGACGGTCGACGAGTGGAAGCCCGCCTGAGGTCGGGGCGCTGAGACGACCCATGCGTGCGTTGCGGCCCGCGCTCCCTCGCTCACGGGCAGGAGCCCGCTCGCTCCGGGTGCTCGGTCGCGCCTTCGCCTGGACCGCCTGATCGCCCCTCCGCGCGCCTGGGCGGCCTCCCGGTCCCTCGGCGCGCCCGATCAGTCGCGTGCCAGGATCGCGCCGACGATGCGTCCCACGCTCGGCCGCACGCCGTAGAGCAGGAGCGTCGCCCGGAACACGCGTGCCGACGCGATGGTGGCCAGGACCACGAACACGCCCAGGCTCACCAGGGAGGCCACCACCAGGCCCATCGGGATGGTCGGTGACAGCGCCAGGACCATGAGCATCGCGGCCGTGGACGTCACCGGGATGATGGCCAGCGCGACCACGATGGGTGACTCGAGGTCGGTCAGGAACAGGCTGCTGAAGATGAGCGGGATGACCGCGACGAACCCGAAGAAGCCGGAGTACTGCTGCGCCTCGCGATTACCGGGTGCGATGGCGCCGATGGCCGCGAACACCGCGCCGAACGCCAGGTAGCCCAGCACGAAGTAGGCGATCGCGAGCAGGATCACGGGTGGCGAGATGGGCAGGTCGCCGAGGCCGCCCACCTGGGACCCGATGAGTGGCAGGGCCACGAGCGCCGTGATGATCCAGATGAGCACCTGGGTGAGGCCCGCGGCTCCGAGACCCACGATCTTGCCGGCCATGAGCGGCAGCGACGGCACGGAGCTGAGCAGGATCTCCACCACCCGGTTCTCCTTCTCCTCGGTCACCGACTGGAGGAGGTAGCCGCTGGTGATGAAGATGCTCATCACGAACAGCAGGGTGAACGCGAAGGGCACGAGCGCACCCGCCACCATCGCGGCGTCCGAGGTCGGCGTGTCGCTGTCGAGGGTGACGACCGTCACCTGGGCGGGCACGATGACCCGCGTGATGATCTCGGGCGAGACCCCGGCCGGCAGCAACAGGCCCGCCCTGAGCGCGGCGTCGAGCAGCTCCACCTGGCCCTGGCGGCGCTGGGCCTCGCCGAGGTCGAAGCGTCCCGAGGAGAGCGTCACGCGCTGCACGGTCGGCTGGTCCGGCCATGTCGCGGGGACGCGATAGAACTCCGCGATCTCGCCGGCCTGCAACGCGGCCACGGCCGCCGCTTCGCTCATGACCTGGACGGTGGCCGGGCTGGCGACGGCCGACAGGTCCACGTTGGAGGCATCCACGATCACGATGGGCCCCGGGACGCCTGTCGTGGTCGCGGCCGGACCCCCGCCCAGGAGCGCCGACAGACCGAACAGCGCGAGGAAGCCGATGGGCAGCAGCAGGGTCCCGAAGATGAAGCCTCGCCGCCGCACGGTGCGCAGGTAGTCCCGCCGGGCGATGATCGCCGCGAGTCGCAGGAAACCGGCCGAACCGTCCGTGCGGGGTGGCGGGGTCGAGGCCGGGGTGGGCGTCGGCGCGGCCGCTGGGGCGCTCATGCGACGGTCGCCGCCCGGGGGTCGCCGGCCACCGCGCGCAGGAAGATCTCGGACAGGTCCGGCGCGTCGAGCGAGAACCGCTCCACGAGCGCATCGGTGGCCGCGAGCTCCCGGAACAGGTCCTGCGCCGTCGTGCCCTGGCGCAGCAGGAAGCGCACCCGGCCGTCCGTCGCCGAGACATGGCTCACGCTGCGATAGACCGACGGATCGGTGGGCACCCCCTGGCCGATGACCTCCACGGCGCCATCGCTGAACGCCGCGCGGACATCGGGCACGGTGCCGAAGAGGACCCGGCGGCCCCCGTCGATGAGCAGGATCCGGTCGCACAGCGTCTGCGCGTCGCCCATGTCGTGGGTGCTCATGACCACGGCTGCTCCCCGACCTCGCTGCGCCAGCAGGACGCCCTTGAGCAGCTCCGCGTTGACCGGGTCGAGGCCCTGGAATGGCTCGTCCACGATGAGCAGGTCCGGCTCGTTCATGATCGTGGCCATGAGCTGCGCCTTCTGGTGCATGCCGCGTGAGAGCTCGGCGGCCTTCTTGTGCATCGAGTCGCCGAGGCCGACCTGCTCCAGCAGCTCCGTGGCGCGGGTGCGGCTGGCACCCATGCTCATGCCCCGCAGCGCCCCGAAGTAGGTGAGCGTGTCCACGACCGGCACGTCCCGATACAGGCCGCGATCCTCGGGCAGGTATCCCACCCGGCCCTGATGGGCGACCCCGGGCACACCCCCGAACACCGAGATGTGACCCTGGTCGGGTCGGATGATGTCGAGGATCATGCGCATGGTCGTGGTCTTGCCGGCGCCGTTGGGGCCGAGGAAGCCCAGCAGCTCGCCGCGTCGCACCTCGAACGAGAGGCCCTGGACCACATCCACGCGTCCGAACCGCTTCCAGACGCCATCGACGACCACGGCCGGGCTGGTGCTGGTCGCATCAAGGACGGAGGGGGCGAGCGCCATCGGGGCAGCCTACACGAGGCGTGGGATCCGGCCGGCTGACGACCCCGCGCCGGGCCCGCGCCGGTCCGACCGGGCCATGGTCGGGGGCCGCCGTGCGCCCCCGGCGCATCGGTGGGACGATCGGTCGATGCGCATCGTGTCCCTGCTGCCCGCCGCCACCGAGATCGTGTACGCCCTGGGTCTGGGAGACGAGCTGGTGGGTCGATCGGCCGCCTGCGACCATCCCGCCGACGCGCTCGACGTGCCCGTGGTCGCGTGGGCCATCGATGCGCCCGACGGGGTCGATCCATCGGGTGGCCTGCCACGCGCCCTGCTCGATGGGACCCCCGACGCGCTGACCCGTCCGCCGCATCGGCTCGACCTCGACGCCCTGGCCGCGGCCCGCCCGGACATCATCCTCACCCAGCGGCTGTGCCAGGTATGCGCGGTCACGTTCGACCAGGTGGAGCGTGCGGTCCGGGTGCTGGGCACCGACCCGTCCATCGTGGCGCTGGAGGCCTCGAGCGTGGAGGGGGTGCTCAACAGCATCTCGACCGTGGGCGCCTTCGCGGAGGCCGAGGACGAGGCGGTCGGCCTGCTGGAGATCCTGCGCCATCGGCTCGCGGGCATCGAGGACCGGGTGCTCGAGCGTCGACTGGCGGGTGTCGCGCCGCCACGGGTCGTGGTGCTCGAGTGGGTCGATCCGCCCTTCTCGGCCGGCCACTGGGTGCCAGAGATGGTCCGACGCGCCGGCGGCTGGGACCTCCTGGGTGTCGAGGGCATGGCGTCGGTCGAGCTGAGCTGGGAGCGGCTGCGGGACGTGGACCCGGAACGGGTCATCCTCGCGCCGTGTGGGCTCGACGCGGCGCAGGCCGTGGCCGCGTTCCGGGAGGCGCATCTGCCGTCGTGGGTGCTCGACCTGCCCGCGTTCGCGCCTGGCCAGCTGGTCGCGGCGGATGGGGGAGGCCTGCTGAGCCGACCGGGCCCGCGCATCGTGGATGGCATCGGGATGCTCGCGGAGGTGTTCGATCCGCACGGCCTTGACGGGGCCGCGCCGGCAGGCTCCTGGCTGCGCGTCGATGCCGAGGCGCGCGAGACCGGCTCCTGATGCCATTCCGGCAGGCCTTCGACTGTCTCTGGTGCGGACGCGCGTGGCAGCCACGTGACCAGGGCGACCTGACCGGCTGGGCGATGCTCTGCGCCGAGTGCGTGGACCGGGCACAGGACAACGGCTTCCTGCGGTACCGGGTCCGGGCAGCGCTGCGTGAGCGGTCGGGCGGTGGTCCGTCGACGTCGGGCGGTGGTCCCGCGGCGTCGGGCGGTGGGCGTGGGCTGGCGCTGGCCATGACGATGCCCGAACCGGGCGTCGTATCGACCCCGCAGCTCGCGTCGGTGTCCCAGGCCTCCCCGGCCGTGCCGCCCCCCCCGGCCGTGCCGACCCGAACGTCCGAGGGCATCGGCTCGGACGACTGGTACCTGCGCCGCGGCACCTTCGCACGTGGTCCCGCGCTGGACCTCGCCTGGCATGCCGAGCTGGACCAGGTGACCGCGTGGCTGGACGCCCAGCCGCTCAGCGGGTCCATCGTGGAGCTCGTTGCCGGGAGTGGCTGGTGGTCGCCCCTGCTGGCGGGTGCGGGCGAGCTCTCCGTGTACGACATGTCCCCCGAGGCGCTCGACCGCGCCCGGGAGCGCCTGGTCGCGCATCGGCTGCGGGCCCACCTCCATGTCCGGGACGCGTGGGCCGAGCCGGATCGGCAGGTGGATGGCGTGGTCATCACGACCGCGCTGTGGCGACTCTCGGATGCCGCAGCGGACGATGCCCTCGCGGTCGCTGCCCGCTGGCTCCGACCCGGCGGCCGTCTGCTGCTCATCGAACCTCGACCGGACCCGCAGAGCGGCCCCGTGGAGGCCCCGAGCGCGATGTCGGCGGCCGGCGATCCGGCCGTCCCCGACCGGGATGTCGGGTGGCTCGAGGCGGCGCTGGCACGCGCCGGCCTGCGAGCGGACGGCGTCCAGGCGACGAGCCGGTTCTTCCTGCTGGGTGCGGCGATCAGACCGGGCTGAACCGTGGTCGGCCGGTGCCGGCCTCGACCGTGACGTGATAGCGCTCCAGTCGGAACGACTCGTACATGGTCCCCGCGAGGCGAGCCGCGTCCTGGTGACGTGGCAGACGCAGGGCTGCCCGAGCCTGCTCGGGCGTGTCCCAGAGACACATCGAGAGACAGGCTCCACGTGCATCCGGCTCGCCCTTGAAGTAGCAGTGGAGGCCGCCCGAGAGACGGGCCTCGAGATGCGCGAGGTCGTCGAACTCGGTCAGCAGCTCCGCGTCCGCCCCGGCACGTCGGACGGATCGGAACACCACCAGGTACCACGGCCCGCAGCCCGCGTCCGCGAGGTAGTCCGCCCAGTCGAATCCCTCGTCGATGGGGCATGTGGCGACGTCGACGCGGAGCGGCCGCAGGCGCCGCCCGATGGGGCTGCCGGGCGCGGCATGGAAGCCGGGGTCGCTGATGGCGACGGTGGGTCCGGCCGCCCTTGGCCCAGGCATGGGCGGGTGGCGCGGTGGCGCGGCAGGCGCTGGCATCCGGGTCTCCTGTCGACCGGCCCCACGCATGGTCGCGGGCCGGAGGGCTGGCGACCGGCTGGGCACTCCCGGTCGATGGGTCCGCGATGATAGCAGTCAAAGTCGATGGATATACTGGGAAATAGGTGGGAGCCGTCGCCCGGCGGACGGGTCGGGCGTATGCTCCCACCCATGATCGACCTCCCCCGGACGCTGGGACCCATCGGTGCGTGGGGCCACCTCGACACCCTGGCCGCGGCCGACCTCCATCGCTACGCGCGACGGGTCGCCGACCTGGGATACGGTGCCTTGTGGGTGCCCGAGACCGTCGGCCGCGAGCCGTTCGCGTTGCTGGGTGCGCTCACCGGGGACGTGGGCGGCATGTGGCTGGGCACGAGCATCGCCTCCATCTGGGCGCGTGACGCCATGGCGGCACGCATGGGCGCGCAGACGCTCCACGAGCTGACCGGTGGCCGGTTCGTGCTGGGCCTCGGCGTGTCGCATCCGCACCTCGCACAGAAGCTGCGCGGCCACGTGTACGAGAAGCCGCTGACCCGGATGCGGGAGTATCTCGAGGCGTATCACCGGATGCCCTACCTCGGCCCTCGCCTGGAGCGCGAGGGTGCCCTCGATGGGTCCGCCGTGACCTCAGGCGCCGATGGCCCGCCCGTCGTGCTTGCCGCGCTCCGGGAGCGGATGCTGGGGCTGTCAGCGACGGAGGCGGACGGTGCGTTCCCGTATCTCGTGACCGCCGAGCGGGTCGTTTGGATGCGGACCGTGCTGGATTCGGCGGCGGAGGGATCGGGAACCCGGCCGCTCCTCGCCGTGACGCTCCCGGTCGTGCTGGGCGACGAGACGGCCGCGCGAGCTGCGGCACGTGCCTATCTCGCGCCGTACCTCCGGGCACCCAACTACCAGGCGAGCTGGGCGGCCCAGGGCTTCGATGCGACCGACTGGGGGCAGCCTGGCTCCGACCGACTGATCGACGCCATGGTCGCCTGGGGGGCCGAGACGGACGTCCGGACACGCATCGACGCGCTCCACGCCGCCGGCGCCGACCACGTGGCCATCATCCCGCTCCAGCCGGATGGCACGACGCAGCATCTGGCCACGCTCGAGACGTTCGCACCGGCCCGCTGAAGCGCGATGGGCGGCCGGGACCGGGCTCAGCCGACGAGCATCGGGGTCGCGAGGCCCTCCACCACCTCCGCGCCGGGCATCCGGGCGAGGAGCTCCCCGGGCAGCAGCAGCTTGGACGCCCGGATGCCGCTGCCGATGATGATGCCGGGGATGGCCGGCACACGACCGTCGATGAGCACCCGCCACCCAGCCGGCAGCCCCACGGGTGTGATGCCGCCGTACTCCATGGCGGTGCCCTCGACGGCCTCCTCCAGACGCATGAACGACGCCTTGCGCACGTCCAGCAGCCGCTTGATGACGTGGTTGACGTCCGCGCGGGTATCGGCGGGCACGGCCGCGGCGGCCACCCGGCTGGTGCCGTCGCGCACACCCGTGACGACCACGCAGTTGACCGACGCCCCGAGCGGCAGCCGATGGGCCGCCACGAGCGCGGCCGTATCCGCGAGCGCGGGATCGATGCCCGCCACGACCACCAGGTCCGCGACGGACGCATCGGCCGCGACCCACGCGACGAGCGCGGCATGGGTCGAGGGCGCCATCAGCTCCGGGTGATCGAGAGCGGGCATCCAGTCCAGGTCACCCATCGTCGGCAGCGTCACGAGGTCCTCCGGCATCCATGGCAGGGCGCGCCACCTATACTCCGGCGCGTGTCACTGCAGGATGTCACCGTTGCGACCGTAGGGACGGGCGTGATGGCCGAATCGATGATCACCGGACTGCTCAAGGCGGACCAGGTCACGCCCGACCGGGTCATCGCGAGCCATCCTCGCGCCGAGCGCCGCGACCACCTGCGTGTCACGCATGGCATCCGGACCACGGCCTCCAACACGGAGGCCGTCGAGGCCGCGGATGTCGTGGTGCTGGGCATCAAGCCCCAGATGCTCAAGCGCGTCGGCGCCGAGCTGGCACCCATCCTGCGGCCCGACCAGGTCGTCATCAGCGTCATCGCGGGTGCCACCACGGGCGCGCTCGCCAATGTGCTCCGTCATCGCGCGCTGGTGCGCAGCATGCCCAACACGCCCGCGCAGCTCGGACGAGGGATGACCGTGTGGTACGCCACCCCCGAGGTGAGCGCCGTGCGGCGCGACCAGGCAGCCGCGTTGCTGAGCTCGCTCGGCCACCAGATCGAGGTCGAGGACGAGAAGTTCGTGGCCATGGCGACCGCGGTCAGCGGCACCGGCCCGGCCTACGTGTTCCTGGTCATGGAGGCGCTCATCGACGCGGCGGTCCACCTGGGCTTCCCGCGCCACGTGGCGCACGACCTGGTGATCGAGACGCTCGAGGGGAGCACCCTGTTCGCCAAGGCGAGTGGCATGCACCCGGCGCAGCTGCGCAACATGGTCACGTCGCCGGGCGGCACCTCGGCCGCGGCCATCCACGAGCTGGAGCGTGGCCGTCTGCGCACGGTCCTCTCGGAGGCGGTGTGGGCCGCCTATCGCCGCACCGATGAGCTGGGCCACGAGCTGGAGGCCGCCACGGCGGACGCGCCCCACGACGCCTGAGCACCCCGCGTCGTCGACCAACCAGGTCGACCCGGGCTGGATGCGGCTGACGCTCCTGTTCGCCTTCACGGGCTTCGTGGAATCGATGGCCTTCGGTCACTACCTGACCTTCCTGCCCATCCTGGTGCGTGACCTGGGGGTACCCGATACCGACATCCCGGGCATGGTCGGCCTGCTCTCGACCGCCTCCCTGCTGGTCGGGCTGCCGCTCGTCCCGTTCTGGGGTGCGTGGGCGGACAAGTACAGCCGCAAGGCCATCATCGTGCGCAGCGCGGTCGTGGAGGCGGTGCTGTTCCTGCTGCTCGCGTACGTGCAGGACACCAGCCAGCTGTTCCTGCTCGTGCCGCTGGTGGGTCTCGTGCTCGGCAACACGGGCGTGATGCTCGCCGAGATCACCGACCGCGCACCGCGTGCACGCCTGGGCTTCGCCATCAGCCTCGTGGGGGCGTCCGGGCCGCTCGGCCTCGCCGTGGGGCCAGCGCTCGGCGGGCCGGTCGTCGACCACGCCGGTGTCCAGGTGCTGTTCCTGGTCGATGCGCTGCTGAGCGCGGCCGCGGTCGCCGCGCTCATGTTCGGGTACCACGAGCGAGCGGACCGACGACGGACCACCCAGCGGGTCATGACGCTCGTGCGTCGCAGCCTCTCGGCCGTGGTGCGCACGCCACTCGCCCGGACCGTGTTCCTGACCTACTTCCTGCTGCTCATGGGCCAGCGGGTCGTGGCGCCCTTCCTGGCGTTGTTCGTGGAGCACATCAACGGTCCGCTCCTCATCGGCTCGATGGTGGGCATCGTGGCCGGCGTCTATGGGCTCGCGGCCACCATCGGCTCGCCACTGGCCGGTGCGCTGGCGGACCGCGTCGGCTTCTGGCGGGTGCTCATGGGTGCCATCGTCCTCGCCGCCCTCGCATCGCTGGCGGCCGCGCTCACCGCGGAGCTGCTGCCCTTCGCCATCGACTACGCCATCCTGGGCATCGGCTTCGCGACCGCCGGCTCGATGCTCTTCGCGATGCTGGCAACGGGACTCCCGGACGCCATCCGCTCATCCGTGCTCAACCTGTCGCTGGTGCCGATGTACCTGTCGGGCATCGTCGGCTCGCTGCTGGCGGTGCGGGTGCTCGACGAATCGCACGATGACCTGCGGCTGCTGTGGCTGCTCGCGGCGGCCTCGATCGCGCTCGCCCTGATCCCGGCATGGCGTCTGCGGGCCGCCGGCCAGCCGCGGGGTACGCTGGCCGGATGAGATCACCGCTGGCAGGCGTCGTCCTGGGCATCACGATGGTATGTGGGGGCAGCGGCGCGCTCGCTGGGTCCCCGAGCCCAGCCCGTCCGGTGGAGGTCACCGGGGCGCCCGCGGCGTCGCCGGTCGTGCCCGCCCTGCTCTCGTGGCAGGTCGTGGGCTCGATCCCGCACGACACCGGGGCCTGGACCGAGGGCCTGCTCATCGATGACCAGGGTCGGCTGTTCGAATCGACCGGCATCGTGGGCGCGACCTCCGTGCGCGAGATCGACCGCACGACGGGCGAGGTGCTGCGCACGGCGGCACCCCCCGGTGACGAGTACGGCGAGGGCCTCGCCCAGGTCGGCGACCGGCTGCTGCAGCTGACCTGGGCCGACGGCGTCGCGCTGGAGTGGGATGCGGATACCCTCGAGCTGACGGGCAGCCACCGCTACACGGGGGAGGGCTGGGGCCTCTGCGGCGATGGCGAGCGACTGCTCATGACCGATGGCAGCAGCACCCTCTGGTCCCGCGACCCGGCCACGTTCACGATCACGGGCAGCGTCGAGGTGACCCTCCAGGGACAGCCGGTCCCCAAGGTCAACGAGCTCGAGTGCGTCGATGGCGAGGTCTGGTCCAACGTGTGGGAGACGCCGTACATCCTGCGCATCGACCCCGCGAGCGGGACGGTCACCGGTGTCATGGACATGCGTGAGCTGCTGACCCACGATCCGGCCATCGGGAGTCTCATGGGCTGGCTCAACGGCATCGCGTGGGACCCGGTGCGCCGCACCTTCCAGGTCACGGGCAAGTACTGGCCCACGATGTTCGAGGTGCGTGTCGCCGAACGGCCCTGAGGGTGGTCCAGCCGCCCCGACCAGGCCCGGCGCCCGCCGAGCGCCATGGATGTCCGCGCCCGCCGGGATCCGTCTCCCGACGGGCGTGATGTCGGCCGGACCCGTCAGTCGGCGGGCACGAACCCGAAGCCCTGGCCACCACCCAGCGAGCTGGTGAGGGACAGGGACCCGTCCGACCCGAAGGCGACGGTGTCGATGAACGGCAGCAGCGCCAGGAAGCCCTGCTCGAAGCCGCTCGCGATGGTGTCGCAGGTGCCGCTCGAGGCAGCGTCCACGCCGCTGATGCCCAGCTTCGTGCCGTCGAAGCTCCACTGGCCGGAGTAGTCGTTGCAGCCCGCGAAGCCGGCGAAGGTGCCGTCCTCGAAGAACGTGATGTCGATGAGGAACTCGTAGCCCGGGATGGTGGTGCCGGCGTAGGTCGAGAGCTGCCACGAGCCGACGAGCGTGTCCCCCGTGGCTCCCTGCGTGGCTGCGGGCGTGGGGTCCGGGGTGGCGGTCGGTGCGGGCGCTGGGTCGCGCTGGGTCGCGAGCTCGATATCGCCGGCGCCGATGGTCTCCACGAACATCGTGTCACCCACGATGGTGTAGCTCATCGCTGCCTGGAGCGCCGAGAGGTACCTGGCCTCGGCATCCATGATGTGCGGCGCGCACGCCATGCGGGTCGATGCGAGCGGATCGACCCTGAGGCTCGAGTCGTCGGCCGTGTAGCTGCCCATGAAGCGGTTGCAGCCGCCGAAGCCGGTCAGGCTGCCGTCGTCGCCGAAGGTGGCCGAGGCGCCCAGGGTCGGGTCGAATGCCTCGCCATCGAGCCGCGCCACGAACCACTCCTGGCCCGTGAGCGTGGCCTCGCCGGCCGTGCCGCCCTCGCCCGTGAACACCAGCTCGCCGGCACCATCGAGCACCAGGCCACCGCCGGTGGTGGACCACGTGGTGGCGCCCTGGAGCGCGTCGAGGAACTGGCGCTCCGTCTCGCTCGAGCCCTCGCACAGCTTGAGGGTGGCCGCGATGGGTGCGACCGTGATGGACGAGCCGTCCGTGATGTAGTGGCTGCTGAACGAGTTGCAGCCGCCGTTGCCGGTCAGGCTGCCGTCCGCGCCGAACGTCGCGAAGGCCGTGACGCCCACAGGCACGGACTCGCCATCGATGGACGCGAGGGTCCAGGTGCCGGCGATGCCCTCGGTGGCCTGTGCGTCGTCGCCATACACGATGGACGCGCCGCTGGCCGTGGTGACCGTCAGGACCACGCCGTCGAGGGACCAGCCGGAAGCGTCCTGGAGCAGGTCGAAGTAGAGCGCCTCGCGCTGGGACACCGCGTCCTCGCACGCCATGCGCGTGGTCGCGAGGTCGGTGACGGTCAGGACCACGCCATCGCTCGTCCAGGTGGCGTTGTAGGTGTTGCAGCCGCCGTCGCCGGTGAGCGTGCCGTCCGTGTGGAAGTTCGCGGTGATGCCGGCGTCCTCGGGGATGCGCTCCCCGTCGAGGCTGGACACCGTCCAGTCGATGTCGAGCACCGGCACGGGGGTCGGGCTCTGGGCTGCAGCCCCGGTGGCCGCCAGGGCGAGCGGCACGGCCAGGGCGATGGACGTGAGGAGACGTGCGGTTCGATGCATGGCCCGGATGATACGGGCCGACCAACGCCTGACAAGCCCCTGGGCGGCACGGGTAGGCACACGGACGTCGGTGCCGGCCTCCGCCGTGGCCTCCCGCCGAGGCGGCGGTCCCCCATGGCGGCGGCTGCCGTGCCGGCCTCCCGCCGGGTCGGCGGTCCCCATGGCGGGGATACCCTGCCGATCGGTCCGACCGGTCGACCACGAGCCGCTC
>CAZYTQ010000084.1:8727-15052 GCA_964650135.1 uncultured Anaerolineaceae bacterium | reverse complement strand
GGCGCCCCAGGCGCGAGCTTGAGTCCGGCGCGTGAGCGAGCACGCGAAGCGCCGACGCCGCCATGGGCGGCATCAGCCCTCGGTGCTACGGGCGGAGGTGCTGCGGGGCGTACGGCAGCAGCGCCACGTGGCGGGCGCGCTTGAGCGCCACCGACAGCTCGCGCTGGTGCTGCGCGCAGGTCCCGGTCTTGCGACGCGGCTCGATCTTGGCGCGCTCGGACAGGTAGCGGCGGAGGCGGTTGACCTCCTTGTAGTCGATCTGGACGGTCTTGTCCGCGCAGAAGCTGCACACCTTGCGGCGGCGGCGATCACGATAGAAGTCGTCGCGCTTGCGCGAGCGGGACGGAGCGGGCATCGGCTGGGACCTCGTGTGTCGGTGTCAGGTGCGCCCGGCGAGGCCGGACGGGTCATGGATCAGAAGGGCAGGTCGTCGAACTCTCCGCCGCCCTCATCTCCGGCCGGCGGCCGTGCGCCAGCGGACGAGCCGCCAGGCGCTGCGGGACCGCTGGCGGACGAGCCACCACCGGTGAATCCACCTTGGGCATCAGGGAATGGCGCGTCCTCGTCGCGGTCACGCCGCTCGAGCGAGCTGACCTGGTTGGCGATGAGCTCGGTGGTGTAGCGCTTGTTGCCGGTCTGGTCTTCCCACTGGCGGGTCTGGATCCGGCCCTCGACGTACACCTTGTGGCCCTTCCGGAGCCGCTCGGCGGTGCGCTCGGCCTGCTGGCCCCAGACGACGACCCGGAACCACTCGGTCTCGGACTGCCACTCGCCCTGCTGGTCACGGTAGTTGCGATTGGTGGCCACCGTGAACTGGGTGACCGCCTGTCCGCTGGGCGTATAGCGCATCTCGGGGTCGCGTCCGAGGTTGCCGATGATCATGCACTTGTTGAGCGACATGGCCGGGCCTCCTGGATGTCAGACGACAGCGGGTGCGACGATCATTCGATCGCGGCGGGAGCCGCCTCGCTCTCGGACTCGTCGATGAACTCGCCCTCGGGCACCGGCTCGTCCTCCGGCGGGGCGACATCGACGTCCTCTTCGCGCTCGGAGCGGCGGGCGGCGGGCGGTCGCTCGATCCGCGTGACCAGGTGGCGCATCACCTCCTCGGTGATGTTCAGGCCATGCTCCAGCTCCGTGACCACCTCCGGCGGGGCATCGAACAGGACGATGTGATACGACCCCTCGCGGTGACCGTCGATGGGATACGCGAGACGACGGCGGCCCCAGGGGCTGACCTTGATGATCTGCCCAGCGGCCCCGGTGATGGTCCGGGTGCTGCGGTCGATGACCGCCTGGGCGCGGTCATCTGCCACATCGGGCCGGATGACCAGCATGAGCTCATAGCGACGCACGGGTGAACGGAACTCCTTCCCATGGGATGTGCCCCGCTCGGTGGGTGGGACCCCTGTGGATCCCGCGGCGGAGCTGAAAGGACGGACCGAGAGTATAGCAAGGGCTCGTCCGCTCCGGGTGCCGACGCTTGGACATGGCACCATGGTCACGACGAGCGCCCGGGCAGCCGCCCGATGACCCACCAGCCGGCCGGTCCGCCGGGGGCGTCTGACGGCGCCCGGTGGGCAGGGTCCTATCCTGCCACCCCCACCATCGGACCGATCCGGACCTCCCCTCACCCTGCTAGCGTGCACACAGTGGAACGACCCGAGCGACCGACCCGCACCCTGCTGCTCCTGTGCGCCGAACGTGACGATGCGCGCGCCATCGCGGCCCCCCTGACGAGCCTCGGCGTCCGGGTCGTGGCGACCCCCTACGGACCGTCCGCGGCGGATCTGGCCCGGGATGCCGAGGTGGTCATCCTCGACCACACCCCGGGTGTCGAGTCGACCGCCATCATCACGGAGCTCAAGGCCACAGCGGACGTCGCACGCGTGCCGGTCCTCGCCATCGCCCGGTCGGACTCGGTCGAGGAGCGCATCGAGCTGCTGGAGGCCGGAGCGGACGACGTCATGGCCCGGCCGCTCGACAACCAGGAGCTCGCCGCCCGCGTGGATGGCCTCCTGCGGCGTCCCAAGGTCGCCCTGCCGGCCCCCGTCGCGGACCGGTCCCATGCCGATCGCGGCCCCGGGCCACGGCTGTTCGGGTTCTTCGCCGCCAAGGGCGGTGTCGGCACCACGACCATCGCCGTCAACACGGCCATCCGGCTGGCCGACCGTGGCGCGAGCCCGGTCGCCTTGCTCGACCTCGACCCATGGTGGGGCCAGGTCGCGACGCAGCTCGACCTCGCGCCCCGGATGAGCGTGGCGGATCTCGGTCGCGACCTCAATGGCATCGATGATGCGGAGGTCGTGCGCACCTACGCCCTGCAGCACCCCAGTGGCGTGTCGGTGTTCACATCGCCGGTCCGACCCGACAGCAGCGTGCCGCTCACCCAGGACCAGATCGAGCGGGTGCTCGATGCGCTCCGGGCGAGCTACGACTTCGTCATCGTCGACGGCGGGTCGACGCTGGACGAGCGGGCCCAGGTGCTGCTCGCCCGCGCCGACAAGGTCGTGGTCGTGGTCAGCCCCGAGATCCCGGCCGTCCGGGCGACCCGGCTGCTGCTCGACCAGATGGCCGAGTTCGAGGACGTCAGCGAGCGGGTCGTGCTCACCCTCAACCACATCTTCGCGGCGGGCCTGGTGAAGGCAGAGGACCTCCGCCGGTCGCTCCAGGCGCCCGTCCACACCGAGATCCCCTACGACCCCGTGCTGTACCTGAAGGCTGTCAACGAGGGCATCCCGGTGGTCATCAGCAGTCCGGCATCCGCTCCGGCCACGGCGCTGCGCCGGCTCGCCGATCGGCTCCGCGGCGAGGAGCCCGCCCAGTCCGCCCTGGCCGGCGCGCCCCCGCCGCCCGAGCGGAAGGCATTCCTGCGGGGATTGCGGCGAGGTCGCTGAGCCAGGCGCGGGTGTCCCCTGGACATCGGGAGAGCGCCGCCGAACCGATGCTCACGGTCGCCAGAGGCCCTCGACATGGCGGGCATCGACCCACGCCGCCGCATGGATGACGACCCCGATGCCGGCGAGCCGTTCCCGCATCTCGTCGTCGTCCACCGCGAACAGCGTGACCACCTGGTCGACGATGACCCCGGCACCCCGGAGCGCCGTCACGCAGTTGACGATGGTCCGTCCGGACGTGACCTCGTCCTCGACGATGAGCACGTGTTCGCCCGCCCGGAGGCCGTAGATGCGCTTGACACCGACCGACGTCGTGTCGTGGTCCTCTCGGAATGCGATGACGTCCGGGCGGTCGGCGTGCCAGATGGAGGCGAGCGCGAGGCGGCGCCCGGTGAGCGCGGCGAACACATGGGCCGGGATGCTCCCCGCCTCCGGGATGCCCACGACCGTCTCCACGTCGGACAGGTCCGCCATCGCGACGAGCCGGCGGACCATCCGCTCGAGCGGCTCGGTGTCACCTGACCCGTAGCGCGGATCGAACGGCCACGTGATCTGCCCTCGATCCCGACCCACGACCGGCACCGTCGACAGTGCCACCGCATCCCGCGACTCTGCCGTCGCCGGGTCGGCCGCCTGCACGATGGCCCGGGGGGTCATCGGGCGACACGAGCACGAACGCGACCCGCCGCCCGGCGCGCGCCAGCGTCCCGACCGGCGACGGGTCCGCGTCCTCCGCCACCACGTCCCCGCGACACGCGTCGAGATAGTCCTCCCGAGCGAAGCACGCCGGCGTCATGGGCGTGACAGCACCATCGGGTGCCGCGAGGAGGGACCCGTCCGGGCGATACTGGGCGCCGATCGACCGACGGGCGGCCGATGCCACGCCGTGCTGACGGGCGGACGTCACGACGTCCCGGACGACCTCCGGCGAGACAGGGCCGTCCGCCACGTCGAGGGACACCACCCAAGGGCTGGTCACGGACGCCACGAGCGCACCCAGCGTCCCCTTCGCGGTCACGCCGGCCGCCACGACGCGTGTCCCGCCTCGCCCCAGGCGCGCCTCGATGCGCTGGAGGTCCCCTGGCGGCACCGCGACCAGCACGTCACCGACCTCGCCATGCGCGACCCGGACCAGCTGCGTCAGGACGGATCCGTCGCGCGCGCTCATGCGCCTGGAGCCTGCGACCGGTCGTCCGGTCGCCACGATGACCGCCTGGAGGTCAGCCACGGGCCGCGTCAGCCGCAGCCGCCCCGTCGGATGGTGCCGAAGCAGGGATTCGAACCCTGACGCCCTCGCGGGCAGCGGTGTTTAAGACCGCCGCGTCTGCCGGTTCCGCCACTTCGGCGTGGACATCGAGCATAGCGGGCGCCTCCTGGTCCGCACGGACGGCCTCGGTCATGCTGGCCGCCCGCTCGGCGCGAGCCTCGGCTGCCGCAGCGACACCGTGGCGAACGAGCGCCAGGTCCTCCGGCCACGTGAGCTTGATGCCGCCCGGGACACCGGGCACGAACGTCGTCCGTCGACCGGCCAGCGCAAGGATCTCCATGGTGCTCGGCTCAGGGCTGACCCCCGATCGGTCTCTGGCGAAGCACGCGATCCCCTCAAGGAACTCGGCCTTCCGGAAGACCACGGGTTTCTGCGGGATGAGCGCCTCACCCGGCGCCGAGAGCATCGTGCCGTCGCGTCGGTAGTGGAACACCGTGGACGGGACACCGGCGCTCGCGGCGCCCGAGACGCGCGCCGCCGCCAGCACTCGTCGGACGACCTCCGAGGTGGTGGAGGGATGGACAACGTCATGGAGCACCAGCCAGGGTGCGTCCGCGGCGTCGGCGAGACGCTTCTGGGTCTCCATGCGTGTCGCTCCCCCCGCGATGACGACGACGCCGGGGCCTGCCACCAGGGAACGCGCCCGCTCCAGGTCGTCCGGACCCACCGCGACCACGACCCGGTCCACCGCGCCCCGCAGGACGTCGACGGCGCGCTCCAGCAGCGTCCGATCACCAAGGCGCAGGAACCCCTTGGGTCCCTCCCCCATCCGTTCGCCCCTCCCGGCCGCGAGGAGGATGCCCTGGGCGTCAGACATCCGTGGATGCCCCGGTGGTAGCCGGCCCTGCTCCCGCTGCCACCCTGGCCGCACGTCGCCGCTCCGCGACACGTCCGAACGACTCTGGTGCCACACCCCGGTCGATGCGCACCGCGAGGTCCACGATCCGGTCCGCGATGCGCTCGGCGCTGCGACCGTCCCGCTGGCGACCGAACAGCAGACCCGCCACGCGCCGCCGCTCGCTCGCCCGAGCCTCGGGTCGGGCCAGGGCTCGCGCCACCGCGTCAGCGAGGTGAGCCACGTCCGTCACGTCCTCGCCGACGGCTCGGAACCGCCAAGGCAGGTCGTCGACGTCGTAGCTGGGATCCTCGAAGGCGAGAGGGCTCGTGATGAGCACCATCGGCCGATCGAGGGGCAGGAACTCGAAGATGGTGCTCGAGGCATCGGAGATCATGAGGTCGGCCGCGAGCATGTACCCCGTCACGTCGGCGCGGTCGTCGACGACGACCACGCGCGGGTCCCGCTCCGCGACGGCGTGCCACCATGCGAGCCATTCCGGATGGGTCGTCGCGATCATGGGATGCGGCTTGATGATGATGCCCAGCGGCGGTCCATCGCCGCGGATCAGCTCCGCGATGCGGTCTCCGAGCAGCGGCGCCGAGCTGAGGCCCTCGGTCCAGGTGGGTGCATACAGCACGACGGGCTGGTCCGTCGGCAACCCGTGCGCCGCGGGCGGGTCGCCTCGGAACAACGGGTCCACCTGTGGATAGCCCGTCCACCAGAGCTCCGTGGGACGAGCGTCTGCCGCGACGTAGCGCTCGACCGTGAACGTGTCACCCACGGACAGGAAGTCGAGGCGGCGACACAGCGGCCGACGGCCGACGCGCTCGAGTCCCCGCTTGCCGATGAGGCCGTGTCGGAGCGACCCGATGATCGTGTCCGGGAGCGCCAGGCGAAAGGGTCGGAGGTTCGCGAGCGACACCAGGACCAGGATGTCCGGCGCGCGGGCGACCACCTCATCGACGTCCTCGTGGATGGTCCACGGCAGACGATCGCCCAGGCTGGCCGCGACCGGCGCGACCACGGCACGGTGCCGCCCCTCGCGCACGTAGAACGCGACGCGACGCGCGGGGGCGCCACGTCTCGCGGCAGGTCTCACCGGGTCATGGCCTCCTGGGTGGCGAGCCGGCAGGATGGGAGGGCGGAGGTTGGAGGCGACGTCGGGATTCGAACCCGAGAATAACGGTTTTGCAGACCGTCCCCTTAACCACTTGGGTACGTCGCCCCGTGCGCCAGGAGACGGACGAGGAGGTGGCTGGCCCTCGAGGATTCGAACCTCGGTTCACGGATCCAAAGTCCGGCGTCCTACCACTAGACGAAGGG
>CAZYTQ010000084.1:0-8627 GCA_964650135.1 uncultured Anaerolineaceae bacterium | reverse complement strand
TGGAGCGGAAGACGGGACTCGAACCCGCGACCCTCACCTTGGCAAGGTGATGCTCTACCAACTGAGCCACTTCCGCCTGGATCCACCGCGCCTCGCCCGCGAACGGGCGTTGGTGCCGAGAGCCAGATTCGAACTGGCGACACCGCGATTTTCAGTCGCGTGCTCTACCAACTGAGCTATCTCGGCCCGCAGGAGCGGCGCCGGTGATTCAACCACAAGTCGGGGTCTTCTGCCAGCAGACACGGCGGGCATCAGTCCAGGCCGGCGAGGCCAGCCTCCGACATCGCGTCCAGGGGCGGCCGGCCACTCAGCACCCGCAGCCGGTCGACCCGATCACGGATGGACGGGTGGGTCGAGAACAGACCCATCTTCCGGTCGTCCAGCTTCTTGATGGGATTGACGATGTACAGGTGCTGGGTCGCCCGATTGGCCACCTCGAGCGGCTCCTGGTCGCGCGAGATGGTCACGAGCGCGCGCTCCAGACCGACGGGGTTGCGTGTCAGCTCCACCGACGACGCGTCCGCGAGGTACTCCCGCTGACGGCTGACGGCCATCTGGACGAGGCCCGCGAACAGCGGGGCCAGCACCGCGAGGATGATGGCCACGACCATCATGATCGCCTGGGCGCCACCCCCGGAGTCCCGGCTGCGGGAACGACCACGAGTGAGACCGCTCCACATGGTCGCGCGCAGGAACATGTCCGCGAGCAGGGCGATGCTGCCGACGAGCACGCCGACCAGCAGCGTGAAGCGGATGTCGTAGTTGCGGACGTGCGAGATCTCATGGCCGATGACGCCCTGGAGCTCCTCGCGATCGAGCTTGTCGAGGAGGCCGGTCGTGACCGCCACGCTCGCGTGCTGCGGGTCACGGCCCGTGGCGAAGGCATTGGGCGCGCTGTCCGCGATGATGTACACGCGGGGCATCGGCGTACCCGCCGCGAGCGACATCTCCTGGACCACGTTGATGAGCTGGGGCGCGTCCGCAGGACCCACCTCGCGTGCCTGCGAGGCGCTCAGGACCAGGCTGTCACCGCTGAAGTACGCCCCTGCTGAGAGGACGGCGGAGAGGATCACCGCCCCCACGATGGCCCACGCCGCGCCCATCGGCGCGCCCGTGACGGCATAGCCGACGACGCCTCCCAGGAGCATGAGGATCCCGGTGAGGACGAGCAGCAGCAGCCACGACCGCCGCTTGTTGTGGCTGATCTGTTGCTGGAACGTCTGGCGCGCGACGGTCATGCCGGGTACGCAGGACCGCCCGGGTCAGGGAGCCGGCGGAGAGGGCGGGACCGAGGGCGGTGGCGCGCCGGCACCGCCGTTGGGCGGGAAACCCAGGTCGACGGTCGGCACGGCCTGGGCAGCCGGCTCCGCCTCGAAGAAGTCGCGCTTGGTGAAGCCCAGGGGACCCGCGATGAGGTTGCTGGGGATGGTCACGATCGCGGTGTTGTAGTCCAGCACCGTCGCGTTGTAGTGCTGCCGCGCGAAGCTGATCTGGTTCTCCGTCGTGGTCAGCTGCTCCTGGAGCTGGAGCACGTTGGTGCTCGACTTGAGATCCGGGTAGTTCTCCACGGTGGCGAACAGCGAGCGCAGCGTGCCCGTCAGGGCGTTCTCCGCCTGGGCGGACTGCGCAGGCCCCTGGGCACCAGCGGCGACCGCGGCCGCACGGGCGTTGGTCACGTCGGTGAGCACCTTCTGCTCGAAGCCCATGTAGCCCTGGACGGTGTTCACGAGGTTCGGGATGAGATCCCAGCGACGCTTCAGCTGGACCTCGATCTGGGCCCATGCCTCGTCGATACGCAGGCGCTTCTGCTGCAGGCCGTTGTACAGCAGGATGAGGCCGCCGACGATGACCACGAGGACGATGATCAGGATGATCAGCCCGAGATCCATGGGCACCCCCAGCACGGGATCCGCCCGCGTCCGATACGGGCTCCTTGCGCGAGTCTAGCAGGGCATCCACGGCGCGCCACCGTGCGGGCCGACACCGATCGCACGTCGTCGCCCGGCGCCGTCCCACTTCCTGTCCGGATCACAGCCAACGCCGGACCCGGGCGCGGTAGGTGTCGTACTCGGTGCCGAACTTCGCGCTGAGATAGCGCTCCTCGGGCAGGATCGCCCCCCACCACAGCGCCACGGTACCGACCGGCACGAGCGCGAGCGCCCAGAACGACGGCCAGAGCAGCGCCAGCGCCACATCCACCGCGATCAGGCCCAGGTAGAGCGGGTTCCGGCTCACCCTGAATGGCCCGCGATCGAGGATCATGCGGGTCGAGCCACCAGGGAGCAGCGCCGTCCGATGCCGGGCCATGAGCCACAGCGCCCACGAATCCCAGAGGACGACGGCCACGACGAGGCCGACCGCCACGGTCCGCGACGCCTCGACCGGCAGCGCGATCGGGTCACCGATGGCGACCGTCAGCCCGATGCCGACCAGCCACGGCACCCCCAGCGCCACGGGCGGCCAGATCCGATACGCTGGCGCGTCGGCCATCCACCCATGCTACCGCCGCCGGGGGAGCCGTCCAGCGGACCCACGTGCACGCGGTGTGACGGTTCACTCTGTGTCAGGCTACACTTGACATGTGCAAGATACATTGACACAGGCCGTGCACGCACTGAAGGCGCACATGGAGGCGTTGCTCGCGGCGCGCGTCCTGACGGATGACGACGACTGGTCTGGCTCCATACGGCACGCCGTGAGCATCCAGGCGGCTTCCGAAGACGTCGTGCGTGCCGTCGTGCAGCAGGCACGTCGCGACGGCGCGACGTGGCAGGTCGTCGGTGATGCGCTCGGCGTCAGCCGGCAGGCGGCATTCCAGCGCTATGGCAAGCCGATCGATCCACGAACAGGAGAGCCGATGGACACCACGCCACTGGCCGGCGCTGCCGAGCTGGCCGCCTCGGTGATCGACGATCTCGCGTCGGGGCGATGGTCACATGTCACCGAGCGGTTCGATCCGGCCATGCGCGATGGCCTGTCGGAGGACGCGCTCGCCGCCGCGTGGGCGCAGATCGTGGGCCTGTCAGGAGCCTTCGAGGGGTGTGGGGAGCCGGACGTCGCCCGAGCAGGCGACGTGACGATCACGAACACGCCGCTGTCGATGGAGGCGGGCGACTACACGGCACGCATCGCGTTCCGCGACGACCGGACCATCGCCGGTCTGCACATCCTCGGCCGGACGACATCGTGACCGGAGGATGTCCGGCGGCCCACAGGTCGACGGCCCGAGGCGGACTGCCATCTGTCATCGCCCAAGTGAACGGTCACCCGCCGGTGACGCAGGAAGGATGCGAGCTATGGAGAACCTCGTTCTGGTGGTCGTCCCGGTGCTGCTGGTCACGCTGGGGTTCGTCGTCTACTGCCTCATCGACCTGAAGCGGAGCGAGCAGGTCCGGGGGCTCCCGCGGTGGGCCTGGGCAGTCGTGATCGTGCTCGTCGTGCCGATCGGTGGGATCGCGTACCTCCTCGCGGGACGCGAGCGGTGACCCCGGCGCGGACGATCGACGCCGTCGTTCGCACGCGCGGGCTGCGGAAGACCTACGGCACCCACCAGGCACTGGACGAGGTGGACATCGAGGTCCCGCGTGGCGGCGTCTACGGGCTCGTCGGTCCGAACGGGTCCGGGAAGACCACGCTGCTGTCGATCCTGCTCGGGCTCCGACGAGCGACCGCGGGAACCGTCCAGGTCGGCGTCGACCCACGACGCATCGCGGCCGTGCCGGACACGCCGCAGTTCGATCCGTGGCTGACCGGCCGCGAGGTGGTCGAGCTGTCGCTCGCCCTCGTCGACCGCTCCCTCCCGGCCGAGCGGGTCGACCAGGCGATCGACGCCACAGGTCTCGCCGCTGCCGCGGATCGACGCTGCGGGGGCTACTCGCGCGGGATGCTGCAGCGGCTCGGGCTCGCGGCCGCCGTGGTCGCACGACCCGAGCTGCTCATCCTCGACGAGCCCGCCAGCGCACTCGATCCCGCCGGACGACGCGACGTCCTCGACCTGGTCGCGGACATCGGTCGTCACGCGACCGTGCTCTTCTCCAGCCACATCCTCGCGGACGTGCAGCAGGTCAGCGACACCGTCGGGATCCTTCGCACCGGGCAGCTGCTCTGGCAGGGCCGCCTCGAGACGCTCCTGGTCGGCCACGCCGCACCAGCGGTCGAGGTCCGGCTCGCGTGCGAGGTCGACCGAGCCATCGAGCACCTGAGCGGCCAACGGTGGGTCGCGCACGTCGAGCGGTTGGGTACCGATCGGCTGCGGGTCACGGCGGCATCGCTCGACGAGGTGCGGCGCCAGCTGATCCCCGCGCTTGCCGCGCTCGGCGACCCCGTGGTCAGCGTGACCCCGGTCGGGGCGGACCTGGAGCACGTCTTCCTGGAGCTGACGTCGTGAATCTCTGGCATCTCGAGTGGCTCCGCCTGGTGCGGACCCGCAGCCTGCTCGCCCTCCTCGGCGCCTACGCCTTCTTCGGGTTCGTCGGCCCGCTGGTCACCGCCTCCCTCGACGAGCTCATCGCCTCCGCAGGTGGCGGGATCACCATCGTGGTCCCTGAGCCGACACCTGCCGCGGCCGTCAAGCAGTTCAGCGCCATCGCGTCCCAGATCGGTCTGCTCATCGCGATCGTGGTGGCAGCGAGCGCGCTGTGCATCGATGCCCGTCCGGAGATCGGAGTGTTCTTCCGCACCAGGGTCCCGAGCGCGATCCACCTGCTCACGCCGCGATACGTGGTCGTCAGCCTCGCGATCGTCGCTGCGTTCGTCGTGGGTGTGCTCGCCACCTGGTACGGGACGACCGTGCTGATCGGGCCCCCGGACACCGCGGGGATGGTGGTCGGCACCGCCCTCGGTGCGCTCTACCTCATCTTCGCCGTCGCCGTCGTCGCGCTGGCGGCCAGCCTGACAAGGAGCGTGGTCGCGACGGCCGCCATCAGCGTGGTCGTGCTCCTCGCCCTCCCGGTCGTCGCGATCATCGGCGCCGTCGCCCCGTTCCTGCCGAGCACGCTCGTCGGGGCCCTGCCGGACCTCGCGGGTGGGGGTGATGCGGAGGCGTATGCAGGTTCGGCAGCGACGACGGTGGTCGCGACGATCGGGTTGCTGGCGTTGGCGGTGGCTCGCACCGGCAGACGCGAGCTGTGACGATCGACCGGAACGAGGTCCCATCGCGGTGTCGGCGCATCATGTCGCGGTGACCGGCGATCGCCATCGGTACGGCGGTCGCGGTCGGTCTGCTGACCGGCGTCCTGACGCTCGCGGGGTAGGGGATCCTCCCGGCTCGGCGGGTACGGCGTCTCCTCGTCCTCGCTCGTCATCTGGACATCCGTCGCGCTCGGCTGACCCTCGCGACGGGTCCTGCGCGTGCTCATGACGATGGTGGACCTGAGTAGAGAGTTCTCAAACTTCTCCCCATCGGCGAAAACCCTGGCCAGGCGGCTGTCTCGAGGGGTCTACCGGGACTGCCGTCGAGCGGTCGGACCCCGGATTCGGGACTCGCGGGGGCCGGTGGTCCGCTCGATTGGGATGGCTCAAACTTTTCTCGACGCCGCCCAGGTGGACGAGTTGGTGACGATGTACGTGGGCGGGAAGACGATGCGGGAGGTCGCCGAGCACTTCGGTGTGCACCGCACCACGGTGGCTATCCATCTGCGTCGCCAGTCAGTTCCGGTGCGCCGGGGCAAGTTGAGCGCGGCGCAGGTCGGCGAGATCGGCGCGCTCTACGACCAGGGGTTCACGCTCGCCGAGATCGGGGAGCACTTCGAGGTCGGTCAGGACACCGCACGCCGGGCGGTGCTGCACGCGGGTGGAGTGATTCGGCCACCGGGAAGACGTGCACAGACGACTTCGGCATGATCTTTCAGGGCGAAGCCATCCCCTCGGTGTAGTAGCGGGTCAACGGTGTTGACAACGACCGGTCACCGTCACCGGCGGCGACCGACTTCAGCAGGTACTTGAAGCCGTCGCCCGCAGACATCACCCGCATCGAAACCGTCATCTCGGCGTCCGATCCGTCCTGGCATCCATGCCAGCGAGGTAGGTCGCCACGCCACGCCGAAGGCGGGTCGATCCGGTCGTTGCTAGACGTGTGACCGGCCGGAACAGGACGGGAGCGGCGGCGAGAATGTTGCAATCACATAGCCGGACGTATAATAGCCGTCTATGGATACTCAGCTCGGAGAGTCGATTGTGGATACTCAGCTCGGAGAGTCGATCAGCGTGGTGGCGGTATGCGGCAGCCTGCGACGCGACTCGCTCAACCGCCAGCTCCTTGAACTCGCACGGGGGCTCGACGTCGACGGCGTCAGCATCGAGGTGTGGGACGACCGCGGTGCACTGCCCCGTGTCGCCGTGTCACGGGCTGATCCGTTCCCTGAGGTGGCGGCCAGCTTGCGCGGGCGAGTCGCCAACGCCGACGCACTGCTGATCGTCACGCCCGAGTTCAACCGCAGCTTGCCGGGCTACGTGAAAGATGTCGTGGATTGGCTCGGAATCCAGGCGCCGCCCAGGCCGCTGGCGGGAAAGGTGTGCGCCGTGATGAGCACCTCACCTGATGCCCACGGTGGCGCGTTCGCGCAGTTGCATCTCACCGAACTGCTGCGCCGAGCGGGAGCAACCGTGGTCACCAACCTCGAGGCCGCGGTCGGCAACGCCGACCCGGGACGCTTGGCGGCAGAAGATGTTGCCGCAGCTGCGACGGATGTGCTCGAACGGCTACGCGCCGCAGTCGTGGCAAGCCGGGTGTCGGCGGCATGAGCGGTCGCAGCCAGGCCGAGCGCCACGGTCCCCTCGGATACGCGTTGGCAACCGCTGCTCGCGCCCACCGGATGGTGTTGCAGTCGATGCTCGACCAGCTCGGCCTCCACCTCGGCCAAGAACTCATCGTCGTCGACCTCTCCGAGTACCCCGGTTCGACACAAGCCGCGCTGGTCGAACGACTCGGCGTCGAGCAGCCCACCGTCGCCAAGTCGATCGCCCGGATGGAACGCGCCGGGATCATCACGCGGGTTCCCGACCCCGATGATCGCCGCCAGATCCGCCTCGACCTCACGCCTGAGGGAAGGGTTCTCGTCCCGCGCGTGATCGACGCCTGGGCCGGCGCGGACGAGGTGGCCGCGGCGGCGCTGTCGAGCGCCGACCGACGTGCCCTTCCACGCGCCCTGAACAAGCTCACAGCCGGACTGACCGCAAGAACGGAGACATCATGAATCTCGGCCTCGACTCCCGCGTCGTGTTCGTCACCGGTGCCAGTTCCGGCATCGGTCGTGCCACTGCGCTCGCCTTCGCCGACGAGGGAGTCAACCTCGCCGTCGGCTACCACTCCAACGCATCAGCGGCACACGACATCGCCCACCAAGCCACCGCCCGCGGCGCAGCGAACGCCGTGTCGGTCGCGATGGACCTCAGCGACAGCGGCACCCTCGACGCCGCCATCGCCACCGTCCACGACGAACTCGGCCCGGTCCACGTGCTGGTCAACAACGCCATCCGCTGGCCGACACAGACCGTGGGAATCGAGCCGTTCGAACACATGGCACCCCAGCGGTTCATCGACACCGTGACCGCCAACCTGATCGGCCCCTACCTGCTCGCCCGACACGCCGTGGCCGACATGCGATCGCTCGGCTGGGGTCGCATCGTCCACGTCTCGACCGGGCTCGTCGAAGACGGTTTCCCCGGCAACGTCGACTACGGAGCAGCCAAGTCTGGGCTCCACGGCATGACTCGCTTCATGTCCCGCGAACTCGCCGCCGACGGCATCCTCACCAACGTCGTCATGGCTGGGTTCACACCCGCCGACAAGCCCATCCCCGACGCGATGCGCCAACTGGCCGCGACCGCCACTGCGACCAAGCGAGTCACCGAGCCCGACGACATCGCCCGAATGATCGTCTTCCTGTGTTCGGCAGCCAACACTCAAACCACCGGCGAACTGATCCGAGTGGACGGCCACTTCCTCGCTCCGCTCCCAGGCTGAGGTCGTTGCCCCGGAGTTCTCCATGACGTGGCCCCGCTGGCGCACCTCCTCGGCGATGCCGGACATACCGGTTGGCGTACAGCGACGTGGGGGTCCGCGGGATGGCAACGCAAGATGACATCGGAGCAGGACGGGGGATCGCCGAGCTATGCGCGGATGTCGACGGTCGGTCGCTGCGGGATGCGGCGCTGACGTGCGCCGAGGCCGGGCTGCGGGTGTTTCCGTGCGTGCCAGGGGCGAAGCGTCCGCTCACGCGCCGCGGGTTCAAGGACGCCACGACCGATCAGCGTCGAATCGTCCGCTGGTGGGATCAGTGGCCCAACGCAAATCTTGCCCTGCCTACCGGCAATGGCGGCGTGGATGTGGTGGACGTGGATCGCCATCCATCTGGGTCGGGATTCGCCGCTTTGGCGAGTATCAACATCACCCTCGACACCTACTCGCACGTGCTGCCCGGACTCCAGGACGCCGCCGCCGCCGCGCTCGACGCCCTGCTGTCCCCGGCGACAACCTCGAAGGCCACCGGTCAGCGATCGGTTAGCAACGAGCCCTCCAGTGGTCCCGAGGCGGGGCCCCGGAGGGCTCGTTTCGTGCTCAGGAAGTGGTGGGCGGTGAGGGACTCGAACCCCCGACATCCTCGGTGTAAGCGAGGCGCTCTGACCAG
>CAZYTQ010000083.1:0-15194 GCA_964650135.1 uncultured Anaerolineaceae bacterium | reverse complement strand
ATCACCTCGATGTTCCGGGGCCACGACACCCCCGACGAGGAGCTCATCGCGGCCTGTGTGGACAGCTACCGTGTGAGCGTGCCGGATTCGGAGGGGCTCATCCAGGCACCCGGGTCGCTCCAGGACCGCTACCTCGAGCATGGCGATCTCGTGGCGGGTCTCGCGGAGCTGGGTCACCGGTTCGGGCTCCGGGTGTGGCTGGCGCCCCGAGAGCAGCGGCGCGTGTACCGCGGCAAGCCCGTGGGCAGCCTGCTCAACGAGCTGGAGCTGCGGGCCTACCTGCCGCTCGTCTCGGCGGGCCCCGTGGAAGCCATCGAGCAGGTCGACTGCATCTGGTACCTGCGGGGCAAGGCCACCCTCATGTTCGAGGTCGAGTGGACGGCCATGCTCGGCGAGCCGGTGCTGCGTCGGGGCGCCGCCATCCCGACCACGGACACGCTCGTGCGCTTCCTGGTCATCCCGGCCGCGCGCACGGAGCTGGTGCGGCTCAAGATCGCACGGTCGCCGTTGCTCCGGGAGCGCCTGGAGCAGGACAATTGGCACATCCTCAAGGCCGAGCACCTGCGCAGCATCATGGCGAGCGAGACACCCAGCCTCGACGACCTCGCCCCGCTGCTGGGGCTCGACCCGCCCATCGAACGACTCGGCGAGCAGCTGCCGCTGTTCGGCTGACCACCCGAGCGCCGCCCCGGGGCGCTCCCGACCGCAGGAGGACCATGTGACCGACACCCTCGCGAGCGCGCCGACCCCCGTCGACGAGATCGCCGACCGCTTCTGGGACCGATTCCTCGAGCGGAATCCCCTGTGGGCCACGGTGCTGGGTGACGAACGCTTCGACGACCGGTTCGATGATCCCTCGGAGGCTGGTCGCGCCGACGAGCTCGCGGCGCTCGACGCGCTCGAGGCCGACATCCGGGCCGTCGATGGTCCGGACCTCGCGGTCGAGGATCGCATCACGCTGGACATCCTCGGTGTGATCGCGGACATGCGGCGTCAGGCGCATGCGCATCGGCTGTGGCAGCTCGACGGCATCGACCAGATGCAGGGTCCCCAGACGCTGGTCACCGAGCTCGCGCGCTTCCAGCGTGTCGACACCCCCGAACGCCTGGGGCGCCTGCTGGCGCGACTGGCCGCCTACCCGGCCTATCTGGAGGCGCATGCCGTGAACCTCGCGGCAGGTGCCGCAGAAGGGCGCACCGCGTCACGGGTCGCCGTCGAGCGGACCATCGCCCAGGTCCAGCGGCTGCTCGATGCGCCCGCGGAGGCATCCACGCTCCTCGTCGCGCATCCCGAGCTGCCCGACGCCGACCGGGCGCGTCTCCTGGCGGCCGTCGAGACATCGGTCCGGCCCGCGCTCCGCGGCTTCCTGGCCACGCTCGAGGCGTACCTGCCGAGCGCTCGCGAGGGGGAGGGCCTGTGCTGGCTGGCCGATGGCGACGCCCTGTACCGCTACGCCATCCTTGCCACCACGACCCTGCCCGAGACCGCACAGGCACTCCACGACCATGGCCTGGCACGCCTCGACGAGCTCGATCGCGAGCGCACCGCCATCGCCCGACGGCTGGGTCACGCGGACGCGGCGGCATACCGCGTGTTCCTCCAGGAGGACGCGTCCAACCGCACGGACGACCCGGCCGAGCTGGTGCGCCTGGCAGCGGCGCAGGTGCGCCGGGCGTTCGCCGAGGCACCCGCCTGGTTCGGTGCGCTGCCCAGCGGTGACTGCGAGGTCGTCGCGGTGGAGCCCCACCAGGAGCGGGACGCGCCACCCGCGTTCTACTTCCCTCCCGCCACGGACGGCTCGCGGCCCGGGCGCTACTACATCAACACCTACGAGCCCGCCTCGCGGCCGCTCCACCGGCTGGCCGCCACGACCTTCCATGAGGCGACCCCGGGGCATCACTTCCAGATCGCGCTGGAGGCCGAGCTGCCGGGCCTCAACCGCTTCCGGCGTCTGGGCTCGCGGCTCGCGGGCATGGCCTATGCCGAGGGTTGGGGCCTCTACGCCGAGCGGCTGGCCGACGAGATGGGTCTCTACGCGGATGACCGGGAGCGCTTCGGGATGCTCGACTCGGAAGCCTGGCGTGCCGCGCGCCTGGTGGTGGACACGGGCATGCATGCCTTCCGCTGGACCCGTCGACAGAGCATCGACCTGCTCCGGTCGCGGGCGGGGCTGAGCCAGGTGGAAGCGGAGACGGAGACCGACCGCTACATCACGTGGCCCGGCCAGGCGCTCGCCTACATGACCGGTCAGCGCGAGATCCTCGCGCTGCGCGCCCAGCTCGAGGCCCGCGATGGCGATCGGTTCGACCGACGCGCATTCCATGACCAGGTGATCGGCCATGGCTCACTGCCCCTCGCGACCTTGCGCCGGGAGCTGCCGAGCTGGGTCCGGCCAACGGGCGAGTGACCGCTCGGGGGATGCGCGGGACGACCCACGGCACGTCCGGCATGTCCGGCGCGCCACGCGACATCGTCATCGTGGGTGGCGGCGCGGCGGGCACGCTCGCGGCGATCCATCTCGCGACGCATCCGGGCGATCCCGGTCGGCGCGTCCACGTGGTCGAGCCGGCTGTGGCGCTGGGGGAGGGGGTCGCCTACTCGACCCGCTCCCCGTCACATCTGCTCAACGTGCGCGCCGCGGGCATGACCGCGTTCCCGGACCAGCCCAGCCACTTCACCGCCTGGCTGCGGGACCGGGGCATCGACGAGGATGGCACCGGGTTCCAGCCCCGGATGCTGCTCGGCGCATACCTCCGCGAGACGTTGGCGGCGGCGAGCGCCACGACGGGCGTGGCTGTCAGCCACGTGCGGACACGCGCGACCGCGGTCGATCCGGATCATCCGTCCGTGACGCTCGCTGACGGTCGGATCATGGAGACCGACGCGATCGTCCTCGCCACGGGTCATGCGCTGACCCGGCCGGCCTGGCTCCCCGAGTCACCGGCCGTGGTGGCGGACCCGTGGGCATCGGGCGCGCTCGACGCGATCGATCCGGATGATCGTGTGGTCATCGTGGGCAGCGGCCTCACGGCGGTCGACGTGGCGCTCTCCCTCGAGGACCGTGGCCACCAGGCGATGGTGACCATGCTCTCCTCGCATGGGCTGCTGCCGACGGCCCATGTCCCCCGGGTGCTGCCATCGCGAGCCGCATCGCTCACGCCCGCGGACCCTGCCGCGATGACCGCGCTCGGCCTGGTCCGGGCGCTCCGCCGGGACGCCGCCACGGCCGAGGACTGGCGTCAGACCATCGACGGGGCACGGCCGGTGACGGTGCCGGTCTGGCGGGGGCTCGCTGAGACCGAGCGGCGGCGCGCGTTGCGACATGCGGGTCGCCAGTGGGAGGTCCGGCGACACCGCATGGCGCCCCAGGTCGCCGCACGCATCCAGCGCCTGACCGCGACGGGCCGTCTCGCGGTCCGCCCGGGTCGGGTCACCGCCGTGCGCGAGCGCGAGGGTCGGCTGGAGGTCCTCGTGGGGCGGCATCGGGCCGGTCAGGATGCCGATGGGTCGTGGCTGGTCGCTGACCGGGTGATCCTGTGCATCGGACCGAGTGCCGACCCGATGCGTGACCCGCTCCTCGCTGGCGCCATCGACGCGGGTGCGATGGTGCGCCATCCGCTGGGCATGGGCCTCCTCGTCGACGACGCCGGACGTGTCATCGATGCGTCGGGTCGGGGCGATCGCCCGGTGTGGGCGGTGGGCTCGCTGCGCAAGGGCGCCGAGTGGGAGTCGACCGCGGTGCCGGAGCTGCGACTCCATGCGGCAGCCCTCGCGATCACGCTCCTGGGTGGCACTGCGCCAGCCTGACGGCTGGGTCCCCAGCATCCGCGGTCAGGACGATGCGTGGCCGTCCAGGACCCGCGGACCACCGCCGCGCCGCGGCGGTCTCGTGTTTCGTGCCTCGATCGCTGCGAACACCGTGGTAGGATGGCCGTGGCGACATGCCGATCCGTGCGAAACAGGCTTGTCAGCCGCGGAAATCGCATCCGGTGACCAGTCGTGTCCGTGCCCACCCAGAAGCCTGGTCGTGTCCCACCCCCAGCCCGCAGCAGCGTCCGCCGCCGCACGGCCCGGCCGGCAGACGACCCGGTCGTCGGGGACGGGGCACCAGCCCCGTCACGCGCACGCACGAAGACGCCGCCCGCGGGCCGGAACCCCGCTGCCAGCGACGCGGCAGCCGCCACCCCTGCGGTCGGTCTTGACCGGACCCGTCAGCTCGAGATGTACCGGCGTGCCATCCGGACGCTGCCGGGCGGCACGGATTCCAACTTCCGCGCCTGGGGCGAGGACACGATCTATGTCGACCGGGGCCAGGGCGGCCGCATCTGGGATCTGGACGGCAACGAGTTCATCGACCTGCGCATGGGCTACGGGCCCGCGATCCTGGGGCACGCCGATCCGCGTGTCGACGAGCATGTCCTCGAGCGGATGCGGCAGGGTGTCAGCTTCAGCCTGACCTCGGAGGACGAGGTCACCGCCGCGGAGCTGGTGTGCGAGCTGACGTTCTGTGACATGGCGCGGCTCACCGTCTCGGGCACCGAGGCGACGATGCACGCCATCCGTGTCGCGCGGGGGTTCACGGGTCGCGATCGCATCATCAAGTTCGAGGGCCAGTACCACGGGGTCCACGACTACGCGCTCATCAGCGTGCTGCCGGCGGACGTCAGCGAGCTGGGTGACCGCTCCGAGCCGGTCCGTCTCGCGTGGGGCCGAGGCATCCCGGCCGCCATCCAGGAGACGGTCGTGCCCGCGGTCTACAACGACCTGGACGGTCTCCGGCGCATCTTCGAGCGCGAGGGCGAGCAGATCGCCGCGGTGCTCATCGAGCCCATCCTCGGCAACGCGCAGGGGATCCTGCCCCAGCCCGGCTTCCTGCAGGGCGTGCGCGATCTCACGCGGGAGTTCGGGGCGCTGCTCATCTTCGACGAGGTCAAGACCGGCTTCCGCGCCGCGAAGGGTGGTGCCGCGGAGCTGTTCGGCATCACGCCGGATCTCGCGACCTATGCCAAGGCCATGGGCAATGGCTATCCGGCTGCCGCGTTCGGGGGCCGCCGGGACATCATGGAGATGATGCCCGCCAAGGTGAGCCATGGCGGCACGTATGCCGGGAACCGTGTCGCGGCCGCCGCGGCGACCCGGGTGCTGTCCATCCTGCGTGACACGGACGCTCTCGAGACGGTCCGCCAGAACGGCCTCCGGGTCCAGCAGGGCCTCACGGAGGTCATCGACCAGCGCGGACTGCCGCACGTGTTCACGGGCGTGCCCGCGATGTTCGGGGTGATGTTCGCAGAGCAGGTGCCCGCCGACTACCGGGGCTGGGCGGACACCGACCATGACCTGTACGACGCGGTCGCCACGGGCATGATCGCCCGCGGTGCCATGCCCGAGCCGGACTCGCGCGAGCCGTGGTTCATGTGCGAGGCACACCGTGAGGGCGACCTCATCGATCGCACGGTGGACATCTTCGCGGCGTCGCTGGACGCGGCGCTCGAGACGCGCGCCAAGGCCTGATCACGTCCACCAGGACCTGCGCGGGTTCGCCATGGGCCTGATCGCGCTCGCGATCGGATGGCGTGGGCGGATGTGGCCCGGTGTGCGTCAGCCCGCCCGTCGCACGCCGAGCCGCGATGCCGTCACGAGCCGGTGGACCATGTCCAGCCGTTCGATGACGGGCGGCGGCAGCTCGAAGGGGTAGAGCTCCGCGTGACCCATCGAGCGGTTGAGCGCGTTCAGTGCGTCGCTCACCTGCTGCCAGTCCCGGGCGACCGGTGCGAAGTCCTCGTGCTCGACGGTGTCCATGGGGACCACGCCGGGTGATGGCTCCCAGCCACCCGCCGGCCCGGCCACGCTGATGCCCCACGCCGCGGCGGTCTGGAGCGTGTCCCGGATGTGGAGGTAGTGGGCGAACGTCTCGGCCCAGTCCTCCCAGGGATGCATCGTGGCATACGCGCTCACGTACGTGGCCTGCCAGCCTGACGGCGCGCCCTCCCGGTAGTGCCGCTGGAGCGCGTCCTGGTAGGACGCTCGCTCGTCACCGAAGAGCGCCCGGAACGCCGCCACGTTGCCGGCCGCCTCCACGAGCACCATCCAGTAGTAGTGGCCGATCTCGTGGCGGATGTGTCCCACGACCGTCCGGTACGGCTCGTCCAGCTGTGCCTGGAGCATGACCCGATGCGCGTCGTCGGACTCGGCGAGGTCGATGGTGATGATCCCGTCGGCATGACCGATGGTCACCGGGCCGTCCCGCGACGAGAGCAGGTCGAACGCGAGACCACGCTCCGCATCACGCACACGACCGACCACGGGCAGACCGAGGTCATACAGCTGGTACACGACCCGTCGCTTGGCGAGCTCGGTGCTCACGAGGTGCGCGGCGTCCGATGGGTCCCGGCCCCAGGGCACGGTGCGGGTCAGTCGGCAGGACTCACAGCGCGGGCCGTCATCGGCGCGCACCAGCCAGTTGCAGTCGGCACCGCCCGAGCCGATGCAGCGCATCCAGCCCGCGCCCATGGTCTCGAGATCGAGCACGGTGCCGAGTGGCAGCGCGAAGCCGACCGGCGCACCACAGCGGGGGCACCGGCCGCGGGCGAGGTCGAGCAGGGCGGCGCAGCGGGGACAGCGATAGGCGCGCATGTGACTCCGGGGTCGCGAGGCGTCCGGACGGCGTCCGGACGGACCATCGCCGTGCCACGATACGCCCCATGGCCGCCACCGCGGATCCGGGGTCCCTGACGCGTCTGCCACGCTGGCTGACACCCACGATCCGGGGCTACCGACGGGCGTGGCTGGGTGCCGACGTGCGCGCCGCGGTCATCCTCTGGACGCTGCTGGTCCCCCAGGCGCTCGCCTACGCCCAGATCGCGGGTATGCCTCCCGAGACCGGCCTCTACACGGCCATCGGAGCGATGGCCGGATACGCCATCCTGGGCGCCTCCCGGCACATGAACGTGGGGCCCGAGGCGACCGTCGGCCTGCTCTCGGCCGCGGTCCTCGCGCCGCTGGCGCTCGCGGACCCGTCACGCTTCGCGGCCCTGAGCGCCGCGCTCGCCGTCATGACCGGCATCGTGTGCGTAGCCCTCGGGCTGCTGCGGCTGGGCTTCCTGGCACGCCTGCTGTCGCGGCCGGTGCTCGTGGGCTACCTCGCCGGCACCGGCGTGACCATGATCGGCAGCCAGCTGGACAAGCTGCTGGGCCTGGACCTCGATGCCTACGACGCACCGACCGTCATCGGCCGGCTGCGTGATGCCTGGCCCGACGCGAACCCGACCTCCCTCGCCCTGGGCATCGGGGTCATCGGATGCATCGTGGCGCTCCGCCGGCTGGCGCCCCACGTACCCGCCTACCTCGTCGCGATCGCGCTCGCGACCGGCCTGACCGGACTGCTCTCGCTGGAGACCACCCAGGGGGTCGCGGTCGTGGGCAGCTTCCCGGCCGGCCTGCCCTCGTTCGGGCTGCCGGACGTGGGCGTGGAGACACTCGCGACCTTGCTGTTGCCGGCGATCGGCATCGCGTTCCTGAGCTTCGCCGACAGCGGCATCACGGCGCGCGCACTGGGCCGTCGGACGCATGACAGCGTCGACCAGGACCAGCACATGCTGGGCATGGGCGCGGCGGGCATCGCCTCGGGTCTCGTCCAGGGCTTCGCGGTCAACGGCTCTGCCAGCCGCTCGTTCGCGGTCGCCGAGGCAGGTGGCCGGAGCCAGGTGACCGGCCTCGTGGGCATCGGTCTGGTGGGGCTCACGCTCGCCTTCCTCGCGCCCCTGTTCGCACCCATGCCCCTCGCCGCGCTGGGTGGCGTGACCATCGTGGTCGCCATCAGCCTCATCGACCTGCCCGAGCTGCGACGCATCGGTGCCTACGACCGGATGGACCTGCTGCTCGCCCTCGCCACGGCCGCGTTCGTGATCTGGGTGGGTATGCTCGCGGGGATCCTGCTGGTCATCCTGCTGTCGCTCCTGGACGTGGCGCGTCGCTCGGCGGTGCCCAGCACCGCCGTCCTCGAGCGGGTGCGTGGCACCGACACCTTCCGGCGCGCCGACCCCGGCACGACCGAGGGTCTGGACCCGCGGGTCGCCGTGTACCGCTTCGACGCGCCGTTGTTCTTCGCCAACATCGAGGTGTTCACGAGCGAGGTGACGGCGCTGGCCAGGGCAGCGGGTCGGGAGGCCGTGCTCGTCAACGCGGAGGCCTCACGGACCTCGATTCCACCGCCGCCCAGGGTCTCGACGAGCTGCTGGACACGCTCGACGGGATGGGCGTGCGGCTGGCGTTCGCACGTGTCAAGGCCCCGCTGCGAGCGCGCCTCGACCGGGCGGGTCTCATGACGCGGATCGGCGTCGAGCGCATCTACCTCGAGGTCGACGACGGCGTGGACGCGCTCACCGCCTCACCCGGAGAGGAGGATGGCGCGGGCTCCCCGAGCGCGCTACAGTCGCGGTCGACACCATCGTCCACATGAGCGTGTGCCCTGCACAGGAGGATCGGAATATGGCCATCGGACCCGTCGAGCTGCTGGTGGTGAAGTTCCCAGGCAACAACTTCACCGGAGAGGTCGGTCCCGCGCTCAAGGAGCTCGTGGACAGCGGCACGATCCGGATCATCGACCTGCTGTTCGCGATCACGGACCAGCAGGGCAACATCGCGGTGGTCGAGCTGAGCGACATCGAGGGGGCTCCCTTCGGTGAGTTCGACCCACTCGTCAACGACCAGACGGACCTGTTGACGCATGACGACGCCCGCGCCCTGGCCGCCAACCTCGGCCCGGATTCGGCAGGCGCCGTGCTGCTGTTCGAGAACACCTGGGCGACCAGATTCCGCGACGCCGTCGTGGGCGCGGGCGGTGAGCTGGTGCTCAGCGAGCGCATCCCCAAGGCAGCCGTGGACGCGATGGTCGCGTCCATCAGCTGATCACAGACCTTCCAGCACGAGGAGTACCGAACCATGATGCGACGACGTGGCATGGGTCTTGTTGGCGCGATGGCCACGACGGCGGTCGTGGCAGGCACGGCAGGCGCCGTGCGCCATCGCCAGGATGTGAAGTACGCGAACCAGGCCGCCCAGCAGCAGGCCAACGCCGCCGCGATCGATTCGCAGCAGCAGCTGGCCGAGATGCAGGCACAGATGGCCGACCTGCAGGCACAGCAGGCGACCGCGGCCGTGGCACCGGCAGCCGCACCATCGAACGACCTCATGACCCAGCTCAACCAGCTGTCCCAGATGAAGGCCAGCGGCGTCCTGACGGACGAGCAGTTCGAGGCCGCCAAGGCCAAGCTGCTCGCCTGAACGGAGCGGCGCTCGCGCGTCGCATCTCACCGCATCGCGCACGCCGCCCGTACCGGTCACCCGGCGACGGGCGGCGTCATCGTGTCCGGCATGTGCCTGCCCTCGCCGTCACAGACGTCCGGGTGCGGACCGCCATCCGGCTGTCACTCGCCGTCCGGCAACCGACGGTGCCATGATGGGCGACATGGAGCACCACGCCACGATGCCGCCCCACGAGCCGCCACCCAGCCCGCCACCGGGACCGGCCCCCAAGGACATGGCGTGGATCCCGGGCGGCACCTTCCGGATGGGTTCCGAGGACTGGTACCCCGAGGAGCGACCGGTCCACGCCGTGACCGTCGACGGCTTCTGGATGGACGACCACCAGGTGACGGTCGCCGAGTTCCGGCGTTTCGTGAAGGCCACGGGCTACGTCACGCTTGCGGAACGGCCGCTCGATCCGGCGGACTATCCCGGGGCCATCCCCGAGCTGCTGGTCCCGGGTGCCCTCGTGTTCCAGGGCACGGAGGGACCCGTGCGTCTCGACGACTACCGCCAGTGGTGGGCGTATGTGCCGGGTGCCCGCTGGGATCGGCCGGAGGGACCGGGCAGCGACGTCAACGGCCGGGACCGGCATCCCGTGACCCAGGTGGGCTACGAGGATGCCGAGGCGTACGCCGCCTGGGCCGGCAAGGCGCTGCCCACCGAGGCAGAGTGGGAGTTCGCGGCCCGGGGCGGCCTCGACCAGGCCACGTACCCGTGGGGCGACGAGTTCGCGCCGAAGGGTCGGATGATGGCCAACACCTGGCAGGGCGAGTTCCCGTGGCAGAACCTGCTGCTGGACAAGTACCTGGGCACGAGTCCCGTGCGGACCTTCCCGCCCAACCGCTACGGGCTCTACGACATGGCGGGCAACGTGTGGGAGTGGACGGCCGACTTCTTCACGCCCCGCCACCCCGACGAGGCCGAGCACAGCTGCTGTGCGCCGCGCAATCCGCGGGTGCTGTCACCCGACGGCAGCTTCGAGGTCGGTCGGCCGGGCGAGACCATCCCGCGCCGCGTGACCAAGGGCGGCTCGCATCTGTGCGCGCCCAACTACTGTCATCGGTACCGGCCCGCGGCGCGCCAGGGCGAGGCCGTGGACACGTCCACGGGCCACATCGGGTTCCGATGCATCGTGCGGGTGCCCGCGCTCGACCCCTGAGGGTGGGTCCGTCCGACGCAGATCGGCGCCATCGCCCCAGGCGCCATCACCCTATCTGATGGCGGCGCTGCGATCTCTGAACCGGGCGATGTACGCCCCGATGGCGGCGATCGAGACGGGGTCCGGTGCCCGGTCGTCACCGTAGCTGGGGACTGGTTCGCGGGTCCCGACCGATGGGTCGTCGCCGTATCGGAGACCGTGGCTGGACGCGGCTCGTCCCAGAGCCCCGTCGAGGGTCGCGAGCTGCGCGGCCGTGTCCACCGCGAGGGCGAGGTAGACCGCGTCATACGCGGTGAGGCGATGCCGAAGCGCCAGCTCCATCGACCGGAGACGCATCGGGCGGTCCAGCTCCACATCCGTGATGCCCAACGACTCCAGCCGGATCAGGCACTCCAGCATCTGGTCGTGGGTCAGGCCTCGCTGGCGAACCAGGATGTTGCTCGTCTCCAGCCAGAAGAAGGTCGGCACGAGGATGGCCACGCGCAAGCGCTCGACCGAATCCCGTAGTCGGTGTGCCCAGTCAGGTCGAGGCTCCTCCAGCACCCAGGCCAGGGCGAGCGAGGCATCGATGACGAGTGGCCCGGCGGTCATTCGTCGTCGTACCGGATGGACGCGCCGAGGTCGCCTGCGGCCCGTCGCCGATCCCGGCGATCGAGCGCGTCCCGGTCCTGGCGGACCATCTCGGCCACGCTCGCACGATCGGGATCGAGGAAGGGACGGACCCGCGCCGCGAAGTCCCGGATGCCGTCCCATGCCTCGCGACGCCGACGTGCGGCATCCTCCTCCGACTCCTCCAGTCGTGCGGCGTCCTCGACGGGGATGAGCACCGCGAGTGGCCGATGGTCGCGTTCGATGAGGAAGCGGCGGCCGGCCGACGCCTCGTCCAGGATCCGACCGAGGGATCGACGGAGATCGAGGGGCGTGATGGTATCCATGGGATATATGATAGGGGACTCTGATACCGAGGTGTCGGGACCCGCGGGGGACGCGTACCGGGCGTCCCACGGCACCGCGCGCCATCGTGGGGCGCCACGTCGCGGCTGCCCTGGACCGCGGATGTCGCGATCCCTCCACGGGCTCGCGGTCATGCGGCATGATGCCCACGGAGACCGGCCGGCCCCGTGCCGGCGGCATCGTGGAGGGACGATGCGGTCGCGACCCGTCGACCACTCGGAGAGGGACACATGGCGGACTTCCTGACGACGCTCCAGAACCTGTTCACGTTCGCGTTCGTGGTCAGCAGCATGTTCGCGATGGGCCTCGCGCTCACGGTCGACCAGATCGTCGCGCCGCTGCGCAATGTGCGCCTCGTCGTCCTCGCCCTGGTGGCGAACTTCGTCATCGTGCCCGCCGTGGCGTGGCTGTGCACCAGGGTCATCAGCATGGACGAGCAACTCCAGATCGGGGTGCTGCTGCTGGGCACGGCCGCCGGCGCGCCGTTCCTGCCCAAGCTCGCCGTGATCGCCAAGGCCAACGTGGCGTTCGCGGTGGGCCTCATGACGCTGCTCATCGTGGCCACCGTGGTCTACCTGCCCATCGTGCTGCCGCTGCTGCTGCCGGGGGTCCACGTCGATGCGCCGGACATGGCGCTGACCCTGTTCGGGGAGATGCTCGTGCCGCTGGCCCTCGGCCTGGCGGTGCGCTGGCGCTGGGAGGAGGCTGCGGGTGACATCGTCAAGCCGGTGAGCCAGATCTCGAGCATCAGCCTGGTCCTGCTGTTGGTGCTCATGCTCGGCCTCAACCTGCGCAACGTCATCGACCTGCTCGGCAGCGGCGCCATCCTCGCGACGTTCATCGTCCTGGGCGTGGCCATCGTGGCCGGATACCTGCTGGGCGGCCCCGGCGACGATACCCGCCAGGTGGTCGCCCTGGGCACCGGACAACGCAACCTCGCGGCCACCTTCCTGGTCGCGGGCGCCAACTTCGCGGATCAGCCGAATGTGCTCGTCTATCTCGCAGGGGCCGGTCTCGTGGGCATGGTCATCCTGTTCCCGCTCGCCGCGGAGTTCGGCAAGCGCGGGGCAGGACGGGTGACCGCTGCCCCGCTGCCGGACCCCGGTGGCTGACGTCCATCCGCTGATGGACGGTCCCGGTCGACGGCTGGATGCCCGGGATATGCTTCGCCGGTGACCATCGACATCTCGACGAGGGGTTTCGGTCGAGGCCCCGGCCGATCCGCCGTCCTGGTCCTGGTGGACCGGTGCGTACCCGACGACAAGGAGATCGGATGCCCAACGGAAAGCCCAACATCCTCGTCATCTGGGGTGATGACATCGGTCAGACGAACCTGAGCTGCTACAGCGATGGGTTGATGGGCTACAGGACGCCGAGCATCGATCGGATCGCGGCGGAGGGCATCCGGTTCACCGACTACTACGGCGGGCAGAGCTGCACCGCCGGCCGATCGGCCTTCATCACCGGCCAGTCGGTCTTCCGGACCGGCATGTCCAAGGTCGGCATCCCGGGTTCGCCGGTGGGGCTCAAGGCAGAGGACCCCACCATCGCGGAGCTGCTCAAGCCGCTTGGCTACGCGACGGGACAGTTCGGCAAGAACCACCTCGGCGATCGGGATGAGCACCTGCCGACCGCCCACGGCTTCGACGAGTTCTTCGGCAACCTGTATCACCTCAACGCGGAGGAGGAGCCCGAGAACCCCGACTTCCCCGATGCCGAGCGGTATCCGGAGTTCAACAAGCTGTACCACCCGCGCGGCGTCCTGCACTCGTGGGCCAACGAGGATGGCACCCAGCGCATCGAGGACACGGGGCCCCTGACGCGCAAGAGGATGGAGACCGCCGATGACGAGTTCGTCGAGGCCGCCAGCGACTTCATCAGGCGCCAGCACGACGCCGGGACGCCCTTCTTCACATGGGTGAACACGACCCACATGCACTTCCGGACCCACACCAAGCCGGAGAGCGTGGGCCAGGCCGGACAGTGGCAGTCGCCCTACCACGACACGATGATCGACCACGACAGGAACGTGGGCACGCTGTTGGACCTGGTGGATGAGCTGGGCATCGCCGAGGACACCATCGTCATGTACAGCACGGACAACGGGCCGCACATGAACAGCTGGCCGGATGCCGGGATGACGCCCTTCCGGAACGAGAAGAACTCCAACTGGGAAGGTGCCTACCGGGTGCCGGCGATGGTCCGCTGGCCCGGCAGGATCGAGGCGGGCCGGATCTCCAACGACATCGTCGCCCATCTCGACTGGCTGCCGACGTTCCTGGCCGCGGCCGGTGAGCCCGACATCGTGGAGAAGGTCAAGCAGGGGCACACGGCCCGCGGGAAGACCTTCAAGAACCACCTTGACGGGTTCAACATCCTGCCGTACCTGACGGGTGAGGCGGACAAGAGCGAACGCCAGGGGTTCTTCTACTTCTCGGACGATGGGGACCTCGTGGCACTCCGCTTCGACAACTGGAAGGTCGTGTTCATGGAGCAACGGGCTGCTGGCACCCTCCGGATCTGGGCCGAGCCGTTCACCGCGCTGCGTGTGCCCAAGCTCTTCAACCTGCGGACGGATCCCTACGAGCGTGCCGACATCACATCCAACACCTACTACGACTGGTTCCTCGACCGCGCGTTCATGATCGGCGCCGCCCAGATCGTGGCGACCCGGTTCCTGCAGACCTTCGAGCAGTTCCCACCCGCCCAGAAGGCGCCCAGCTTCTCCATCGACCAGGCGGTGGCGAAGCTCCAGGACAGCCTCGCGAGCCACTGACATGACCGACCTGTCGCAGTCCTGGAACGACACGCCCACGCGCCGGGCGATCATCGACTTCGTGGCCCGGGTCACCACCGATGGAGGCCCGGGGTTCGTGCCCGTCGAGGAGCGCATCGCGGTCTTCGACAACGATGGCACCCTCTGGACGGAGAAGCCCATGCCGGTCGAGGTCGGCTTCCTGCTCCAGCGTCTCGCCGCGATGGCGGAAGCGGATGCCTCGTTACGCGACCAGCAGCCCTGGCAGGCGGCGTACACCCACGACCACGCGTGGCTGGGCGGCGCCATCACGAAGCACTACCAGGGCGACGAGAGCGACGTGAGGGTGCTCATGGGGGGCATCCTGCGGGCGTTCGACGGGATGTCCGTCCACGAGTACCAGGCCGCCTCGGATGCGTTCCTGCGGGGCGGCCAGCACCCAACGCTGGCGCGTCCCTATACGAGCGTCGCGTTCGCGCCAATGGTGGAGCTGCTGCGGTTCCTCGAGGACCATGGCTTCACCACCTTCATCGCCTCGGGTGGTGACCGCGACTTCATGCGCGCCATCACCGCCGAGATGTACGGCATCCCCCCGGAGCGCGTCATCGGCAGCTCCAACGGCCTCGCATATCGCGAGGTGGACGGCGTGGGCCACGTGGTGTACGAGGCGAAGCCGGACGTGTTCGATGACGGCCCGGTCAAGCCGGTGCGGATCTGGAGCCGCATCGGGCGGCGGCCCATCGTCGCCGTGGGCAACTCCAACGGTGACATCCCCATGCTGACCTTCGCGGCCCACCCCGACCGACCGTCCCTGAGCGTGCTCGTCGACCACGATGACGGGGACCGGGAGGTGCTGTACCGGGCGGGCGCCGAGGAATCGCTGGAGCGGGCGAAGGCCCTCGGCTGGACGGTCGTGTCCATGAAGCACGACTGGTCCACGGTGTTCGCAGACTGAGCCAGGAGAACGAGACCATGGTGGCTACCCCCGACCCGATCCAGCGCGCCACGCTGCCCATCCCC
>CAZYTQ010000082.1:0-15324 GCA_964650135.1 uncultured Anaerolineaceae bacterium | reverse complement strand
CCGAGGACCCGTTCGGCAGCCGGAGCTGGCGTGAACGGCTCCATATGCTCCGGTTCCTGAACGCCCTGCTCCTGCGCTGGGAGGCGACCGAGCGCGAGGTGTATCGCGAGCGAGCGGCGGAGCTGCTGACATCGTGGATCGCGGCCAACCCCCGCACCGGCGCCATCTCGCCGAACGCGTGGGGGGACATGTCCACCGCGTGGCGGACCATCACGCTGGTGTGCCTCACACGGATGCTGCCGGACACTCCGTGGCTGGAGACGGCGATCACGCTCCACGGTCAGACCCTTGCAGACCCTCGCTTCTACGTGAAGGCCGGCAACCATGCGCTGAACCAGGCCATCGGCCTGTTCGACGCAGGCTGCCATCAGGGGAACCGTGCCTGGATGGACCTGGGTGCGGACCGGATCGGCGCCCTCATCCAGCCCAGCGTCAGCACCCAGGGGGTCAGCAACGAGCAGGCCATCCGCTACGACCTGTATGTCTATCAGCGCTACATGGTCGCGCGTGACCATCTCGTCGCGTGCGGGTACCCATCACCCGCAGCGTTCAAGCGGGTCGCCCGGATCCCCCGGTTCCTGGCGCACGCGACACGGCCCGACGGGTGGTACGAGACGATCGGCGACACGCCGGATCGCAAGGCGGCCGCGATCAAGGGGACCCCGGCGGAGTACGCCGCCACTCGTGGCACGCGTGGCCCGCGGCCGACCGACGAGGTGATGGTGTTCGAACGCGGCTATGTCTTTGGTCGGACCGGCTGGGGCGAGCGACGTCCGCCCCGCGACGAGACCTCCCTCTCGCTCCAGTTCGGATCGGGCAAGCGGTTCCACGGCCACGACGACGGCAGCGCCCTGACCCTGTACGCGCACCGCACGCAGCTGCTGGTGGACTCCGGGTCGAAGGACTACATGCCGGATGCCTGGCGTCGCTACGTGCTGAGCCGCGAGGCGCACAACACGGTGGTCACGAAGAGCCTCAAGTCGTCCACGGCACAGCCCACCGCGCTGGAACGGAGCGTCATCACCGATCGGTCCGCGGACTTCATCGTGCGACCCACCACGTATCGGGGCGTCACCATCCGTCGGCGCGTGGTGTTCTCGCGACGCCTCGGCTATCTCGTGGTCGAGGACACCGTGCGCTCCCCAAGCACGCGGCAGTGGCGCCAGCTGTGGCACCTCGTCGAGGGCTCGCGACCGGTGACCGACGGCCTTCGGACCTGGACCCGGCAGGACGGCGGCAACGTCCTCATCCAGCAGCTCGTGGGGGGCGGGACCACGCACATCCTGACAGGTCGCACCGCTCCGATCCAGGGCTGGATCGCGCGTGACGGCAAGCGGATGGTCGCAGCTCCCGTGGTCGAACGCCGGACCAAGGGGAAGGTCGTGCGGTTCGTGACGGTGCTCGTGCCCTTCGAGGGGGGCGATGTCCCCGAGGTCACGGATGTGTCGCTCACCAAGCGTGGCTTCAGGCTCACGGTCCGGGTGGGGGATGGAGTCGAGCGCGTCCACGCGACGGCCTCGACCTCGCGCATCACGACGGTGCCCTGACCGGCTGTCGCGCGGACGCCGACGCCGAGCCGCGAGGGTCCCGGACCGGTCCGTCGGCGCGCACGAGCGAGAAGCCTGGGCCGCGTGCTCGGGTACCATCCGCGCGACGGAGACCACAGGGGGCCTGCCCAGCACATGACCGCGGTCGACACACGTCCCATCGCCGAGGAGTCGGCGCGCTACAACGCCGTGCTCACGCACCGCGAGGATCTGACGGACGCCCTTGCCATCTTCAAGGTGCGATTCGACGGCGACCCGGTCGACTTCGCGCCAGGTCAGTATCTGACCATCGGGGTCGAGAGCGACGGCAAGCTGATCCAGCGACCGTACTCCACGGCCAGCTCGCCGCTCGACGCGGCCGACGGCTACGAGTTCTATGTCCGGCTGGTCGATGGCGGCCTGTTCACGCCCCTCCTGTGGCGCCTGCAGCCGGGCGCACGGATGAGCATGAAGGGCCCCAAGGGCAAGTTCGTGCTGCTGCCGGACGACGATCGGCGGCACGTGTTCATCAGCTCCGGCACGGGCATCGCGCCGTTCATATCGATGATGGAGACGCTCCGCCGACAGGGCACACCACGGCGCGCCGTGATGCTCCATGGGGTGAGCCACGTCTCCGACCTGGGCTATCGCGAGCTGCTCGAGGGGTGGCAGGCGAGTGGCACCTACCCGGTCATCTACGTGCCCACCGTGTCCCGGATCCGCGAGGAGCGCAACGCGGGATGGACCGGCCGCACGGGGCGTGTGGAGACGATCCTCAACGAGGTCTATGACGAGCTGGACCTGACGACGGACGACACCATCTCCTACATCTGTGGCAACCCGGACATGATCCTCGCCGCCGAGGAGACGCTGGCGGGCCGCGGCTTCCCGGAGGACCAGGTGCACACGGAGCTGTACTGGCCCAAGGGCAAGGCGCCCGTCGGCGCCAAGGGTGCGACGCTCCCGGCGTAGCCCTCCCGCCATGCTCCCCTGCCTCGCGTCGCGCGCGATCGTGCCGTGCCATCGCGGCAGCACGGCACCCGGACCGACGCGTGGGATGTGTGGCCGCCCGGCGTCCGGGGCGACCCTGGGGCACGAGGAGTGCCCACGCTGCGGCCGATCGACGGGGTGATGCTACGGGCGCGCGGCCTCGAGTCGGTCGAGGATGGCCCGCTTGACGCCCTCGACCGGGATGCGCTCCTGGGTCATGGTGTCACGGTCACGGACCGTGACCGCGCCGTCCTCGAGACTCTCCACGTCGACCGTGACGCACCACGGCGTGCCGATCTCATCCTGGCGCCGATACAGCTTGCCGATGGCCGCCGTGTCGTCGTACACGGCCATCATGTCGCGCTTGAGGTCGGCCTTGATGCGCTGGCACAGCTCCACGATCTCGGGCCGCTTCTTGAGCAGGGGCAGGACGGCGACCTTGTAGGGCGCGAGATGCGGGTGGAGCGCGAGTGAGACCCGCTTCTCGCCCTTGACCTCCTCCTCCCGATACGCATCGATGAGGAAGGTGAACGGGGCCCGGTCGGCACCGGCGGCCGTCTCGACGATGTGCGGCACCACGTGCTCGTTGGTCGCGGGATCGAAGTAGGTGAGGTCCTGGCCCGAGGCCGCCTGATGGCTGCTCAGGTCGAAGTCGCCCCGGTCGTGGATGCCCTCGAGCTCCTTCCAGCCGAACGGGAAGCGGTACTCGATGTCGACCGCCTTGCGTGCGTAGTGGGCGAGCTCGTCGGGGGCGTGCTCGCGCAGGCGCAGCCGCGCAGGGTCCGCGCCATATGCCACGTACCAGTCCCAGCGTCGCGGCAGCCAGTCCTCGAACACATCAGCAGCGGTCTCGGGCCGCACGAAGTACTGCATCTCCATCTGCTCGAACTCGCGCATCCGGAACACGAAGTTGCCGGGCGAGATCTCGTTCCGGAAGCTCTTGCCGATCTGGGCGATACCGAACGGCAGCTTGCGACGCATCGCCTGCTGGACGTTCCGGAAGTTGACATACGAGCCCTGCGCGGTCTCGGGGCGCAGGTACACGACCGAGGCGTCGTCCTGGACCGGGCCCATGTTCGTCTGGAACATGAGGTTGAAGCGACGCGGCGCGGAGAGTGGCCCACCATCGTTGGGGCAGGTGAGGCCGAGGCGGCTGACGATCTCGGGGTCACGCAGCTCGGTCTGGGAGAGCGCGTCGCCACCCGGCAGCTCGTCGAGCCGATAGCGTCGCCGGCAGGTGGCACACTCCACCATCGGGTCGCTGAACGAGGCCACATGACCCGAGGTGACCCACACCTGGGGCGCCATGAGGATGCCCGCGTCGAGCCCCTCGACATCGTCCCGCTCCTGGATCATCGCCCGCCACCAGGCGCGTTTGACGTTGTTCTTGAGCTCCACGCCGAGCGGACCGTAGTCCCATACGGCGTTGATGCCGCCATAGATCTCGCTGCTCGGGAAGATGAAGCCGCGCCGCTTGGCCAGCGACACGATGGTGTCGAGCGCGGCGACGGACGGACCCGGATCCTCGCCCGGGTTCGATGGGTCGATGGGGCGCGGCATGGCGACAGGGCTGGTCATCGTGGTGGAAGGCTCCTGGGTGGCGCCGGCGGTGGCAGGGCCGGTCGTGGAGCGGCATCGTACCCGCTCGGCGACACGGCCATCGGGACCACCGGCATACGAGGACCCGGTCGATGCCTCGACCGGGTCCCGGGAGAGCTGCCGCCCGTCGTGGTGGGCGGGGTGATCGGTCGGCGCCGTCGTCCGTCGGTAGGGCGCGGGCGTCCGTCGGTCGGCGCCGTGCTCAGTTCGCGCCGTTGCAGCTGTTCATGCGCTTCGTGTCGGGACCTCCGCCACGGACGATGTAATAGTCGAGCTCCGCCACGATCCTGCCCTGGACCTTGGTGGTCGACCCGGGCTTGTACCAGAACAGATGCACGCGCACCAGCCAGTTGCCCTTCAGCTTGGAGAACGGCTCGGGCGCCGTCCAGATCCGATCGGAGAACGGGGCGATGGCGGTCGTGCTGGCCTTGGCCTTGAGGATGGAACTCCGGAACACCTCGGAGTACGAGCCGTCGTAGTTCGCGTCGCGCTTCACCACGTATCGCCAGCCCACCCAGTTCTTGCCGCTCGTGGTGTGATGGACGGTCGGCTTGCGGATCCGCAGCTTGTCCAGCAGATAGGCCTTGCCCTGGCTGGTCTGGGTCTTCGAGCCTTCGTACACGCACTTGACACCCGCCGAGGTGGAGGTGTCGTGGATCTCGTAATAGCCGTAGGAGCCGGAGTTCAGGAGCGGCGTCTCGGCGGCTGCCGGGGCCACGGCTGCGACGGCCAGCATGGCCGCGCCGATGAGCCCGACCAGGCGTCTGCGAGTGGGATGCACTGCGGTTCCTCCGTGATACGCCGACCGACCGGTCGGCCGGGACAGCAGGCGGATCATCGTCGATGGCATGCCGCATGTCACGCGACGGACGACGTAGTCGTCGGCCGCCGATGGTCCCGGGGCCCACGTCGTCCTGGACGTCGGTCAGCCGCGGACCTCATCGAGGAACGCGAGCGAGCGGGCGTCGCGGTCCAGCACGTGACGCAGGAAACGGCGCATGAGCCGCTCCACCTCGGCCTCCACGGCCGGCGGCAGACGGAGCGCGGCGATCGCCTCGATGTCGAGTCGCTTGTACGCGCGCAGGACCTTGAGCGCCGCCAGGGACACGTCGGTGACCTCGGCGGGTGGTGGCGGATGCCGCTCGCACAGCAGCCCACCCAGGCCGGGCGCCCAGCGATAGCGCTCGGTCTCCTCCGGGACGCGGTCGCATTCGACACAGCGCTCCACCTCCGGCCGCATGCCCAGCGCGTCCGCGAGCTCTATCTCGTACCAGCGCGCCACGCGATCGGGGGCCATGCCGTCGTCGAGCAGCTGGAAGGCGCGGCGGAGCAGCGCATACACGGGATACGCACCGGCGCGCTCCTCCACGGCGCGCTCCGCCAGCTCCCCGATGTACCACGCGGTGGCGGTCGAGGGCAGGCGGTCACGCAGACGCAGCCACGCCTCGGTCACCTGCGCCTGGGTGACGACGTCGAACGTGCGGCCGCGAGCGAGCAGCAGCTGGAGCTCCGCGAACGGCTCCACGGTGCCGCCGATGCGACTGCCCGGCCGGCGGACCCCCTTGGCGATGACGCGCAGCTTGCCCTCGTGCGGGGTCAGGATCGTGAGGACGCGATCCGCCTCGCCCAGGTCGAACCGGGACAGCACGATGCCGGGGGTCCGATACGTGCGTGGGGCCGGCATGTCCGCAGCGTACGCCGAGCGGCCGGGGTCGTGGGGGCGCGGCGTGGTCATGGGCCATCGGCCGGATCCCTGCACCACGGCGGATCGGCCCGCACCAACTTGCTAACGGTGGGTATCATGTTTCGCGTGATGACCTCGACGGAGCTGGACCTGCTCATCGCCGACACGGAGTCGGAGATGGAGCGTGTCATCGCGTCCGCCGAGGACCCCCACACGACCGAGCTGTACGGCTGGATCCGGTTCCACCTGGGCCTCGACCGGGACGCCTCCCGCGGCAAGCGGCTTCGTCCGCTGCTCGGCCTGCTCGCCTACCAGTCCATCGCGGGCGAGCACCAGCGGGCGCTGCCGGGAGCCGCCGCCGTGGAGATGGGCCACAACTTCAGCCTCGTCCACGACGACATCCAGGACGGCAGCCCGGAGCGACGTCATCGGCCGGCCCTGTGGGCGACGACCGGCATCCCCCAGGCAATCAACACGGGCGACACGCTGTTCACGCTGTCCCGGCTCGTGCTCCACCGGTTGACGAGCCTGGGCTTCCCGGACCACACGGTGCTGGCCCTCATGCGCCTGTACGACGAGACCTGCCTTGCGTTGTGCGAGGGCCAGTACCTCGACATCCGGGCGTCGGAGGGCGGCGCACCGATGTCCGTCGAGGGCTACCTGGACATGATCGGCCGCAAGACGGCGGCGCTCATCGCCGGCTCCGTCCAGGCCGGCGCGATGCTGGCCACGGACGATGCTCGCACCGTCGAGGCATACCGCAGCTTCGGCTGGGCCCTGGGCATGGCCTTCCAGATCAACGACGACCTGCTGGGCATCTGGGGCGACGAGGACTCGACCGGCAAGCGCTCGTCCGACCTGGAGGCGCACAAGCGGACCTTGCCCATGCTCCACGCGCTGGAGCACGCGCCCGAGGGTGACCGGGCACGCCTGGTGGCCATCCTCGAGACGCCCGACGTGGATGCCGCGGCCGCCGACGAGGCGCGGGCGATCATGGAGCGGGCCGGGTCACGGACCTTCACGCGTGGTCGAGCCGCTGCCTGGCGCGATGAGGCGATCGCCCATCTGGAGGGCTCGGGGATCGTGGACGGCGAGGCGATGCAGCGCCTCGACGCCATCGTCCGCTCCGTCATCGCCGCCTGACCGAGCCACTCGCGGCGCCCGGTGTGAGCACGCGGTGGGGTGCGCCCTACGCGACCGCGTGCGCTCCGGCCGCGTCGTGGTGGTGACGCACCGCCAGCACCTTGTCCACGCGTCGACCATCGGTCGATTGCACGGTCAGTGACAGCTGGTCACCGAGCTCCACCACATCGCCCGTGCGCGGCACGCCCCCGATGCGGTGATAGATGAGCCCGCCGACCGTGTCGTACTCCTCGCTGTCCTCGGCGAGGTCCTCGTCGAGGCCGAAGTGCTCCAGCAGGTCCTCCACCGAGGCCCGCCCATCGACGCGTGCCTGTTGCTCGTCGAGTGGCACGATCATGGGATCCTCGGTGTCGTACTCGTCCTGGATCTCGCCCACGATCTCCTCGAGCAGGTCCTCGATCGTGACGAGACCCGCCGTGCCGCCGTACTCATCGAGCACGATGGCGATGTGGACGCGGCGTCGCTGGAGGTTGTGGAGCAGATCGTCCACGTTCATCGATTCGGGCACGAAGAGGGGTGCCCGCACCAGCCGACGCACCGGCGGCAGCTGGTCGACGCCCTTGAGGTACGGCAGCAGGTCCTTGGCGTACAGGATGCCGACCACGTTGTCGATGGCGTCCTCGTACACCGGGATACGCGAGTGGCCACCATCCACGAGCGTGTCCACGATCTGGTCGAGCGTGGCACTCAGGGGGAGCGCCACCATCGAGGTCCGGGGCACCATCACCTCGTGCACCTTGCGCTCGCCGAGCCCGAGCACCGCGCCGATCATCTGCTCTTCCTCGGCCTCGATGGTGCCTTGCTCGCCACCCTGCTCCACGAGGATCATGAGCTCCTCGGGTGAGATCCGGTCCCGGTCTGTCTCCCTGACCCCGAGCGCGCGGGTGACGGCCGCCGTGATGCGCTCGAGGAGCCAGATCACCGGCGCGAAGACGCGCCCGATGAACTCGACGGGCCGGGCGAACAGCATCGCGTAGCGCTCCGCGTGGGCGAGCGCGAGCGACTTGGGGATGAGCTCCCCGAAGACGACGGTCACGAGCGCGACGCCCAGGATGACCACGAGGAACGACACGAACCCGGCCGCCGAGCCGATGATGGGCTCCAGCACCGCCTCGAGCGCTGCGGCCGTGTTGGCGCCCGCGAAGCCGGCCGCGAGGAAGCCGATGACGGTGATGGCCACCTGGACCACGGCGAGGAAGCGGCCAGGGTGGCTGACCAGCCGATCGACGCGTCTGGCGCCCTGGTTACCCTCGTCGATGAGCTGCTGGAGACGGCTGCGACGCACGGTCACGAGCGCGATCTCGGCCGCCACGAAGACGCCGTTGATGAGGATGAGCACCGCGATCACGAGGAGCTCCGTGAGGGCGCCCATCAGGCGCTCCGGGCCGGATCGGGGTCGGGGTCGGGGTCGGGGTCGGCCGCGCGCTGGCGGGTCGCTGGTCGTGCCGGGACGCCGACCACGACCTGGCCCGGTGCCACGTCATGGGTCACGACGGCACCAGCGCCGGTCACGGCTCCCTCGCCCACGGTGACCGGGGCGCGCAGGATGGTATCGGAGCCGATGAACGCCCTGTCACCGATGATCGTCCGGTGCTTGCGCCGGCCATCGTAGTTGGCGGTGATGGTGCCGGCACCGATGTTGACGCCCTCTCCCACCTCGGCGTCACCGAGATAGCTGAAGTGGTGCTGCTTGGAGCGCGCGCCGAGCGTCGCCGCCTTGATCTCGGCGTAGTTACCGACCTCCGCACTGTCACCCACCCGGGCATCGGCTCGGAGATGAGCGAAGGGGCCGATGCGCACGTCGTCACCCACGACCGCCGATTCGAGCACGCTGGCCCGGATGACGCACCGCTCGCCCACGGTGCTGTCCACGAGGGTCGTGCCGGCGCCGATGCGCGTGTCACGGCCCACGACGCTGCTCCCCAGGATCGCGACGTCCGGCTCGAGGATGACGTCCTCGGCGACCCGGGCGCTCGTGTCGATGACCACCCGAGCCGGATCGAGCATGGTCACGCCGCCGCGCATGAACGCATCGTTGATGGCGCGCCGGACGATGGTCTCGACCTCGGCCAGCTGGACCCGGTCGTTGATGCCCGTGAGCGAGCCGTCGTCCGGCAGCGCCACGGCCTCGACGACCTCGCCATCCGCGCGCGCGAGGAGCACCAGGTGCGTCAGGTACAGCTCGCCGGTGGCCACGGACGGCGGCACGTCCGGCAACCGGCGGCGGAGCCAGCGGGCATCGAACGCGTACAACCCGGCGTTGATCTCGGTGGTCTCGCGCTGGTCGTCGGAGGCATCCTTCTCCTCCACGATGGCAGTGACCGTGCCGTCGACGTCGTCACGGATGACCCGGCCGAGCCCGGTCGGGTCGATGGCCTCCACGCTCGCGAGGACCATCGCCGCATCCAGCTCGCGGCGGACCTCCAGGAGCGCCGTGACCAGGTCCACGGACACGAGTGGCACGTCGCCGCTCATGACCACGACCTCCTGCACGGTCACCGGCAGCACATCCAGCGCGGCACGTACCGCGTCCGCGGTCCCCCGCGGCTCATCCTGGACCGCGAAGTCGGCGGCGGCCCTGAACGCCTCCTGGACCTCGGGCACGGCCGGTGACACCACGACGAGCGGACGACTCCGGGTGGCGGTCGCGGCCGCATCCAGGACGTACCGCAACATCGGCACGCCGCACACAGGATGAAGGACCTTGGGGAGGCGGGATCGCATCCGCACCCCCTTGCCCGCGGCGAGGACGATGGCGACCGGAGCCGGTCTGGCGACGCTGGTCACACGCGTGCCGCGTCGCCGGTGGTAGGTGGGGGTGTGTGGGCCATGGAGTGGCGAGACTGTACGGTCGCGTCGGTCAGGGTGTCAAACACGACCGGCCGCCGCGAGTCCCTCGGGGCAGCCTAGGAGCGGACGGCGATGGCCTCGATCTCGACCCGGGCGCCCTTGGGCAGGTCCTTGACCGCGAACGTGGAGCGGGCGGGCGGCTCGCTCGTGAAGAACCGGGCGTACACCTCGTTGAACGCCCCGAAATCGGCGATGTCCGCGAGGAAGCAGGTGCACTTGGCGACATCGCCGTACGACAGGCCGGCCGCCTCCAGCACGGCGCCCAGGTTGGCGAGCGCACGCTCGGTCTGGGCAGCGATGCCCTCCGCGAGGTCGCCCGTGGCGGGGTCCATGCCCAGCTGCCCGGAGCAGTACAAGGTGCCGCCCGTGTCGATGGCCTGGCTGTAGGGCCCCAGGGCAGCGGGTGCGCCCGGGGTCGCGATGGGGGTCCGGCTCATGTCGCCTCCTCGATGGTGTCGATGTCCGGAGGATACGGCGATGTCGATGTGGTCGCCGTGATCCGGGCGCCCCGGTCGGCGAGCGCGGGGACGCTGCCGAGTCGGACCGCTGCCTCCGATGCGGCGGCCGGGTCCGGGTACAGGGCCACGAGGGTGCTGCCGGAGCCGGACATCGACACCGGCCGACCGAGCAGCCGCTCGAGGTCGTCGCGCCAGGCGTCGAGCGCCGGCTCGACGGTCGTGGCCGCGGGCCACAGGTCATTGGCATCCCGGAGCGCGGCCGCGAGCTCGATGACCATCGCCGGGGTCGCGCCTGCCCGCAGCTCGCTGGCCAGGGTCTCGACGGCGTCGGCCGCCCGGGAGGTCGGCCCCCGATCGCCACCGGGGCGAGACAGCGCGTCCCACGCGCGGAAGACCGCGGGCGTGGGCATGGCCACCGGCGGCGTGACCAGCAGCACGCCGAGTGGCTCGATGGGTGGCGGGAGCGGCTCGACCAGCTCGCCGACGCCGGACACCAGCGCCGCGCCGGCAGCGCCCACGAAGAACGGCACATCCGACCCGATGCGCGCCGCGACGGTCCGCAGCGTGAGCGGGTCGGCCACGTCCGGGTGTGACCGGGCGAGCAGCCGGAGCATCGCCGCCGCGTCCGAGCTGCCGCCGGCGAGACCGGCGGCCATCGGGATGCGCTTCTCCAGGCGGATGGCCAGCGGGTCCGGGCCGAGCCCTGTGCCCGCCACGTCCCGGAACGCCCCTGCCGCGGCGAGCACCAGGTTGTCATCCACCGGGCAGTCGGGATCGCCCTCGATGACCAGCTCGTCACGCGGTCCCGCGGCTGGCCGGACGATGAGCACGTCCGCGAGGGCCAGACGCAGGAACACCGAGCGCAGCTCGTGATAGCCGTCCGAACGCGTGGTGGTGACCGCGATGCCGAGGTTGATCTTGGCGTGGGCCGCGGTCCGACGCGTCACGGCCGTGCCGGTGCGGACACTCATCCCCGGCGAGGGTCGATGGGGCCGAGCGTCGCGGCGAGCGCCAGCCACTCCTCCACCGAGAGCGTCTGGGGTCGTCGGTCGGGTGCGATGCCCACAGCGGCGAGCGCCTCGATGAAGCGCTCGCGGCCGACCTGCGGCAGCTGGCGTGGCAGGACGTTGTGGAGCATCTTGCGACGCTCCCGGAACCCCGCCTGGACGAGACGCCACAGCTCGTCCTCGGCGTCCCGCTCGAGACGTCGCGGTCGGGTCACGCCCGTGATGACGGCCGAATCGACGGCCGGCGCGGGTTCGAACGCCCGACCCGGTACCACGCGCACGACGCGCACATCGGCGTGGTACTGGACGAACACCGACAGATAGCTCATACCCCCCGGGGGCGCCGCGATGCGCTCCGCGACCTCACGCTGGACCATGAGCGTCAGGCGCCGCGGCCGCGGCTCGTGCTCCAGCACCCGATGGAGGACGGGGCTCGTCACGTGATACGGCAGGTTGGCGACGAGATCCCACTCCCCGGCCACGAGGTCGTCGAGATCCTGGTCGAGCACATCACCGTGGACCAGACGCAGACGGTCGAGCGCCGCGAAGCGGACCGCGAGATGGTCGGCCAGCCGATCGTCGAGCTCCACCGCGGTCACCGAGGCGCCCGCCCGAAGCAGCGCCGCGGTCAGGATGCCCAGACCGGGACCGACCTCCAGCACCGGTACGTCCGGCCCCGCACCCGATGCCTCGATGATGGCCTCGAGGACCTCGCCATCGACGAGATGGTTCTGGCTGAGACGCTTGCGCGCCGTCAGGCCATGACGCCGCATGTAGCGCTCGATGGCCTCGGGGCCCAGGCGGGACGGCTCGAGCTCGGTGAGCGGGTCCGGGGTCGGGTCGGTCGGATGGGTCGGGTCGGTCGGATGGGTCGTCAACGTCCGGTCCGGGTCTGCGTCACGCAGCTGTCCTGGTCATGCGGCGATCCTGGCCGTGCGGTGGTCCTGGGCACGCGGCGGTCCTGGTCACGCGGCGGGCCGTGCGAGCTTCCACGATGGTCGCGCCTCGAGCGTCTCGTCCGCCCGGGCACCGGCGAGGAAGCGGTGGTGGCCGGCGGCCCCGATCATCGCACCGTTGTCCGTGCACAGACCCGGGCGCGGCACCACGAGCGGCACTCCCAGCTTCGCGGCGCCATCCGCGATGCGATCGCGCAGCACCCGGTTGGCCGCCACGCCACCACCCATCACGATCGACCGGGCACCCAGGTCCGCGGCCGCCCGGAGGGTCCGTGTCGCCAGCACATCCACGACGGACTCCTGGAACGCCCACGCCATCTCCGCGACGACCGCGCGCGGCAACCCCGAGCCGTCGGGCTGGTCATGCTCGGGGTCACGACCCAGCTCCCGGCTGACGGCGCGACGGACCGCGGTCTTGAGACCGCTGAAGCTGAGGCCACCCGTGTCGCCCATCCAGGCGCGCGGGAATCGGCGGTCACGTGCGGTCGCCTCCCCGGCCGCCGCCATGATCGAGGGGCCACCGGGATACGGCAGGCCCAGCAGCCGGCCCACCTTGTCGAACGCCTCGCCGGCCGCGTCGTCCACGGTCTGGCCCAGCAGCCGATACGTCAGGTGGTCGGTCATCTCGACGAGGAAGGTATGGCCACCACTGACCACGAGCGCGACCAGCGGGAACGCCGGCTCCGGTCGCTCGGTCTCGCCCGGGTCGAGCAGCCACGCGGCGTACACGTGGCCCTCGAGATGGTTGACCGGCACGAGCGGGAGACCCGTCTCCCAGGCGAGGGTGCGAGCCATCGCGATACCCACCAGCAGCGAGCCAGCCAGACCCGGTCCCTGGGTGACGGCGATGCCATCGAGCGCGCGCAGGTCGTCGACGGCCGCGGCCCGACAGGCCTCGTCGAGCACCGGGATCATCCAGCGCAGATGCGCCCGCGCCGCGACCTCGGGCACGATACCGCCCGTCCGGGCATGCAGCGCGACCTGGCTCGCCACGACGTTGGCATGGATCCGGCGGCCGTCCTCCACGACGGCCACGGACGTCTCGTCACACGAGCTCTCGATGGCCAGCAGGCGGGTCACGGACGCTCACCGGGGACCGTCAGGGCGCCGTAGCGCTCCTCCATCTCGACCATCTTCCGGCGCATGAACGGCGACTCGAGAGGCTCCGTGGTCATGATCAGGGCGTCCTCGCCGTTGTCCGAGTAGTAGCGCGGCCGGACGCCCACGGGGCGGAACCCGAATCGGCCGTACAGCAGTCGCGCCGCCTCGTTGCTGAGGCGGACCTCGAGCGTGGCGACGCGTGCCCCCCGGTCGAGCGCCAGGTCCATGAGCGCGAGCATCAGCCGACCACCCACACCCAGCCGGCGATACGTGGGGGCGACCGCGAACGAGGTCACATGCGCCTCATCCACCAGCATCCACACGCCACCGTACGCCACGATGACATCGTCCACGAGCGCGACGAGGTAGTGCGCCATCCGGTTGGTCTCGAGCTCCTGCCGGAACGCGTACGAGGGCCACGGCACGGGGAAGCTCGCGCGCTCGATGACGTGCACTCCCGGGATGTCCGCGAGCACCATGGGTCGGATGTCGAGCGTCAGGGGCGGGTGGGCGACCATGTCCCCTCCATGCGCACCGCGGCCGTGTCCTGGGCATCATCGCGACCGATCCCGCGCGGCATCGCGACGTAGCGCGGCACCAGCGTGGTCACATCGGCGGCATCGCCTGCAGCCAGCCGGACCACCAGCTCCTCGAGCAGCGCGCCCGGCAGCTCCTCGATCGCGGCACGGCCGACCGCCACGGGCGAGCGGCCGGGCGACGGCCCGATCGCCCGCTCCAGCGCGGCGATGGGTGCTGCCGCGGGATCCACGTCCAGGGCCACCGTCGGTCGCCCCCCGGTGAGTGACACGAGCAGCACGTCCGGGGCCACGAGCATCGGTTCCCGGGCCGGCAGCGCGAGGTAGTGGTCCCGGGCACCCGCGGGCACGACCACCGCGATGTCGTCCGTACCCGGGTCGAGCGGAGTGCGACGAGCGGCGCGCCGGATGGTCGTGTCCGTGGGCACGCCGACCAGGGCGATCCCCCGACGCCAGGCGATGGTCTTGGCCGTGGCAAGACCCGCCCGCAGGCCCGTGAAGCTGCCCGGTCCGATGCCCACGCCGATGGCCTGCACCCGGTCGAGCGGCGAGTGCACGGCCCGCAACACCTCGTCGATGAGCGTCAGCACCGGGGTGCCACGACCCGGCACGATGTCCCGCATGGCGACCGCCCGTCGATCGGGGTCCCGTGGGTCGCTCGCGGCCACGACGAGCCGACGGGTGGCGCTCTCGATGACCAGGTGCATCAGGCGCGCGCCGCCCATGCCCGGGCCCGGTCGATGTATCGGACGTAGCGCGGTGGCGCCTCGAGCTCGAGCCAGCGGACCTCATCGGTGACGCCGTCCGTGTCCACGCCGTCGACCACCGGCGCGTCGTCCACCGCCCCATCACTCGTGGCCGATCCGTCCGGGGCCACCCGCAACCGGATACCGAGATGCTCGGGAGCCGCATCGGGCCCCAACCGGTCCGCCCACTCGGTCAGCGTCACGCCCAGGTCCTGGCGCTCGTCCAGCAGCCCGCCCTCGAACGCCTCGCTCGCCCCGGCCAGCCGATACAGGTCCTGGTGGAACAGGGGCAGCCGGCCCTCGTACTCGGACATCAGGGTGAAGCTGGGGCTGTTGACCGTCTCGCTGACGCCCAGGCCCACCGCGAAGCCCTTGGCGAGCTGTGTCTTGCCTGCGCCGAGGGTGCCCAGGAGCTCGATACGATCGCCGGCCTCCGCGACCTCGGCCAGCCACGCCCCGAAGGCACGCGTCTCGGCGGCCGATGCGGTGCGCACACCGGTCGTCACGAGGGTCTCGGGCTGCTCGGTCGGGGTCACGGCCAACAGGGTACCCGGATGGCCCCGGATGCCGAGCCATGGCCGCGCTGGCGGCCAGGAGGACGTCATTGCGCGGCGAGCGCCGCTCGCTGGGCTCCTGCCGCGACGCCCCGGGCGCGAACCTAGCCCAGTCGCTCCAGGTCGGCGAGCGGCACCACGGCCCGACGCACCGGGCGATCGACCGTGGCGGGG
>CAZYTQ010000081.1:0-15561 GCA_964650135.1 uncultured Anaerolineaceae bacterium | reverse complement strand
TCCGATGGCGCGGCAGGTGGTCCACCAGTCGGGCGATCGGCATGGAACGGCATGGGTCGGCATGGGTCGGGAGCCGGGCCGCTGGAGCCCGGCCGCCGCGACGGGCCCGCGGGGGCGGCTCCCGCCCGGCCCGGACCCCGGGATGCGGCTCCCGCCCGGCACGGACCCCGGGATGCGGCTCCCGCCCAGCGTGCCGACCGCCATCACAGCGGATCGATGCTTCCCGCCATGGGCGGTGGCTCGCGGGGCTCGGTTCCGCTTGGTCGAGTACGAGAAGGGGAGGTACCCGGTGCGGATCCTCTGCCAGGCCCTCGGTGCCTCCCCGAGCGGCCACTACGCCCGGTGATCACGCGGTCCATCCGCCCGGACGACCGCCGACCGCGCCGGGTTCGCGGCCGAGATCCGGCGCTCCCATGCCCGCAGCCGTGGCATCGACGGGCGCCGCGGGACACGGCCGGATCCATGCAAGGACCGATTCAGCTCAGCAGCGACTCCACGTGCGAGACCTCGGCGGCCAGGGCCTGGCGGTCAGCGTCGTCCAGCTCGATGGCCAGAGCCTCTGCGAGGGACGCCGCCGCGAGCTCCTCGCGGGCCAGCCGCACAGCCAGGTCCGCGCGGTAGAGGAGCGCCCGCGCCCGGTCGATCGCCGGCGCGTCCGGGTAGCGTTCGATCGCCCGGCGCAGGGTCGCCATCGCTCCCGCATCATCGCCGCGCGCGTCCGCGAGCCGCGCCGCCACGTCGAGCTGGCGCGCGAGCCCCGGCTCGGCCTCCTCGGCCTCCTCCTCGGTGTCTCCCAGCCTCGAGAACCGCAACCAGTTCCCGCCCACGTCGACCACGCTGAAGCCGTACACCGTGCCCCAGCGCTTGCGCGGCCGGACCATCCGCGGCACGCCCGCGACCGGCAGCTTGCCGTAGGCTGCGCGCAGCCCGGAGGCGAAGGACGCGTACAGCGCGTCCGGGTCGGGTACGACGATGATCACACTCGCATACGACTGCTCCGGGACGAACCCCTCGATGCCGGCGAGATGGACGTGCATGTCGTCCCGCCCGACGACCGCAGCCGGGTTCGGGCGCAGCTGGCGGTAGGTCCGCCGGAACCCGAGCGCCTCGTAGAAGGCGATCGCCTCATCGATGTCGGGGCAGGGGAGGATCGGGTACATCCGCTCGCCGGGCATGGACCGAGGATACCGGGGCGTGGCGTCCGCACGCGTGTGCGACGCTCGCCCCGCGGGGGCGCTGTTCCCGATCACGGCCGCCAGGTGGCGATCGCGCTGCTGGACTCCCTGCTCGTGATCAGGATTCCGTGTGGCCGCGCGCGCCGATCCGGCTCGCGAGTCTGTGCGCCAACGGCCGTCCGGGGCATCCGGCGGTCACCGGACAGGAACACGACGCCGCGCCCCATCGAGCCCTCACCTGACCCATTCCACGCACGAATCTGGCCGCCGCCGTGTGATCGGGCTATGCTCGATGTCTCCCGAGCGGGAGTAACTCAGCTGGCAGAGTGTCTGCTTCCCAAGCAGAATGTCGCGGGTTCGAATCCCGTCTCCCGCTCCAGACACCTTCGCGGTCCATCGGATCGCCCGGACGAGGTGCGCCGTACCCGGTAGGGACAAGACGACGCCGAGGTGTCGTCATGGCATGGATCGTGCTCGTCCTGTCGGGTGCTCTGGAAGCCGTGTGGGCGATCGCGCTCGACCGGAGCGAGGGCTTCAGCAAGCTTGGCCCGACCGTCGTGTTCGTGGTCGCGCTGGCGCTCAGCATGGCCGGGCTCGCGTTCGCCATGCGCCACATCCCGCTGGGCACCGCCTATGCGATCTGGGTGGGCATCGGCGCGGTGCTCACGGTCAGCACGGCGATGATGACGGGGGTCGAGACTGCCTCCGTGATGCGGATCGCCATGCTGGCCGGGATCATCCTGTGCGTGGTCGGCCTCAAGGTGATCGACTGACCAGCACGCCACGCCACGATGTCCGCGCCGCGCCGCGCCGCGCCGCGCCGCGCCGGGCCGCGCCGCGCCACGACCCCGACGCGTGTGACACCATGCACCGGTGAGCGACCGATTGGTGGTGCGGGCCGCGCTCGGATGAGCGAGTCCACCACGCCTGGTACGGACGCGCTGGCCGCGGAGCGGACCGGCTGGTACCGGGTCGAGGGTCTGGTGCGCCGCCTCTCCCCGGTGGAGTGCCTCGTCCCGGGGTATTACCGCGACCCGGACTGGAGCGTGCGGGACGTGGCCGCGCATCTGGGCACGTGGCTGGCCGAGGCGGGTGTCCAGCTGGAGCGGATGGCCGCGGGCACGTACGAGGGCCACGACGTGGACATCGACGCGCTCAACGCATCCTTCCTCGAGGCGATGCGGGACCAGCCCTGGGACGTGGCATGGATCGGAGCGACCGCATCCAGGAACCGCATGCTGCGTGCCTGGGCGGCTCTCCCCGGGCTGTCCGACGAGGGGACCTGGTGGATCCGCAAGGCGGCTGCGGACCACTACACGGAGCACCTGGACCGCCTCGAGGCGTGGGTCTCCGAGCTGACGGGACGACGCGCGGCATCGTGAGCTCGGTGATGCCCACGACCAGCCGCCGCGTGGCGGTGGTGACGGGCGCGAGCACGGGCATCGGACGCGCCATCGCTCTTCGCCTCGCCGCGGATGGCATGGCCGTGGTCGTGGGTTGCCATCGCGACACGGCAGGTGCGGAGGCGACGAGGCGGGCGATCATCGACGCGGGTGGCCAGGCGGTCACCTGGGCCGGGGACATCGGCGCGAGCGGTGCCGCGGACGACCTGGTGGGACGGGCCGTGGACACCTATGGCGGGATCGACGTCATGTGCGCGCATGCGGGCATCACCACCTGGTCGCCCATCCTGGACACGCCGGTGGAGACCCTCGACGCGATCCTCGCGACGAACATCCGGGGCACGTTCCTGACCGCCCAGGCGGCCGCGCGGCGGATGGTGGCGCAGGGCAGGGGAGGCCGCATCGTGCTCACCGCGTCGGTCACGGGCGTGCGCGCGATCGTGGGCGCTTCGGTGTACGGACTGACGCGCGCGGCGGTGGAGTCGCTCACGCGCAGCTTGGCGGTGGAGCTGGGACCGCACGGCATCACAGCGAACGCGGTCGTCCCGGGACCCATCACCAACGAGCGCAACCTGGCAGACGACGCCGCCTATGCCGAGCACTGGGCCTCGATCGTGCCCGCCGGCCGGGCGGGCGAGCCGGCCGATGTCGCGGCCCTCGTGGCGTTCCTGGCCTCGGCTGACAGCGGCTACGTCAACGGTGTCTCGATCCCCGTCGACGGCGGCTGGATCGTGGCTGGGCGCACACCCACCGGCTGACGGCTCCGCGGCGGCCCGCTGGCCGTGCCTACTCGGTGGCCCGCTGGCCGTGCCTACTCGGCGGCCGGCTGGGTGGTCCGGATCACGGGCCCATAGCCCAGCGGTGGCGGGGGCCTGGGCACCAGGATGCCGTGCATCAGCATCGTGCCCTCCGCGTCCAGCAGCTCCACCAGCTGGCCCCCTGCCGCGAGCGCGGCGACCAGCTCCGCGCCGGTGACCGGATGATCCGCGCGGTCGATCGCCCGCCGGATGGGCACGGTCCGGCCCAGGTCGTAGGGCCCGTCACGCACCAGGCGCAGCCGGATCAGGACGGGATCGTCTGGAGCGCCCCCGGTATGCACCACGATGGTCCCCCGGCCACGCATCCCGACCGCGGACACATCGACGCTCAGACGTGCGTCCGGGTGGCCGATGAGCCGCACGAGGCCGATCGCGCCCACGACGTCCGTCTCGTCGTCGATCGCCATCGCCGGAGGTGGCTCCGTGACAGCCACGAGATACGCGCCCGCCATCGTGGCCACCGACAGCGATGTCGGCTCCTCCGCGAGGCGACGCACACCCGCCGTCCAGCGTGCCAGGAGCGACCGGCCCCGCCCGTCGAGGAGATCGGCGGTGATCAGCGGGTGCTCCACGCTGCCCCACTGCGTCGGCACATCCAGGAACAGCAGGACCGGGTCGCCGATGGCGGCCGGCAGACCTTCGGAGCAGGGACCGAAGCTCATCCCCGTGAGGTCGATGCGGGCCGGCGCGGCCCCCTTGAGCACCTCCGTCACGCGCAGGTACGGCGTGTGACGGCCGGTCTCGCCGTCCCGCCGCTGGCCGCGCTCCACGACGCCCAGCACGATGGCCCGGGCACCCACGGTCGACATGTGGAACGGCAGCATGCTGGCCGAGCAGGCCGCTGCACGGTCGGCCGGCCCGATGGACACGACCAGGACAGCGGCGATGAGGCTGGCGACGACGAGGGTACCGATGGTGCGCATGCGCGTGGGACGTCTGGCCGACGAACGTGTCACGCACCGTGTCGGAGCCAGGATGGCACTCTGTCGCGACCCACGATCTCATGGTGCTCTCAGGTCGATCGCAGACCATCCGATCACAGCAGCCCACGGGTGCTTCGACAGCCCGCCCTGCAGGAGGATCCATCGTGACGACGCCGCAACCATCACCGGTCGGGATGCGCCCCCCCGAGAAGGACGGTCTGCCCTGGATCCGGACGATCCTGCTGGCGCTCCTCGTCGCTGCCGTCCTCGCGGGCGCGCTCGGCATCTGGTACATCTTCTTCCGGGGCGACGGGCCGGCACCCATCGGCACGGGCGCGCCCGTCATCCCCGGCGGTTCGACCTCCGGCCCGGCAGCCACCAGCCCGGCGGCGACCGTCACATCGAGCGCTGGCCCCGTGGCCAGCGCGGGTGCCAGCGACGCCGGCACGGTCACCATCGAGGGCACCTGGGCGGTCGATCCGTCCGTGGGCTCCTTCGACTACGGCGCGTCCGACTTCAGTGGCTCGTGGGCGGGCTATCGGGTCCAGGAGGAGCTGGCCGGGGTGGGCGGCACGACCGCCGTCGGTCGCACGCCCGACATCAGCGGCACCCTGACCATCACCGGGACGCAGGTGACCGACGCCCGGTTCGACGTGGACCTGACCACCCTCCGGAGCGACGAATCGATGCGCGACGGCCAGCTGGGACGCCAGGGCATCCAGACCGACCGGTTCCCGACGGCCACCTTCGTCCTCACCGAGCCCATCGAGCTGGGGTCGGTCCCGGCGGACGGCGAGGACATCAGCTTCACGGCGACCGGTGACCTGACCCTGCATGGGGTCACGCAGGAGGTGGCCATCGAGATGCATGCCGCCCTCCAGGGCGACGTCATCGGCGCCACCGGGTCCATCACGTTCGCGTGGCCGGACTTCGGCATGCAGCAGCCCAGCGCACAGCGTGTCGTCTCGCTCGCGGACGACGTGACCATGGAGTTCCAGGTCTTCCTCAGCAAGGAGTCATGACATGATCGACCAGCGCCTGCGGGTTCGCGTCACGCGCCCCGCCATCCTCGCCACGGCCCTCGTCGCGGCGCTCCTGCCCGGGATCGCGACGGCCCAATCGCCTGTCGCCAGCACAGCGCCCGCGGCATCGACCATCGGCACGGCCCTCGATGGGACGTGGACCGTGGACCCGACCATCGGCTCCTTCGACTACGCAGCCGATGACTTCTCGGGGTCGTGGGTCGGCTACCGGGTGCAGGAGGAGCTGGCCGGGGTCGGCGGCACCACCGCCGTGGGTCGCACGCCGGACATCACGGGCAGCATCACCGTCGACGGCTCGGCCATCACGGGTGGCGACCTCACGGCGGACCTGACGACGCTCCAGAGCAACGAATCGATGCGCGATGGCCAGCTGCGCAACCAGGGTATCCAGACCGACCGGTTCCCGACCGCCACCTTCGTGCTCACCCAGCCCATCGAGCTGGGTACCATCCCGGCCGAAGGCACGGCCATCACGGCGACCGCGATCGGCGACCTGACGATCCACGGCGTGACCCGGAACGTCGAGATCCCGCTCCAGGCCGTCCAGCAGGGCGACATCATCGGTGTGGCGGGCTCGCTCACCTTCACATGGGATGACTTCGGCATGGAGCAGCCGACCTCGATGCGGGTGGTCTCGCTGGCGGACGATGTGACCATGGAGCTCCAGGCCTTCCTCCGCCACGACGCGACCGGCACGACGACGGCGTCACCCGCGGCCAGCCCCGGCGCCTGACCCGACCGCCGGGACCCGGTCCCGAGGTCACCGGCGACCACCTCCCGGCATGACGAGGCCCCCGACCGGTCGGTCGGGGGCCTCGGATCGTACGTCCGGTCGGACGGGTCAGCGACTCACTGGACCGTGAGCGTACCCGTCATGCCGGCGTCCCGGTGACCCGGGATGGCGCACCAGAACTGGTACGTGCCGGGCGCGAGGTTGATGACCACGGTGCCCGTCTGACCCGGCTCGATGTCGGGCGTCTTCACGTCCAGGTCCGGCTGGTAGAAGTCGTGGACGACCGCACCCGCGTTGGTCAGCTCGATCGTGACGTCCGTGTCCGCGGGGATGGTCAGCTCCGTCGGCTCGAAGAAGAGGTCCTTCGCCGCGATCGGGACGGTGGTCGTCACAGCGTCGGTGGGTGCCGATGTCGGCTCGGCGCTCGGGGCTGCCGTCGCCGCATCGGTGGCCGCCGCGCTGGGCTCGGCGGTCGCCTCGCTCGTGGCCTCGGCGCTGGGCTCGGCGGTCGCCTCGCTCGTGGCCTCGGCGGTCGGCTCGGCGGTCGGTTCCTCCGTGGGCTGGGGCTCCGGGCCGCCGATGCGGAAGGCATACAGCTTCGCGACCGGCGTCGGTCCCTGGGTCGCGTCCGGATCGTCGGTCGCCTCGGGCGGCGCGCTCTCACCGGGTGCGTGGGTGAATGGGAGCTTGGGGAAGCCGGCTGCGACGAACAGGTAGTCCCCGGCGATGGCCGGCGGGGCGTTGAAGCCGTTGTCGGCCTCGTAGCTCCACACACGTTCGCCGGTCGCCACGGAGTAGGCAGCGAAGGTGCCGTCGATGCCACCCGTGAAGACGAGGTCGTTGGCGACCGTCGCTGCCGCGACCGGCAGGGTGTCCAGCTGGATGTCCCAGAGGATGCTGCCGGTGGTGACATCGATGGCCACGAGACCGCCCTGGCCCTGGTCGTAGCCGACGCTGACCGTGGTATCCATGCCGGTCGACGTCTGGTACTGCGGGTAATCGAGATAGGCCGCGAACAGCACGCCGTTGGCGTAGGCCATGGGCGTCTCGACGCCACCGAGGCTGCCGGGATAGACCTCGACCGTCGAGCCATCCTCGGGGAGCGGCTGGCCGGGTGCATCGTTCTGGTGCTTCCCGACCGGCGTCTTCCAGAGCACCTCGCCGGTGTCCTGGCGGACCGCCACCACGTTGCCGGTCTTGCCTGAGCCGATGGCGATGGGCGTGTCGGTGCCGTCGATGGCGGCCGTGGTCAGGATCGGTGTCGCCTGGAAGTCGAGGTCGAGCAGATCGTGGGGCGCGTCCTGGTAGTACCAGCGGACGGAGCCCGTCGTCGGGTCGATGGACACCATCGCGGAGGTGTACAGGTTGTCGCCCGGCCGGCACTCGCCGTTGGGGCAGTCGGGAGTCAACGGCCATGGCGCGGGGTTGCCGACGCCGAAGTAGATGTTGCCGTCCGCATCGATCGACGGCGGGTACCACAGGCCGCCGCCACCGGCGACCGCCATCGCGTCCCAGCCGCCATCGGTGGTGTCGAACCACCAGTGGACCTCACCGGTCCGCGCGTCGAGGGCGTACAGCACGCCCCGATCGCCACCGGCATAGAAGGACCCGAGCCCGGTGCCCGGCACGGTGCTGATGTACACGGTCCCGTCGTGGACGATGGGCGACATGTCGATGCCCTCGCCCGGCGGGCTGCCGATGCGCTGGCGCCAGACCTCGGACCCATCCTCGACGGAGAGCGCGACGACCTCGCCGGAGTCGCTCAGGCCGGCATAGACCATGCCGTACGCCACCGTGACCCCATTGGGCCCGATGCTGCCGATGTCGAAGGGCGCCTCCCACCTCGTGGCACCGGTCGCCTTGTCCAGCGCGAAGATGTTGCTGCGCATGTCCTGGATGTAGACGGTGTCACCGACCACGATCGGCTGCGAGGTGATCGACCCGAAGAAGCCGGGCGCCGTGACGTCGAACGTCCAGGCGAGCTGGAGATCACCGATGGTCGAGCTGTCGATGCTCGAGCCCTGCGCGGCGCGGGTCGCCGCGAGGTCGCCCTGGGGCACCGGCCAGTTGCCGGCCAGGGCCTCCGTCTCCGGCGGCACGACGGGGAGCGGCGGGGGTGGCGATGCGTCCTGGGCGAGCGTCCCACCGGCGACGAGCGTCGCACCAAGGGCGAGCGCCAGTGCCCGGGCGCTCGCGCGGTGTCTGGATGCGGTCATGTGCGGGTCCCTCTCCGCGGATGCTCCCGGATGCGCACGCGGAGCCCGTCGGCCCGCCAGACTTGACCGCAACCGGGCGTGGTCCGCTGACCGCCCCATGGTACCGGCTGGGGTCTCCCGGCCGGTCCTGCGCACTGGGCCGGCACCTTGCGATCGTGTATCGAAGCCGGTCGTCGGCCGGGTCAGGCGCGCCCGAGGACGGCCCACAGGACGATGGCACCCCAGAGGATGCTCGCGAGGACCAGCACCGCCAGGAACACCGGCTTCGTCGTCTTGTGGTGGAACACGCCGCGCCCTGCCCACGCCCCGAGCACACCGCCGATGAGCGCCAGGCCGTGGAGCACGATCTCCGGGATGCGCCAGCTGCCGCGCATCGCCGCACGCTTGTCCATGCCATAGGCGGCGAACGCGACCGGGGTCCAGCCGGCGGCCCAGGCGAGCAGCGGTGACCACCCGAGCACCAGCCAGGCGACCAGGGACAAGCCGAGGCCGAGCAGCAGGGATCCCACGATGGCGGGCCGGTTGCGAGGATCCGCGAGCCCCGATCGACGCATCGCGCTCAACGATCGGCCCAGTGGAAGCTCTGCTTGGCGATACGCAGATAGACGAAGGTCTCGGTGCTCAGGACGCCCGGGATGCGCCGCAGCTTCCCGACCAGGAAGTCGAGCAGCTCGGCGTTGTCCCGGCACACGGTCTCGACGAGCAGGTCATAGGCGCCCGCCGTGACCACGACGTAGGTCACCTCCCGGAGCGCCGCGACCGCGTCGGCGACATCGAGCAGGCTCTCGCTCGAGCAGCGCACGCCGATCATGGCCATCTGGTCGTAGCCCAGCTGGAGCGGGTCGGTGACGCCGACCACCTGGAGGATGCCACGCTCCATGAGCCGCTCAGCGCGACTCCGGATGGTCGATTCGGCGACACCCAGGTCCTGGGCGATGCGTGTGAATGGTCGCCGGCCATCGCGCTGGAGCTGGTCGATGATGGCCCGGTCGAGCTCGGTGATGGGGTCATCGTCGACGGGTGTCGCCCGTCGGCTGCGTGGGGCGGGCGCCACCCGCCTGGTCCGTTGCACGGGCGCCACACTATCAGCCCGTGCGGGCATCGCACGGGGTCCGGTCGCGGGTACCATCGGACCCCCAGGGGAGGCCCCATCCTCCCACCGTCGTGGCACCCAGACCACGACCCCCAGAGACCTTCGAGTGGTGCCCATCGAACAGCTCGCGCTCCTGTTGGGCGTGGGTCTCCTCTCCGTCGGCGCGATGTGCGTCGGCCTTGTCGCGGCCTGGCTCGCAGGCCGTCGATCGGCCGGTGCCGACCTGCCCGGACGAGGCGGCTCCCGCTTCGGCATGCCCGGGGATGGGGAGCGCATGGGCGGGGCGGGTGAGGCCCTCGAGGGCGGTTCCGCGGACGCCGATCCGACCCTCTCCGGGGATGGCGCCCTGGACGCACCGCGTCGGTGGGTACGGGACCGCGCGGTGCGCATCGTGGCCCTGCTGTTCCTGGTCGCGGTCGTGGTGGTCGTGGTGGCGCTTGGCGACCTGTGGTCCGACGACCAGTCGGTCGCGATGTTCGCCTTGGTGGCGGCCGGCACGCTCGCCGTGGTCTTCCTGGGCGACCTGCTGCCCGGACGGGTGCCGGCCAGCATCCGGGGCTGGCTCGAGGCAGCGTCCGCGGTCGGCTTCCTGGCGGTCCTCGTGGGGCTCTCGGGCGGCCTCGCGAGCCCCTTCGTGGTCGGCTTCTTCCTGCTGGTGGGTGCCGCTGCCCTGTCGCGGGAAGGAGCCGCCCCGGTCGTCCTGGCGCTCGTGTCGGCGGCCGCCTATGGCGTCGTCGCGCTGCTGGTGAACGTCGGCGCCGGGCGTCGCGATTCGGAGGTCATCGCGCTCATCGCGTTCCAGACGCTGATGCTCGTGCTGCTCGCCTTCCTGGGCATGGCCGCCGGGCGGGAGCAGCGCCGGGCGCGGGACGCGGCACTGCGTCTCGCGCGGTTCGACCCGTTGACCGGGCTCTACAACCGGGCGCACCTGTTCGCGGCCCTCGAGCGAGAGGTCCGGCTGTCGGCCCGGGCGGGTCGGACGTTCGCGCTGCTGATGATCGACCTCGATGGCCTCAAGCCGGTCAACGACACGTTCGGCCACCACTACGGCGACCAGCTGCTGCGAGGGGTGGCGGAGGTCATCGGTCACACGCTGCGCACGACGGACACGGCCGCGCGATACGGCGGTGACGAGTTCGTCGTGCTGCTGCCCGAGACGGACGCGGCCGGGGCATACGTGGTCGCGGAGAAGCTGCGCCGCGACGTGGCGGCGCTGGCCATCCGGGTGAGCGACCGGGTGGCGCGGACGTCGGTGTCGATCGGGCTCGTGGCGTATCCCGAGGACGGCGTCACGGTCGAGGAGCTGATGGCGGCCGCGGACGCGGCACTCTACGAGGGGAAGCGCTCGGGGCGTGACCGGATCGTGGGCTACACGACACGCACCGAGCGCGTCGCGACGCGCATGGGCTCTGCGCGAGGGAGTGGCACGGTGCCCGGGAGCGGCACGGCCGCGGGGAGTGGCACCACGCCGGGGAGCGGCACGACCACTGGCGCGTCCTCGCCCAGTGGCCCTCCGTCGCCAAGTGGCCGGTCACCGGCCGCGCGTGGCACACCGCGCGCCTCCGTCTCGATCCCCGTGGAGACCCGGACCGTACGTGGCCAGGCACCCTGGGAGACCACCACATCCGAGGCGCCCGTCGAACCGGGCCGGGAGCGTGCCTCTGCCACCCGCGAGGGCTGACGGCCGATCGGCGCAGGGGGTCGCGCTGGCGACCGCTATGACCCGCGATGCGAGCCACGGCCAACGGTCCGACCAGGTCGCCCGGCGTGCCACTCGGCCTCTCGGCCGGCGGTCGTCACTCCACCACGGCCCGCCGTCGGCCGAGCAGCGCCTCGCGGTGTAGAGTCGCGATCGATGTCCCCTGCACAGGATCGCGGCTTCGGGACGCGTGCCATCCACCAGGCCACGCGCTCTCCCGTCGTGCGTCAGCCCGGCAACTCGGTGCCCATCTACCAGTCCGTCACGTTCGAGTCGGAGGACGCGGCGGAGCTGGGCGACATCCTCGCCGATCGCCAGCCGGGGTACGCGTACGCGCGATCGGACAATCCCACGGCCAGCGCCCTCGCGGACACGATCGCGGCGCTCCATGGTGCCGAGTCGGGGTTCGTGTTCGCCTCCGGCATGGCGGCCATCCATGCGGCGCTCGTCGCGCAGCTGCGTGCCGGTGACCGGGTCGTCGCCACGCGCGCCCTGTACGGCAGCACACGCACCCTGCTGTCGAACGTGCTCGCCCGCTTCGGCGTGACCGTCGACTATGTGAGCGCGACCGACCCCGGCGCGATGGGACGCGCGCTCGAGCGGCCCGCCCGCGTGCTCTATCTGGAGACCATCGCCAACCCCACGCTGGAGGTCGCCGACCTGGCCAGGCTGGCCGACCTGGGCCATCGGGCGGGCGCCGTCGTCATCGTCGACAACACCTTCGCATCGCCCTACCTGTGCCGACCTGTGGAGCTGGGTGCCGACCTCGTCGTGGAATCCCTGACCAAGTGGGTCGGCGGCCACTCGGACGTGCTGGCCGGTGGCGTGGTGGGCAGCTCCGCGCGTATCGCCGAGGTGCGAGAGACGGAGATCGAGACGGGCGGCATGCTCGCGCCGTTCGCGGCGTTCCTCGTGCTCCGGGGCATCGAGACGCTCCATGTGCGCATGGATCGTCACGCGGCCACGGCGGCCACGCTCGCCGGCCATCTGGAGACGCGCCCGGGCGTGCGGCGGGTCACCTACCCCGGCCTCGGCTCGCATCCCCAGGCGGAGGTCGCGCGACGTCAGCTGCGCAGCGGCGGCGGGCTGCTCACGCTCGATCTGGGCACCCGTGACGCGGCGGCGCGGTTCCTCGACGCCCTCGACATCCCGCCCCGGACCGCGTCCCTCGGCTCGGTCCAGACGATCGCCGTCCATCCCGCGTCGACGACCCATCGCCAGCTCACCGACGATGAGCTCGTGACGGCGGGTATCCAGGCCGGTCTCGTGCGACTGTCGGTCGGTCTCGAGGACGCGGATGACCTGCTGGCCGACATCGACCAGGCGCTCGCGGCGGCGGTCCCATCCGTCATCGTCTGACGCGTCGCACGGCCCGACGTATGGTGGCCGGACCCAGCCACTGAACCCTCCATCGGAGCCCTTTCGGCATCGCGACCAGCAGCCTGACCCAGCGGCGGCCCATCACGCCCATGAGCGTCCTCGACCGGCTCGGTCGCGCCGCCTGGACGACGCTGACGAGCGTCCGCTTCGCGGTCATCCTCATCATCCTCATCGCGGTCGCGGGGCTCATCGGCACGGTCGTCCGACAGTTCCCGTCGGCAGCCCTCCACGATCCCGCGATGTATGCCCGCGAGGTCGCGGACATGCACGTCCGCTGGGATGGCATCCAGGTGCTGGGCATCCGCATCGGCCCGGGCATGGTCGATGTGTTCGAGCGGCTGGGTCTGTTCCGCATCTTCTCGGCCGCCTGGTTCGTGCTGCTCCTGGTGGTGCTCGTCATCGCCATCGTGTGCTGCACCCTGGAGCGGACGCCCCGCCTGTGGAGCCAGACACGACCCGGTCGTGTGGACCAGCCGCTGCCGTTCTTCGATCCCCGACTGCCCGAGCGCACGGTGCTGGAGTCGACCCCCCTCGATGCGGACGCGGTCCGGCGGGTCCTCCGGGGTCGGCGCTTCCGGGTCATCCGGCGCATGGACGATGCCGCAGCCGGTGTGACCTGGCTCCAGGGCGATCGCAACCAGTACCACAAGCTCGCCACGCTCATCAGCCACCTCGGGCTGGTGCTGTTCCTGCTGGGTGGCGCCGTGACGGTGGGGTTCGGGTTCGAGACGGTCGTGTTCGTGGGCCAGGGTCAGACCGCGCCGGTGCAGCCGGTGGGCACACCCGACAACATGCTGGTGCGCAACAACGGCTTCCGGATGCCCCTCAACCCCGATGGCTCGCCCGCCGACTTCGTGACCGACCTGTCCGTGTTCCAGGGTGGACGCGAGATCGCCCGCAAGGACATCCGGGTCAACGACCCGCTCGAGGTCCAGGGGTTCGTGTTCCACCAGAACACGTTCGGGCCGAGTGTCGAGCTGACCATCCACGACCCATCCGGCGCGCTCGTGTGGACCGGACCGCTGCTGCTGGATGACGAGGTGGCGGACTTCCCGTCCGGGTTCATGACGGTCCCGGGCAGCGACGTCGGTCTGCTCACGGTCCTGACCCGGAACCCCGACGGCATCGCGCTCCTGGTCCTCCAGGGCGTCGGCATGGGAGACGCCGTGGATGATGGTCTGCCGGGCACGCAGGTGGCGGGCACCGACCTGTTCCGGGCCGTGCTCACGCTGGGCGCCACGGGCGACCCGGCCACCACGGGCGGCTACACGATCGCGTGGGACGGCGCGTCCTCATGGACGGGCATGGTCATCAAGAACGACCCCGGAGCGCCGGTCATCTGGTTCGCGTTCCTGTGCCTGATCGTCGGTCTCGCGCTCACGTTCTACTTCCCGCGCCGGCGGGCCTGGGTCCGCATCGAAGGCGACACCCTCCGGGTCGCGGTGCTCGCGGATCGATATGTGGATGCGCCGCGGGAGCTCCAGGGCATCACGGACGCCCTGCGACGGGCGGCTGGCGTGGTGTCATCGCCGGCTCCCGCGGGCACGGCCGCCCCGGGCACCCCGTAACCTCGCGCCATGTGTCGTCTGCTGGCGGTCGTCGCCGACCGCGTTGCCGCGATCCCGGAGCTGGTGCCGGATGAGCTCGCCCGGTTCGAGACGCTGTCCGCGGTGCATACGCACGGCTGGGGGATCGCGCACGTGGCAGCGACCGGGGAGGTACGGGTGGATCGGGAGCCGACGCGCGCCTCCCGGAGCGCGGCATGGTGGACGGCTCTCGATACGATCCGCACGGACGCCGCGACGCTCCACATCCGCCAGGCATCGCCAGGCATGCCCCTGGTGTCCGGCAACACACATCCGTTCCTGGTGGATGGCGCGGCCTTCGCACACAACGGCTATGCGTGGCCCAACGAGCGGCTCGAGGCGCTGCTGGTCGACGCGGGTGGACCGGCCGTGGCTCCGGGGTTCGAGGGGGACACCGATTCGGAGCGCTACTTCGCGCTCGCACGTGCCCTTGATCTGGCACACGACCCGGCGTCCGCGCTGCTCCATGCCGCCGCCGAGGTCTCCACGCGCGCCACCGCGACGTCGCTCAACGTGCTGCTGCTCACCCCCCACGAGCTGGTCGCGGTCGCGTGGTGGCACGCGGCCGTCATCCGGGCCGGGCCGGACGGCGAGAGCGAGCGCGACTACCGGCTCTGGTATCGCGTGGCACCCGACCGGGTGGTGGTCGGGTCGGCAGGCGTCGCGAACGAGGGCAGCGACGACTGGCAGGAGCTGCCCCACGGCCACGCACTGGTGGTCAGCCGGCGCGACCTGGCGACTCGCGTCGTATCGGCCAGGGACCTGGGCCTGGACCTGCGCGTGGGGGTCGGTCCGTCGCCCGAGGCCGGCCCAGGCGTCGTCTCCGCGCCCTTGGCCGCCCCAGGCGTCATCTCGTCGCCCGAGTAGCTCCCAAGCGTCACCTCTCCGCAACCGGCCACTCTCATAGACTCCAAGGGTCCCAGTCGGTCCCGCCGTGCCCGGCGGCGGTCCGTCAGGCAGGCCAAGCCCTTGGGACGGCGGGCCAGCGGCCCGACGTCTCGCCATCACAGCCACGGGAGTGACATGACCGCACGTCGATCGGCCATCGCGGAGATCGCGACCATCAAGGTCGCGCCCACCCAGGACTACGTCGAGCAGGCGGGCCAGGCGATCTTCGGGCAGTACGTCTTCAACGACGACGCGCAGCGCGCCTATCTCGCCAAGCCGATCCACGCCAAGCTGCGTCGGACCATCGAGGGCCTCGAGCCGTTCGACCCGGCCATCGTGGATGCCGTGGCGCATGCCGTGAAGGAGTGGGCGCTGGCGCACGGCGCCACCCACTACACGCACTGGTTCGTGCCCATGACCGGCAGCACGGCCGAGAAGCACGACTCGTTCCTGGCGCCCACCGGCGAGGGCAAGACCATCGCCGAGTTCTCGGGCAAGAACCTGCTCCAGGGTGAGCCGGATGCGAGCTCGTTCCCGTCGGGCGGCATCCGTGCCACGTTCGAGGCGCGCGGCTACACCGCGTGGGACGTCACCAGCCCCATCT